>JBCCFD010000393.1:0-7791 GCA_039029915.1 Chloroflexota bacterium
ACTAAGGGCTTCCCCAGTCCGGATATCAAAGCAGGCCCCATGTCGAGGGCATTCTACAGAGTACCCCTCTAGGGAACCATCTTCTAACGGACCATCATCATGAGAGCACAAATCTGCAATGGCAAAAAATTCACCGCTAACGTTAAAAATAACGGCTATTTCTTCTTCAAGCTCATGCCAAATACGCTCTCCATCAGGTAAATTTTCAACTTCAGTAACTTTCACAAATTGACTCATAGTGGCTTAGAAGAAAGGCAAGAGAAGAGAAATAAGAAGGGCATTTTGTATTTAGCATGACAAATGCACAAGTCAATTGCTTCCCCCTACCCTCAACCTCTATTTTTTACTGATTCTTACGCATTTCCCCTTTATCTGGAATGCCATAAGACCCAGCCTTAAGCACCTTAAGCGATAGCAAAGCGCATTTTACACGGGCCATGCTCAGCGGCACACCAAGTAACTCCAGTAAAGTATCCTTATCAAATGAGCGCACCTGTTCGAGGCTCATTCCTTTGATTTCTTCAGTGAGCAATGACGCTGAAGCTTGGCTGATGGCACAACCTTCCCCGCTCCAAGCCACCTCAGCGACTCGATCATTTTCATCTAATTTGACATCAATGCGAATTTCGTCACCGCAAAGTGGATTATCTTCCTCATAGGAAAAATCGTGATTTTCTAACTCACCAAAATTGAGAGGGTTCTCATACAGATCAATAATTTGTTCTCGATAAATGCTACTGTCCATAATTCACCTAATTAAGAAGAGAGAATAGAGAAGAGATGGGTATCAACTAAGTTTCTCTTATCATAATCTCTCTACTCTTTTCTTTCCCAGATTATAACCTAAAAATCCCGCGCGCTCGATTAAGACTAACAATCAGCTTGTCAATCTCTTCTGTGGTTGTATGAACGTAAAAGCTTGCCCGTGTAGTCGAGCTAAGGCCAAGTCTTTTATGTAGCGGCATGGCGCAATGGTGGCCAGCTCGAACAGCGATGCCATCTTTATCGACAATTTCGGCAATATCATGAGCATGTAACCCTTCTATTTCAAAAGCAGCCACACCTCCTCTTTGGGCAGCAGGGGGACCAATAATTTTTAATCCCTGTATTTCACTCAAGGCTTCAACAGCATAATTCGTTATAAATTGCTCGTGCGCATGAACATTTTCCATACCCAAACTCGATAAATAATCAACAGCTGCACCGAGTCCAATGCCCTCGGCAATACTGGGTGTACCTGCTTCAAATTTATGGGGTAAATCCGCATAGGTTGACTTTTCCATAGAAACACGCCGAATCATATCACCACCACCCATAAACGGCGGCATCGCCTCAAGTAATTCCCGCTTGCCGTATAAAATACCCATCCCCGTAGGACCACACATTTTATGGCTTGAAAAGGCAAGAAAATCACAGTTTAGCGCTTGGACATCAACAGGCATATGAGGAACGGATTGAGCAGCATCAATCATGGCTAGCGCCCCCACAGCATGAGCCGAATCAATGAGTTTCTTAGTTGGGTTAACTGTACCGAATACATTCGAAACGGCCGTAAATGAAAACAGCTTAGTCTTATCATTCAACAGCTCATCCAAATTCGCCAAATCGAGAGTACCGTCCTCCGCAAATGGGACATATCGGAGCGTTGCCCCTTTTTCAGCACAAATCATTTGCCAAGGCACAATATTGGCATGATGCTCCATTTCTGTGATCAACACCTCATCCCCAGGACCAAGATTAGCTCTTCCCCAAGAATAAGCGACTAAGTTAAATGCTTCAGTTGCGTTGCGAACATAAATCAATTCTGCTGAATCAGGCGCGTTGATAAATTTGGCAATCCGCTCACGAGCATTTTCATACGCATTTGTCGCGGCTTCTGATAATGCATGAATTCCACGATGCACATTCGCATTGTACATTTCGTAATATTGATTCATCGCATTAATAACGGGTGCTGGCTTCTGGCTAGAAGCTGCGCTATCTAAATAAATCAAAGGCACACCAGGGTGTGCTTCTACCTGCAATATAGGGAAATCTTCTCTGACTTTATTGATATTTAACATATTTCCGATTTACGATTTTGGATTTACAATTGACGATAGATAAATTAGTATTTTACATAAATCGTCAATTGCAAATCGTCAATGCAAAGCTACGCTTTGCTAGGATTTTCTATTGGGACCCCGACCAAATTGCCCCATTCCGTCCATGAACCATCATAGTTTCGAACATTGGGATAGCCCAAAAGATACGTTAACACAAACCATGAATGTGAACTTCGTTCGCCAATTCGGCAATAAGCAATCACGCTATTGTCAGGGCTGAGTCCTTTCTCACCTTCGTAGATGGCTCGAAGCTCATCAGCAGTTTTGAAGGTACCATCCTCAGCGACAGCTCGGCTCCAAGGAACATTGGCAGCCCCTTTGATATGACCACCACGCAGCGCTCCTTCCTGGGCTGATCCCGGCATATGAAGCAGTTCACCGCTAAACTCTTGCGGGCTACGCACGTCAACCAGCGGCTGATTGGCATTCACATGAGCTAACACCTGATCACGGAATGCCCGAATTTTATAATCTGACCGAGCCTGCGGTGCATAGCTCGTTTCTGCGAATGAAGGCGCATCTTTAACAGTTGGACGTCCTTCATCAAGCCACTTCTTACGTCCACCGTCCATCACGCGGCAGTCTGCGTGCCCAAACAGCTTGAAGACCCAAAAAGCATAAGTTGCCCACCAGTTATTTTTATCGCCATAGAAAACTACAGTGGTGTCGTTACTGATACCATTTTTAGCCATCAACTCAGCAAATTCACTCTCGTCTAAATAATCTCGCCGAATTGCATCGTTTAAATCATTGACCCAATCGATATGGACTGCATTTTCAATGTGCCCTGTTCGATACAGCAGTAAATCTTCATTTGATTCAACCAGTCGAATTGAATCGGTCTTTGATAAATTTTCAGCAACCCAATCTGTGCTTACTAAAATTTCTGGATTTGCATATCCTTTGTTATTCATTTTTTCTCCATTTGACATGGCAAAGACTCTAAAAGTTTTTGAAAATT
Organism: Chloroflexota bacterium; assembly: GCA_039029915.1. Classification (GTDB taxonomy): domain Bacteria; phylum Chloroflexota; class Anaerolineae; order Promineifilales; family Promineifilaceae; genus QQUD01. The sequence goes on from JBCCFD010000393.1 coordinate 3,067, forward strand.
ATTTTCAACCATCTACAAAACAAAACCGTAAGCGTTTGTTTATAGCAAAATAAGAACAAAAAGGCAGTTACCCTGCCCTTTTCCTGAGTTCGGCGAGGGTAACTGCCTTGAATACTAGCATTAACAGGCCGGCGAAAGCTACCCTCGCTTAATACAAGTACAGTAATTAATATGGTGAAAATAAAACATGGTTCTAGGATTTTTACTAAACTTAGCCAATTTTCTCGACGATCCGGTCAAAAATACGGTCCCGAATTCCTTCAAAAGGAATTCGGCGCATTAGGGGATCGAAAAACCCTTGAACAGACATCTCAACGGCCGTTTTTCTAGGAATACCTCGGCTCATTAAGTAGAAAATCTCTTCAGGGTCAAGCTGACCAATAGCTGATGCATGAGTACAGGCCACGTCGTCCGCTTCAATTTCCAGACCTGGAATTGAGTCGGCGCGAGCTGTTTTATCAAGCATTAAATTTCTGTTTGCTTGGAATCCATCAATTTTTTGAGCCCCGGGTAAAGCTTTAATCATTCCCTGCCAAACCGTTCGCGAGTTTTCACGCAGTGCCCCTTTGTAGAGAAGGTCACTGACGGTATCACCAGCATTGTGATTTTGTTGTGTATCTAAATCAAGGTGCTGACGGCCGTTTGTGAAGAAAATTCCCGACATGCGTCCCCACGCGCCCGGCTGGTCTAGCTCAAGTGTTTGGAACGCTTTGGTTAGCCGGGTACCCATCATACTAGTCACCCAATCAAGTTTGCCATCGCGACCAACGCGCCCTACTTCATGGTTAAATTGATACATGTTAGTACCAAAATCCTGCAGACCAGCATAGATCAGGTTGGCATTGTCACCGACTAACAATTCAATCACACCGTTATGGAAGGCCTGCTCTTTACCTGAGCCAGATGCATATTCATCCATGAAAACACCTTCTGCACCTTCTTCAACAACGACTAAAGTATGCGTATAGGTTTTGCCATTTCCAGACCATAAGACCGTATGCACTGGGGCAGAGGCTTTCACGTTTTTAGGTACGTATAAGAATGTACCTCCACGCCAGAACGCACCGTGTAGGGCAGCAAACTTACCGTCCGACACCTTAACACCGTCCGTCATAAAATATCTTTGAACGAGTTCGGGGTGTTCATTAACGGCCGTATGCATATCACAAAAGATAACCCCTTGATCCGTTAACTCACTGCTAACCTCAAATTGGCGCGTTACACCATCAACCTGAAGCATATTGCCGCCAGCCTCATCAGTGGTTAGCTGGTTTCCAAGGAACTCAGGCAAATCTGCATCAGATGCGACAACCCCATTTAGGGTCGGGCTTGCTTTGTCTAACTTGAATCGACGGAGATTGGTGCGTCGCCACGCTTCATCTGAAGTGGTGGGCATTTCAAATGCTTCAAAAAGATCGAACGCCTTTAAGCGGAACTGAAGCATCCACTCAGGTTCGTTTAATGAAGCAGACAATTCTTTAACTGCGTCTTTTGTAAACATAGTATTTAAAAGGCAAAAGGCAGAGGATAGCAGGATGAAGATGACACCTCACCCTTTATCCTTCATCCTTTTTTTAACCGATCGACCCTTCCATTTGAAGCTGGATGAGTCGGTTCATTTCAATTGCGTATTCCATTGGCAGTTCACGCACCAATGGCTCAATGAAGCCGTTCACAATCATTGATATGGCAGTCTCTTCATCAATACCGCGAGACATCAGATAGAAGAGCTGCTCTTCACCGACCTTACTTACGGACGCTTCATGCCCAATATTGACATCTTCATCCTCGATCTCAATATACGGGTAAGTGTCGGAGCGGCTAATCTCATCGAGAAGCAGCGCATCACAAACCACATTGGAGTTGCAGCTAGTGGCCCCCTTGTTGACCTTTAGCAGGCCACGATAAGAGGAGCGTCCGCCATCCTTGCAAATTGATTTGGAAATAATGCGGCTGGTGGTGTTTGAAGCGGCATGCACCACTTTACCGCCAGCATCTTGATGCTGTCCGGTGCCTGCAAACGCAATCGACAGGATTTCACCATGAGCGCCTTCACCGGTCATATAAACGGCGGGGTATTTCATGGTTATCTTAGAGCCTAAGTTACCATCAACCCACTCCATTGTGGCGTTTTCTTCGGCAATCGCTCGCTTGGTTACTAAGTTGTATACATTATTTGACCAGTTTTGAATGGTGGTGTAGCGGCATCGGCCGCCTTTCTTAACAATAATTTCAACAACAGCCGAATGTAGTGAATCTTCTGAGTAGATAGGGGCAGTACAGCCTTCCACGTAGTGCACAAATGCACCTTCATCAATAATGATTAGCGTTCGCTCAAACTGACCAACGTTCTTCGCATTGATGCGGAAGTATGCCTGAAGCGGCATTTCTACCTGAACCCCAGGAGGTACATAAATAAAGCTGCCGCCTGACCATACGGCCGTATTCAAAGCCGCAAATTTATTGTCATTATGAGGGATGATTGTTGCAAAATATTCTTTAACCAGTTCAGGATATTGAGCCAAGCCATCATCCATCCCTAAGAAAATCACCCCTTTATCTTCCAAATCTTTCTTGATGTTGTGATAAACAACTTCAGATTCGTATTGGGCGGCAACCCCAGAAAGGAATTTCTGTTCTGCTTCAGGAATCCCTAACTTATTAAATGTGTCTTTAATATAACTTGGTATGTCTTCCCAGGTATCTCCTTGGCGCTCGGCTGGTTTGATATAGTAATAAATATCTTCAAAATCAATCCCACCAAGGTCTGAACCCCAATCTGGCATTGGGCGCTCGAGGAAATGTTCATACGATTTTAGGCGAATATCGAGCATCCATTCTGGCTCGTTCTTCATTTTAGACATCGCCACAATCATTTCTTTGGTCAAGCCTTTTTCGGCTTTAAACACATAATCTTCTTCATCAGCAAAGCCATACTTTTCAGCATAGTCTTGATTAACTTCTGATACAATTTCTTCTTCAGTTAATTCACGTGAAATATCATCATTAGCAGACATCGTTATACCTCCTCGGCAGCACCGTGCTTCTCACGGATCCAATCGTAGCCACGTTCTTCTAGCACTAAGGCCAAATCTGCATCGCCACTTTCGACGATACGGCCGTTGAGCATAATGTGAACATGGTCAGGTCGCATGTAGTTTAAAATACGATTGTAATGAGTAATAATCAAAGCACCCATATTATGCTGTTCCCGCAAGCGATTAGCACCTTCTGACACAATCCGAAGAGCATCGATGTCCAAACCAGAGTCTGTCTCATCCATAATAGCGATTTGGGGTTCGACAACAGCCATTTGCAAAATTTCAACTCGCTTCTTCTCACCACCAGAAAAGCCCTCATTCAGATATCGACCTGCGAACTTATGGTCGATACCCAACATATCCATCTTTTCTTTAAGAAGTTTGCGGAATTTTGGAATGGAGATGCCCTTGCTATCAGGATTTTCAGCCTGCATGCGAGAGCTAATTGTTTGCCGGAGGAATTTTGCCAAGGTTACACCCGGTACCGAAGCTGGATATTGGAAAGCCAAGAAAAGACCAGCCCGAGAGCGTTCATCCGCCTCAAGCTCCAATAAATCCTCACCGCCAAAAATAACTTGGCCAGCTGTTGTTTCGTACGACGGGTGGCCAGCAAGGGTATAAGCGAGGGTGCTTTTCCCAGAACCGTTAGGTCCCATTAGTGCATGCGTTTCACCAGCCTTAATCGTTAAATCGATTCCATTTAAGATAGGTTGGTCAGCCACGCTAGCATGCAAATTGCGAATTTCTAATGCAGTCATTGAACTCTAAATCTCCTAAATATCAGCTTGTTTTCTAATCTGACAATCGATATTTTGCATTGAACTCCTGTTAAATCGTCTTTATATACAGGAGGCTATTTGCTAAACATCTACATTAAAACATGAAAACAAGCCTTTAATATTTTAAAAAACCTGTACAAAATTATAACAACGCGGTTAGGCCACGTCAATATTTATGATATTTCTCATAAAAATAGATAAAATTGACAAAGTTTTTTGGGATTGCTATACTTTTTTTGTCTATAAAGCACCAAAAGTTGTGCAATAAGGCACAGGATTTTATCGTGAAATCTGCTACAAGCAAAGAAAAGATAAGTACACGCGACGTTATTTTAGAAACACTTAAAGCCTCCCCATCGGCGAAGATTGAAGATTTAGCCGTTGCGGCGGATATTTCTCCTATATCAGTTCGACACCATATCAAACACCTCGAGGCAGATGGCCTAATTGTTGTCCAAAAAGTAAGGCGTAAGGTTGGACGGCCGTATTATACTTATTCACTCTCTGATGCTGGACAGGAACTCTTCCCTCAAAAATATTACAGCTTGACCAATCGACTCATCAATTCAATCAAAGACCAACTTTCACCTGAAATGGTTCATGTACTATTTGCAGGATTAGTTGATCAAACTATAGAAGAGCATCGGGAAAAGTTTGAAGGGCTTCCATTTGAAGAACGTCTTGACTATTTGATGATGCTTCTAAAAAAGGAAGGGTTTCTCGCCAAATGGGAAAAAACTGAAGATGGCTATCAAATCACCGAATATAGTTGCCCATACATTTCCGTTGGGCAAAAACATGCTGAAATTTGTGCCATCGACAAAGAGCTGATGATTTCGGTTTTAAATACGCCAGTTAAACAACTTACCTGTATGCTAAATGGAGAAGGGTGTTGCAAATTTAGC
>JBCCFD010000394.1:0-7783 GCA_039029915.1 Chloroflexota bacterium
AAGAGGGTGGGCTCGATGCAAGAGTTGAACAGCGCGGCAAGAACTTCTCCGGTGGGCAAAAGCAACGTTTGGCCATAGCGCGGGCGCTGTGCGTTCAGCCTAAAATATTGATCTTAGACGATTCAACTAGCGCAGTAGACGCCGAGACAGAAACAAATATTCAGGGAGCCTTGGCTGGGCTAATGGCGAATAGCACCGTTTTTGTGGTGGCGCAGCGTATCTCAACGGTGCTAACGGCTGACAAGATTTTGGTTCTTGACCAAGGGCACTTAGTAGCAGAAGGTCGACATGAGGAGCTGCTTGAGAGCAGCCCAATCTACAAAGAAATTTACGATTCGCAGTTAGGTGAAGGTGCGAAGCTTGATGCTTTCGAGTTGGAGGTGGCATATGAGTAGGAGAATGGATACGGTTGAAGAACTATCTGGCGTTGGCGCTAAGAACATGTGGGAATCGATAAAACGGCTGCTTAACTATATGCAGGTATATCGGTTGCAATTGATAATTGTTGGCCTGAGCGTGATTGCTTACTCAGTTTTTTATGTGCTTGGTCCATTTCTCTTGGGTGTTGCCATCGATGACTACATTTTGCAGGGGGATTTGCCCGGATTAGCCCGCATCATCACCTGGATGTTTGTGGTCTATACGGGGATGTGGGTCTCGGGCATTGTTTCTGATCGCATGATGGCCTGGGTCGCTCAGAGAACGCTGGCGCAGATGAGGCAGGATCTCTTTGCCCAAATGCAGAAGCTGTCGCTGAAATATTACGATCAGCAGTCGGCTGGTGATCTGATGAGCCGCATGACCAACGATATGGACGGGCTCAACAATTTGCTGACGACCAACTTAGTCTCGTTTATGCGTAGTATGGGAACGCTGGTAGGGATACTGCTCGGGATGCTTCTAACCAGCCTGATTCTAACTGGAGCCGCTTTGGTTGTCCTCCCGATAATGTTTGGCATCATGTTCTTGATCATGCGCCAGCTAGGGCCGCGCTTCCGCCAGCTGCAGATGGACTTGGGGACACTCAACGGGCTGATGGAGGAAAATATCACCGGCCAGCGTGTCGTCATTGCCTATGGCCATCAAGGTGACTCGCTGGATGATTTTGTAGCGGCGAATGAAGCGGCGAGAAATACGGCCGTTAGTGCCAATCTGCTGGCAACGTTTATGGGAGCGGTCCTGTTTGTGCTTGGTAATCTGAATGTGACCGTCGTCGTTGCGGCCGGTGCATTCTTGGCATTAGGTATGCTTCCAGCCGTAAGTGTAACAATTGGCGCGATCACCACGATGATCGACTATACCCGCCGACTGAGCTTCCCACTCATGGAAATTGGCGGGACGTTCAACACGATCGTTTCGGCGTTGGCTGGTGCTGAGCGCATCTTCGATGTGATCGACATGGAGCCGCACGTACTTGATAAGCCAAATGCCGCACCGCTTGGACACATTGAGGGTGAAGTTATCTTTGATGATGTCGACTTTAGCTACATTTCCGGTCAGCCGATTTTGAAGAATATCAATCTCACCGCTCAGCCGGGCGAAATGATTGCGCTTGTCGGCCCTACCGGTGCGGGCAAGACGACAATTATCAATGTGCTGACCCGTTTCTATGACATTGAAAAGGGAACGATCAGGATCGATGGCGCTGAGATTCGGGATGTCCAGCAGGACAGCCTGCGGCGGCAGCTTGGCATTGTGCTGCAAGATACCTATCTCTTTTCTGACACGGTGATGGAAAATATCAGATACGGCCGTCTCGACGCAACTGATGATGAAGTTATAGAAGCAGCAAAACTAGCAAATGCACATGGCTTTATCAAGCGGTTACCAGATGGGTACAGTACCGAGCTATCAGAGCGAGCAGAGAACATCAGCCAAGGCCAGCGGCAACTTCTGGCGATTGCCCGAGCGATTTTGGCTGATCCACGCATTCTGATTCTTGATGAGGCCACCTCGTCCGTAGACACCCGTACAGAATTGCAAATTCAGGACGCTTTGCTCAATTTGATGACGGGACGCACAAGTTTTGTGATTGCGCATCGGCTGTCAACCATTCGTGAGGCAAACCAGATTTTGGTCTTGCGAAACGGTGAGATTAATGAGCGCGGCACGCATGATGCTCTGTTAGATAGGCATGGCTATTACGATAACTTGTATCGCAGTCAGTTTAAAGGAACATCTCCCGTCTGATGGTGACCATCAGGGTTGCAGTTATAAATCTGCTTCAAAGGATTACATACAAATGAGCAAAACAAAAGAAATCAGTAAGTGGGGAATATTTTCGATATTTACCATTTTTGTCTTATCAATTTTTCTTTATGGCTATTTGATTGTCAGTTTTGATACTAAAAATCTTCCTGAAAATCATGGAAAGGTACAAACAGAATTATTTGTTGGTGAAGGTGAAGGTCAGCCCCTGATTGTCGGACTTGGCGGCTCGGAAGGTGGGAATGCATGGGCGAGTAGTTATTGGGCTGCTCAGCGAAATGAGTTTCTATCCCATGGTTATGCATTCCTTGCAGTTGGATATTTTGGCATAGAAGGCACACCAAAAGAGATTGATCGAATCTCTCTCGAAGGGGTTCACTAAGCAATTATCGACGCAACCAACGATCCTAAGATTAACCAGCAGTGTATCGCTTTGATTGGCGGCTCAAAGGGAGCTAAACTGGCCTTACTGCTGGCAAGTGAATATTCAGATATAAAAGCAGTCGTTGCGATGGTTCCAGGTAATGCAGTATTCGCAGCATCGACGATTGCAATGAATACACCCTCCTTTTCCCTAGAAGGGGAATCCCTTGAGTTCGTTCCGGTTCCGTGGTCCGCTACACCAGCATTGATAAAAGGCGATTTGAGAGGTGCTTGAGTAGAAATGTTAGAAAATGATGTTGCAGTGAGGAACGCATCAATTCAGGTAGAAAATATTAACGGACCGATATTTTTCGTTTCAGCAACGAGAGATGAAGTTTGGCCTTCTACTGAGATGTCAGAATCAATGGTTCACCGGCTTTCGGAAAATGATTTTCCTCACTTTGTCGATCATCTTGCCGTCAATGGTGATCATGCCTCCGTTTTAGACAACTTTGATGAAGTAGAAGATTTTCTAAAAGTCAATTTCATGCAGGATAACTCATCCGGCTGTCCGAGATAGATGACACCGTTTCAAAAATCTTCAATGACGTGTAAATGCGGGGATAGGCGGTTGGAGAGGAACTGTTATGCAGTCTCTGCATGAAAATATAGGCGGGAATCGTTCTTTAAGCGATTTATTGTATTTAACCTTACCCGCCTTTTTACATGTATTTTGAGATACAGCATTTTAATGCTTGACGGATAAAAAAAAAGGATTAAAATTCCCGCATTATGGGAATTTTCACATTATGAGCGACTTGGTGCAGTCAATCGAGCGGGCTTTTCAAATCCTTAACGTGGTTCACGGTCGAGCCAACGGTATCACTGTGGGGGAGCTTGCCAAGGAGACGGCACTACACACCAGCACCACATCGCGCATTGTGAACACCCTTGAACACGTGGGAGCCATTACCCGCTGCGAGAGCAAGCTGATGATTGGAGAAGGAATCGTTAGGCTTGCCAACCGCGCCCCGTGGACAGAACAGATTATAAGTTTAGCTACCCCTTGCCTGCGCGAATTGGCCAATATCACCCAAGAGGCAGTTGGTTTAACCACGGTTGAAGGGGATGAATGTATCGTTTTCTACCAAATTCCCAGCGATCATCACATTCAAATACGAGATTGGACAGGAAATCATTTTCCGCTGCACGTTACCAGTACGGGAAAGCTGTATCTGGCTGAATTGGATGAAGTTAAACTGGAAAGACAGTTCCAAACGCCGCTTCATCCTGTCGCCTCAGCCACAAAAACAGACGAAGCCGAGCTAATGGCTGAATTGGCTCAAATTCGACAAGAAGGGGTCGCGTGGACGATTGATGAATTGGAAGATGGACTAACTTCGATTGGGGCTACTATCCAATCGGTAAATGCTGAGCGATTTGTCGCCATTTATCTCAGCATGCCGTCCTTCCGATTTAATAAGGTGATTGATCGCGCTAAATTGACTCAGCAAATGTTGGATACGGCCGTTGCGATACGGGCAATGGTAAGTGGGTAGTGGGTAGTGGCTAGTTAGACCCGTAATTTAGCGCGGGGAATGTGGGTGAAAGCAGCTGACAAGCTGAATTGCTGAAATGCTGACAAGCCTAAGCTAAAACTGGAGAAGGAATGCACAATATCAAAGAGATCGACAAAAAACACGTTATTCGTGGTTGGTCAGTGAACCATGCAACGAACCCGCTCGTTGTTGAAAAAAGCGCAGGCGTTTACTTTTGGGACGTCGACGGCAACCGTTATTTAGAATTTTCCTCTGCACTTGTCAACCTGAACTTAGGACATCAGCATCCCAAAGTAGTCGCTGCCATCAAAGCACAGGCCGACAAGATGTGCTACATTCATCCAGCGTTTGCCACGACCGCCCGAGTAGAAGCAGCCGCTGCCATCGCGGCTATAACCCCAGGTGATTTAAACCAAATCTTCTTCACCACCAGCGGAGCCGACGCCAACGAAAACGCGATTAAATTTGCCCGTTTCTACACGGGTCGACACAAAATCCTCGCTAAATACCGCTCCTATCACGGAGCCACCATGGGCTCTATTTCATTAACGGGTGACAACCGTCGCGCGCCCGCTGAGCCGGGTATTCCTGGCGTCGTTCATTTCCCCGATCCATTTCCCTATCATCCGCCACGCGGCGTTTCAGAGGCTGACTTATTGGCACACGCGCTTGACCATTTACGCTACCTTATCGAGTACGAAGGTGGAGAGCACATTGCGGCCCTGTTTCTGGAATCCCTAGCCGGTAGCGGCGGTGGGTATCATGATTATCCCCAAGGATATATAGAGGGCGTCCGCGAGATTTGCGATCGGCACGGCATTTTGCTGGTGTGCGATGAGGTCATGGTGGGGTTTGGGCGAACGGGTAAATGGTTTGCCGTGCAGCACACGGATGTCATTCCTGACATGATCACCATGGCCAAAGGACTCACCTGCGGCTATGTGCCGTTAGGAGCCGTCGCGGTCTCTGATCGGATGATGGAAAAGTTAGGCAAGGAAAAGCTGTGGGCTGGGTTGACTTACAACGGACATCCTTTGGGGTGCGCCACGGCCGTTGCCGCTATCAACGTCTATCATGAAGAAAATCTAGTCGAAAATTCAGCCAAACTGGGCAAGGTGATGCTGGCCCGCATGGAAGAGATAAAGGCCAAATATGACATCGTGGGGGATGTGCGCGGTTCCGGTTTATACGGCTGTATCGAATTGGTGAAAGACCGCCAAACAAAAGAGCCAATAGATGCTGACCTGCAAAACAAAATCAAGCCGATGCTGATGTCTCGCGGACTGAGCACGCTGGTTAAAGGGCACATTATCTTTACCGGTCCACCGTTGATTATTAATGAAGCACAGCTACTCGAAGGGCTGGATATTATCGAAAGCGTCATTGCTGATTTGGCATAAAACTTATGGCTGAAACATTAATTGTTGCATTTACGACCCTGTTTGCCACCGTTGGTCCCGTTGACGTAGCGGCCGTTTTTGCGGTGCTGACGGCTGATGATACACCGCGCAGCAGACGGAATACGGCCGTTAAAGGCGTCATCGTCGGTGGCATTATCCTCTTCGTTTTCGCGTTTGTGGGGCAGCTGCTGTTGACCCAGCTCGGCATATCGCTAGCCGCCTTCCGCACGGGTGGTGGGATTTTGTTATTGCTGATTGGTATTGACATGGTATTTGCGCGAAGCTCGGGCGGGACATCAACCACTGATGAAGAAGAGGAAGAGGCTGAAAACAAGCAGGACATTTCAGTTTTCCCACTGGCAACCCCCCTGATTGCTGGCCCAGGGGCGATGGGGGCCTCAATTTTACTGATGGCCAACACAAACGGCGATCCGGCTGAGGTAACGGCCGTTGCCATTGCTATCGCCGGCATATTATTGCTCACATTATTGCTATTACTGCTAGCGACACAGGTGCAACGATTGCTTGGGGTGACGGGTCTGCAGGTCATTACGCGCGTCTTTGGTGTATTGCTGGTCGCCCTTGCCGTCCAATTTATCTTCGACGGCATCCTAGAAAGCGGCATCGTTGGGCCGTAGAGATGAGCAATGAGTCACACGGCCACTTGTAACCTAACAGCGGATAAGCTGAAATACTGACGAACTGACAAACTGTTTTCAAAGGAGAGCACATGCCGCGGTGCGGCACCAACAAATGAATGTAAATAAAACGCAGATTCCGCAGATTTTGCAAATGACGCAGATTTTTTACGTGACACCTGATACCTGACACGTGACACTTATTTACACAGGAGGACTCAATGATCGAACGCGCCCTGCATCCAAAATATTACACAGAAAAGGATATCTTCTCAAAAGAGATTGAAAACATCTTTTTTAAAAATTGGATTTATGTAGGTCATCAATCACAGGTGGCAAATAACGGCGACTTTTTTACGCTCGATTTAATTGACCAAAGTATTGTCATTATGCGCGGGCGGGACGGGGTGCTGCGGGGCTTCTACAATGTCTGCCCTCACCGCGCACATGAGCTTTTCATGGAGCAACGGGGTAATAAAAAGGTCATTGTTTGTCCTTATCACGCGTGGGCGTTTGATACCAAAGGAGGCTTGCGTACGGCGCGGGGGTCTGAGCAGGTTGCTGGTTTCAACCCCAATCAAGTCTGTATTTCCCAGTTCAAAGTGGAGGTTTTTTGCGGCTTTATTTTTGTGAATCTTGACAACGAGGCAAAACCGATTGCCCAAACTTATCCGGGGGTCGAGGTGGGTATTCGGGAACTAGCTCCCAACATTGATGACAATGTGTATACCTATCACCATACGAAGCATTTGAATGCAAACTGGAAGATCGCGGTTGAGAATTACAACGAATGCTACCATTGCCCAGGAGTTCACCAAACGTTTTCTCAGGGGGTAGTGGATCCAAAAAGCTACCGCATTGCGCCTGGGACAAACTGTTTGCTACATACGGCCGTATCCCAGCCGCGCGGTAAGCAAGCGTATGAAATTGATTTAAGCGATCCCAATGCCACCAAGTACGCCTCATTCTACTTATGGCCCACTTTCTCCGTTCAAATCTATCCCGGTGGGGTTGTGAACACCTACCATTGGTTTCCTCAAGATGTTAATAATACCGTTGTTTACCGAAGCTGGTTTTTTGAATCGTCAGAGCCAACCGAAGACCAATGGGAGTTAATTGAGCTTGATCGCGTCACGACCTTTGCTGAGGATTTGACCATTATTGATTCGGTGCAGCGCGGCATGAAGAGCCGTGGTTATTCTCCCGGCCCTCTCGTGCTTGACCCTTCAGGCGTGGCAACGACATCGAGTGAGAACACGGCGTTTGAACTCAAGAAACTGGTTATGGATGCGGTGGGGTGATAGTGAGTAGGTGAAGAGGTGACAAGGTGACAAGATGAAATTTGCAACCTTGCAACTCTGCAACATTGCAACCGCTGACATGCTGACATGCTGACACGCGAAAAGGCCCATATGCAAAAACTACTCCAAGAAACAATTCGGTTTTTTGAACAGTGGCTAGAGATGACCTCGGTAGGGGTTGAGCATTTACGGCCGTCTATTGATACATTGAAAAAGTTAGGGGAGCCAGTGGATCGGGAGACGTTTATTCCGCCGCTGGTCAAGCAATGGCTTGAACCCTGCTTGCAAATGCCAACAGCATCCCACTGCGAACC
>JBCCFD010000395.1:0-7766 GCA_039029915.1 Chloroflexota bacterium
CATTTTGCCCGTTGAGCACGATAAAATACGGCCGTTTCCAGCCTTGTGTCCCCCACATAAAATTATACGCTCGCTGGGCTGTCCAGCTCAGATCAAGTTCAAAATCAGACGCCGCCGGCCAAGGCGCAGCGTACCCTCCTGTGGGCTGGCGCGTGGCCGACACCTGATTGGCAGCAAGCTGTTCGAGCACTTCCACAAGTAGCTGCCCCCCCATGTGAGCTAAAGCCCATTCGGTTTCTGGGGCAGAAATGCCATTTGAAAGCCTAAACGGCCGTTGAGCAACCACATCCCCTGTATCAAATCCCTCATCCATCCAGTGAATCGAGACACCCGTTTCTTGGACACCCTGGCGAAAAGCCCAAAAAATGGGCGCCGCGCCGCGAAATTGGGGTAAGAGTGAGGGGTGAACGTTTAAACAACCAGCTGTAGGAATCTGTAAGATTTGAGGTGGTAGGCGGTGTGAAAAACAAGATACACAGATGATATCGGGAGCTAGAGCTTTAAGAATATAGTGTGTTTCAGGGGATTTAAAACTTTGAACAGCATAAACTGGCAGTTGGTGTTGAGACGCAATTTCAAGAGTCATGACGTGCTGTGAGAGCAGATTAGGCGACGAGCTGGTGTTAATCAGCTGGATCGGTAAACGGCCGTTAGTGACCAAATAGGGCGGCACCCGCTCAACAGACATCACCAAACCAACAACTTCACATCCCGCTTCTAAAAGCGCCAGCAAAGGCAAGCTTGAGAGCGTTCCCAGCATTCCAAAATACAAAATTCGCAAACTAACCTCCAATATTGACGATTTTCGCAAACAGCAATAGGATTGGCAAAATATTCATGGAAGTGTGAAGGTTATTAGTTTATTTATTAGTTTATTGGTTTTAATATCACCAATATTACTCATATCACCCTCTCACCAACAAGGATCGCCTAAATGGCTCGATTTCAAAAAACAATCACCATGGTTCACTGCGTCAAATTAGGTCGTGATTTAGAAGCGCTGGCACGACCACCGTTTCCCGGTGAGCTGGGTGAACGACTCTACAACGAGGTTTCTCAGCAGGGCTGGGAAATGTGGCAAGGACAAGCCACTATCATCATCAATCATTATGGGCTGAATTTAGCCGATCCACGCGCTCAAGAGTTTTTATTTGCTCAACTCGAAGCGTTCTTTTTTGGAGAGGGTGCTCAAATGCCAGATGGCTGGGTGCCTCAAGGGGCGGCCCCGCGCAGAAAGTAAATGGATATTTCCTTATTTGACTACCAGCTCCCAGCAGAGCTTATTGCCCAAACCCCGCTAGCTGAACGTGATGCCTCACGCCTCATGGTGCTAGACAGGGAAAACGGCCGTATTTCCCACAAAACGTTCAATCAAATCATTGACTATTTTGAACCAGGCGACATTCTTGTTGGCAACGACAGCCGTGTTATTCCGGCTCGACTTTATGGGCAAAAGGCAACTGGTGGCAAGGTCGAGCTTCTTCTGCTCAAGCAAATTGGCGAGCAGGCATGGCAGGCGATGGTGGGCGGCAAGCGCATCAAAGAAGGCACTGAAATCCAGCTGTTTGATCAATTGGGTCAGCCGAGCGAGGTGCGCGCCACGATAGCGACCGTATTACACGGAGCACAGCGTGAAATCACATTTAATCAAGCCACCGATGCCTGGCTCAACCAGCTAGGCCACACGCCGCTACCGCCATACATCCACGAAACCTTATCCGACAGCGAACGGTACCAGACGGTTTACGGCCGTTATGAAGGCTCAGCGGCTGCCCCCACCGCTGGACTACACTTTAGCGGAGAGCTTTTGCTCGCCCTGCGAGATAAGGGCGTTCATTTTGAGACAGTCACTCTTCACGTGGGTCTCGACACATTTAAGCCAGTGGCGGTCGACCAAATCGAAGCGCATCAAATTCACAGCGAATGGGCCACAGTTTCTCCCGAAACGGCAAAACGAATCAACGAAGCTAAGCTAGCTGGCGGCAGACTCGTCGCCGTCGGGACAACTAGTGTGCGCACGCTAGAAACGGCCGCTTTGCGTTCGGCAGGCATTCAGAGCACCTTGCAAACCATCAGCCAGCGAGACGCCTCTAATGAAGCAGATGATTTTTGCCCGTGGAAGCCCGTCGCTGCCTTTTCTGGCCCAACCGATTTGTACATTCACCCCGGCTACCGCTACCGAGCTGTTGATCGGTTAATTACAAATTTCCATTTGCCAAAGTCAAGTTTGCTCATGTTGGTGTCCGCGTTTGCGGGTCGGGAAAAGATGTTCGAGGCGTATGAAACGGCCGTTGCTGAGAAATACCGCTTCTTTTCTTTTGGCGATGCTATGTTCATTCTGTAAAATTTATTCGATCAGAACAAACATACCTTGAGCCTCTCAATGGGTACTGGCAGTCAAATCTACAGGCTCAGTAAGCAACATTTCGCAAGTTCTGGACCTGAACCAAAAATGAGGCAAGCATGAGCCAGACGACAGTTTTCATCCTATCCTGCATTGGGGCATTGATTCCCGCGTTTATCTACACCACCCTTATCTACTCCATCGACCGATATGAAAAAGAGCCTATTTGGCTTTTAGTTGTTACCTTTCTTTGGGGTGCAATTCCAGCCGTGATCGTCTCTTTCATTTTCAACACCGTCCTGAGCATTCCCCTTTACGCCTTAGCAGGTGACTCGGGTGACATTTGGGCAGCCAGCTTTATCGCGCCACCTGTCGAAGAAACGGCTAAAGGGGCCATTCTCGTTATTATCTTGTTTTTCCGACGCTCAGAAATTGATAGCCTGCTTGATGGCATTATTTACGGGGCAGTTGTCGGGATGGGCTTTGCCGTCGTTGAAAATGTGTACTACTTCCTAAATGTCTTCGCGGAAGGTGGCGTAGAGGCGTGGAGCGTTAACATTTTTATGCGAGCCGTCATTTTTGGGTTAAATCACTCTCTCTTTACGGCCGTCATAGGCTTGGGTATCGCCTGGGCCAAAATGAATCCCACTTCCCCATTACGGTTTGTTACCCCGTTTCTCGGGTACGGATTGGGTATGTTTCTTCACTTCCTACACAACTTCTCCGTCTCCTTTGGCAATTTGCTGTGCCTCGTCGCGTTAGCCTCTGATTGGGGTGGAGTTTGGCTCCTCTTAGCCATCATGATCTGGGCCCTCACCCAAGAGCGGCGCTGGATTAAGGAGTATTTAAAAGAAGAAGTGGAAGCGGGGGTCTTAACCAGTAGCCAGTATGAGGTCGCCCTATCAGGCAGAAAACGATCAGCTCATCACCTTCAAACCTTATCCAAGCAGGGCATTGGTGGTTTTCTAAAATCAATTAGCTTCTATCATCGGTGTAGCGAATTGGCGTATAAAAAACATCATCTTGAACTTTATCATGATGAAAAAACGGCCAACGAAGCGAATGAATTGCGAAAGTATATTGTTGAATCACGCGCCACTTTTGTTTAGGAAGTAGCGAATGGTATATTGGTAATATTAGTGATATTTATATTTTTAACACCACCAATATACCAATATACTAATCAACGAATATTACTACTACTTTGTTACCAAAGTTTTTAAGTATTCCTTCGTTGGAAGAAGTTTAATTGTCTTTTGTAACGGAATACTATTCCACCCGCTAAAAGTTATCGAATCACTAACGGCAAGAAAATCTTTTCCTCATCCGCTTGAATCGTCACCTGTGTGGCATCGCTATTGTTGCTCGGAATGAAATCAGCCACGGCCGAATTTGAAATGGCAACATTGTGCGTAATGGTTTCCCCTATTTCGCTCTCAGGTGCAGTGGCTGCAATAACCAACGTGTGGCTTTCATCTTTGTCAAAACTGCTGTCTGATAGCGCCCATTCGCCCGTGTTGTCATCATATGAGCCAGAGCTTACTGAATCAACATGAGAGAACAAAATGCCAGAGGGGAGCGCATAATCGACGATAACGCTGCTGGTGCTATCGGCACCTAAATTGGTGATGGTTAGCGTGTAGAGCATGGTTTCACCTGCCTTAGGTAGCGCATTGTCTACCGAGATATCAATGGCTAAGTCTGCACCGGCTAACGTTGCAGTAGCGGTTGAGCTATTATTTGATTCATCAGAATCGTGTTGATCGTAGTCGGTAACGGCCGTATCGACCGCCAAATTTGAGCTAGTTGGCGTCCCCGAAACGGTCGCCACAATCGTCGCTGTTTGTGTTTCATTGAACGCCATCTCGCCCAAAGTCCATTCCAATAAAGCTACATTAGATTGGTCCGTTGAGCCTTCGGTTGCGCTAAAGCTGACTAAGGTTAAATCACTGGGCAAAGCCTCACTGATTTTAGCGCCAGCGTCTAGTGTATCAGGACCTAAATTAGTCACAGATAGAGTGTATGTCACGGTTTCATTAATGTTGGCCACAACACTGGTTCCGCTATCTCCCGCCTCGTTTGTCACAATGACGGAAAGCGCAACATCCGCCTGATTGCGAGGGGAGCAGGTGGCATCATCACCATCCGTTGTGGCGGGATCATCAGAAAGCTCATCAGTGATAGCGGGGGCAGAGACAGTGCCCTGGGTACAAAATTCGTCGACGCTGATAGCTAAATCGTTGCCTATGGTGGCGTAGAAGGTCATGATCACAATCTGACCTTCATCCAAATTCCCTAAATTTGCCAAGATGGTTTCACCGCTCATGCTGCTGTTCACAGCAAGGGATTGGGGACCCGCTTGATAGATTGCTGTTTCAGCAGGGGTATTGAGGCTGCTGAAAACGGCCGTTTCTTCCTCAACCGCTGTGGTGATAAACGTATCAAAATTGGGCGTCACAATCGCAGAGCTAGCGCTCGTAGAGGGTGGCGTGGCGGGCAACGTACAGTTGGCTACAGCCCCAAAGGTCACGCCAGTAATGGTGGCGGTAGCGGGTGTGCCTGAAGAAGGATTGGCCTGCTCTAACAAAAGCTCGCTCCCCTGCACCACATCAAAATCGCCAGTTGAAGATTGCTGAACCAACACATCACCGGTAATAGCAGTACCGCCCATAAAGTCACCGCTGTTTCCGCTCATGTCAAGACAAGAGCCGTTGATAGCGGACGGATGCTGATGCCTAAAGCGCAATGATTCACCAGTCACTGAGATTTGATTGTTGGTAATGGTGGCGTGTATGCCAACATCTTGGGTGTGCGGGACAATTCCATCGGCATCATCACGGGTACGCAAATCAATGGCGCGATCTGTCGCGGCCATAATTTGATTGTTATCCACAAGGAGGTAAACGTTGCCGTATGTCTCAAGATTGGAATCACTGACACCAACAGGCAGGTCAATAAAATCATCACCCGGTGCCACATTGGCACCCACGGTGTTGCTGATAAAGGTGAGGTTAATTTGACCACCCCCGTCTTTATATTCGCCGTTGAAAATATCCAAATATCCATCAAATTGATTATTTGAGACTTGCATCGTAAAGTTGAGGTCTGAAGGGACGCCCAAATTCACCGACTCCCGCCCGTCAATTTCCATATTGATAGCATTGATTGTGTTCAGCGGAGAGGTCACCGTATTATCATCATAAAGACCTATCAAACTGCCTTCATCCTGAAGCACAAATAGGTCAGGAACTGCAATGTTGGCGTAGGTATTGCCCGAAACGGTATAGCCTACCGTTGCGGCACTGCGGGATTCAATCGCGAAGGCACCACCTCGGGTCGAACCATCACCGGTAATACCGCTGTTCGTCAGGCTCAAATTCAGGACGCTGAAAATATCAGCTCGGCCGTATACCGCCTGACCGCCTAAATTCGTGAATGTGCTGTTGTTGATAACGGCCGTAATCATTGTGCCTAGCTCATCGCTGTTGAAGTAGAAACCATCGGCACCAACGGCCGTTGAATTATTGGATACGGTCACATTAGAGATGGTGGCCGTCATGACGCCACCCCCCTCAACCAAAGCTGTCATCGCGCGATGGCGGAACGCATCGATCACCGTGTTAACGATAAAGACCTCACCCGTTAACGCATCAACGTCCGCTTCACCATTCGCTCGCATAAAGCTAAAGACGTCGCGGGGGCGTGAGCCAACATCTGTATCAGCGTTCCCAATATCGAGGAAGTGACTGTTATAAATGGCTAAGCCATTGATACGTGTACCTAAAATGCCAAAATCACGAGCTTGGGTCGCCTTTACGGTATCTAATCCTAAGTTAGTGACTTCAATCGCTTGAATAATGTTGCCATCAATATTGACATTAGCTGAGATGCCATCCCCAATATTCACGGCCGAATTGCCAATCATTAAGCGACGGAACGCCACATTGGTTGCTTCATTCAGGAAAATCGCGTCACCTGAGATATTTTGAATGGTTCCACCGGCCCCAAAAGCACCAGCGTCTGGACCAACAATAAAGAAGCCGGTTGATCCCGTATTGTCCAAAATAATGCCGGTGTCGCCACCGCTTGCTGAAACCGCATTCAAGGTAACACCTGCCACACCAATGTTGGTGTCACGAATTTCAACCGCTGGGCCATTGGTTGAGACGATGCTGTTGTCAGCGCCTGTGATGGTTAGTTCACCTGCCGCCACAACTGAAAGCCCTGTGCCGCCCGTTGTCGTAATTGCTAATGAGCCAATCGAAATGGAGCCAGCCATATTTTGAACTTGAATCCCACTATTCGATGCATTAGATACAACCACTTCATCAAGGGCAATATTTACGGTACCGCCTGTAATTAAGTTCAACGCTTTATTTGAGCCAATGATGCTCGTTTCGATCAGGGTCAAGTCGCCAAAACCGGAGCCGTTGACCGCCACGTTGCCGGTTTCGCCCACGGTCAACCCCTGAATGTGGTTGTTTGCACGCAAACTAAATGCACGGCCGCTTGAATTAATGATTTCGGGATTGGTGCCGTTGGTAGCAGGCAGGGGGTTGCTAAATGGCGGCAAGCTGATGCCTAAGATGTCGACAATTGACTGGGAGGCGCCTTGGCCAATCACAATTTGGTCATCGCGAAGGGCAACCCCGCCGTTATAGCTCCCGCTTCCTGTGTAAATAAAGATGGCGTCACCATCTTCATCGTTGGTGTTGTTGTTAAATCCTGTTCCCCCATTAAAAGTATTATATGGAGAGGTCAGCGTACCAACACCTTGGGAGCCTTGTGAATTATCCACAAACCAGATTGGCGTAGAGACATTGATGGTAACAACGGCCGTATCTAGCTCCCCATCAGTATCCTGGATGGTGTAACTAAAGGTATCAACACCATCAAAACCTAGGGCTGGCATGTAGGTGAATGCACCATCTGCCTGTACAACCACAGCTCCTCCATTTACGCTGGTGTTATCAAATGCAGAAACAGTCAATGTTCCAGAGCCATCCGGATCGCTATCATTAGAGAGAAGGCCGCTACCAGTGGGAACGTCAATCCCCACATTCCCAATCGAATCATATTCATTTTGGCTAGCAATGGGGGTGGTTTTAAAATCAAGCCCTTCCGTTTGAGAAAGGGTTGTGTTGGCATCTAATGGAATGGATAAAACAACATTGGTGACGTTGGCACCGGCGGTGATCACGGCCGTATATTCAATGGTGTCGCCATCATCAAAACGGCCGTTTGCATTCAAATCATCAAAAAGGGCGTCATCTAACGTCATCGTGACGGTTGATGTTGCCAACAGCGATGATGGGGTAAGTGTGCTTTTTTGTGACTCAATTTGGACCGATTGGGCTGTAACACGATAAGATGAAAGAGATAAAAATACGGCAATAAAAATAGCAATTGACAATCCCATCGG
>JBCCFD010000396.1:0-7753 GCA_039029915.1 Chloroflexota bacterium
CCTTACAACTAGCAAAGCCCAACGACACGGTAATTATCGTCGGGCGCAATGCCGACAAAGGGCGACGCGCTGAGCAAGCGATCGCTAAGTCTACGGGAGCCTCAGTATCATTCATGCAGGTTGACATGAGTCTGATGTCAGCGGTGCAAAAATTCGCAAACAAGCTGCTCACTAACTACCCAAAGATTGACTATTTGATTCATTGTGCTGGGGTAATCATGCCAGAGCCCGTCATTACTAGGGAAGGGCTAGAGCTTGTGTTCGCTACCCAATATTTGTCTCGCTATTATTTGATGCAGTTTCTGTTACCTGCTTTGAACGATAGCGGAAAGGTTGTGGTTGTCTCAGGTGGAAATGTCACAGATGGTATCGTCAATTATGATGAACTGAACAACGAAGGTTCGTTTGGGATGTATAAAACAGTACGAAATACTTCAAAGATCCAAAGTTTATATACGCTCGTGCTGATGACTGACCATCCCCACCTAGGGATTTATAATTATGGCCCTGGTATTGTAAAGACCTCAATTTCACGAAATATGTCAGGTATTCGGGGCCTGCTGGTATCAATCGCTAGTCGTTTTGTGGCGATTTCTCCAGAGAAAGTAGGGGAAGAAATTGCCACATTACTCACCGGGTCATATGAATCCGGTTGGTACAAAAAAGGTCTCAAAAAGCAGCCTTCAAATGGTGAAACATTTACAGCTGAGCAAGCTAAGTTGAAGCAATTTTCTGACGGCCTGTTGCAATTTATGCAAGACCCTGCTGGTTCTCACTAAAAAACCAGCAATACGAATATTATGCTTGCTAAAAGTCATTTCTATTTGGCGTAAAATTGTTGGAGATCAATTGAAAGGAAATAAAAGCCATTGTCTCGGCTGATTCACGCATGCCATTTTGCACCCAGTTTCTCACGAGCATATACATGCCCCCAGAAAGAAAGCTGATTATATGTTCTTCATACTGTTGCGCGGATTCTGGTAGGGGAGCCACTTTATCGATCTCACGCTTCATCGCCAAAAGATGGAGCTTTAAGGCGTCAATAAAAAAGTCCTTATTTTCAATCTGAAATACCCACTGTAACTCCTCACTATGGAGCAACCATTGCTCAAAAGTGGCTCGCAGCAACGTCTGCATGTCCGCATTCTCTCGCTGCCTGACATCATCAAACACCGCGGTGCTAACCCTCTCAAATAAATCATCGATCAAGCTAAACAGAAGTTTTTCCTTGGTTTCAAAATGTTGGTAAAACGTCGGGCGACTCACATCGGCAACATCAACGATTTCTTTAATGTGTATCTTTGCCAAGGGCTTTTGACGCAGCAGTTGGATGAGCGCGTCTTGTAAAAGTTTGCGTGAACGTCTGATCCGCCGATCTTTTGTTTTTGTCATTTTTGCCTCTTTGTAAGTTTTCTTACGATTAAACAAATTTGCTAATTGACGAGTAAGTTCGATTTTAGTGATAATACACTAGTAAGTAATTTTACACAAATAAAATAATTTATGAATGTTAAATTTCGGCAGTGAGCCCCCAGAGAGGCTCCTTAAGTGTTCCGAAGTTTCTAAATTGAAAAACACCATAGATAAAAGCTTCGGAACCTCAAGGGAAAGAAGGTTATAGCTGTCGTTTTATTCAAAACAGGAACTTCGTTTCACTTAACCAAAATTTTTTCTGAAACTCAAAATTGAATCACAAACAGATGGAGGATCGATCACATGAGAGAAATAAAAAATATCTGGCAAAATACTAAATTAGCCCTGTTCCCGATTTTACTTCTATTGGTTTTGATTGGTTGCGCTCAGGCGCAGACCGATCAAGCAGAGCCAGATAGTGCCGCTGACCATTCAGGGCATGCGATGGCATCTGCTGAAACGCACACGCCTGAAATTATGATGGATAGTCCCATCCCGTTGAATCCGTCTGTGGGCACAGAGATCGGCGCTGTTTATGAAGCGTACCTAAGTCCAGAGCAGGAGGGGGATGATGAAGAAAACACGCCGGATAGCGCTCCAGATGTCTTCAAATCAACTGCTCCATCCATACCTAGAGAGCAGCGTACCTCTCACGGGCATGGGGTGCTCTCGTTTACCAATGATCTGAGTAAAGCATTTGTGCACATCGAGATTGAAAATGTAAATCCAGAGGATATTGTCATGTTTCATCTGCACTGCGGCCGCCCAGGTCAACTAGGTCCAATCATCGTTGATTTTGGCTTAAAGGGAGATCCGGCGACCTATTTTGAGGATGGGGTCTTTACAATGGAGATTCTTAACGAAGACCTTGTGGCGACGACCGCTCATGGTGAAGGGGTTCTTGGCGCCTTTACGGCTGGCTGTCCCATCACAACGGCCGTTCCGCTCGACAAGGTGAAAACCATTGCTGGCATGCAGCTCATCGCGGAGCAAGGGGAAATTTATTTTAACCTTCACACTGCAGGGCAAACGTTCTTTGGGGATATTCGTGGCCAGCTACAGCGGGTAGAGATATCAACAAATAATTAGTTAGTTTATGCCATCTAGATTAGATGCTGGTTGGTAACTCAGACTGAGTCACCAACCAGCATCATGATTTGCAAGAAGCAACCGGATTAAATTTTTATAAAAAGAAAAATGCTTTAGGAAAAACTAAAATATAGGAGGAAATATTCAATGAAAAAGTTTTTAGAAAAAACCTTAGTCATGAAACGGGATAGCAGGCAAGCAAATATCGCGTATACCATCATCGCTGTTCTCGTCGCCATCGCGATGCTCATTGCCGCGTCAGGATCGGGTACGGGGGTTTATGCTTCCGGAGAGTTAACCTTAGGGCGGTGGGTGTTAGATACCGGTGGAAACGTATTAGCAGTCATCATTGCAGTTTTAGTCTTAATTCCCCGAACAAGAATCCTTGGGGCCATAATGGCTGTTATCTTGATGTTTATTTCAATTTATCTCAATTACACCATTGACGGCATCGAATTTTTCGCTAGGGCAATTCCCTACAATACGGGCACCATCATGCTAGGCTCTATCCTCATCGGCCATTATTTTGAAGATTTTCGCTATCTCTTTCGCTCCGCTCAATCTCAGAATAGTCAATTAAGCCCCGGTACGTAAAAGAGAGTAGAAATGATAAAACCACGCTATAAAATTGTTGAAAATTGGTTGTTCTATTTATTTGTTATTGGTTACGCCTATTTTGTCCTGAATATGACGCTTCAGCTGTGGTTTGGCGATGGCATAAACATATTTGCGACATATAGCGAAGCCACAATTGCTGCCGAAATAATTGTTGATGCCAATAAAGTTTATTGGTCAAAAACGACCTTTCTCTTTCTCACGCTTTTTCTCTACGCGTTTAACTTAGACTATCGTTTTGCGGTAGGCGTCGGTGCAGCCTTTTGGTCTTTTTCGCTCATTCTGATGTTTGGTTTGGCACCCATTCTAATCATGAACGTGGTGCTTGGCCCTCTGCTCATTTTGCAACAGGTTTGGCGAAAACAGATTTTTCGGTCTCAAAATTCTGAAGCGCTTCGTCAAATAACCACTGCACGATAGTTACACTTTTGCATCAATAACGAGACAATTAAATTGAAGGAGTTTCTGATGGAAGCGATCAACCCAACTTTCCAAAGTTTTATAAATCCCAATGTCGAAACGATCTCTGACAAGATTGCGACTGCGATAGAAAAATCGCCGTTCGACCCCGCTCAATTCCTCCAAATTGAGGAGGCGGCCGAATTGGCAAAGCCTGGCTACACGGCAGTTGAAAGCGGCTACGCAAAGCAAGCGGATGGCTCCTACACCATCTCAGTCTTGACCGACATGCCGAGCGTGACGCCAGCGATGTGGCACTGGTGGTTTGGCTGGCACGGTGACAGCAGTGAAAAATATAAGTTATGGCATCCGCCCGCGCATGTGAGCGCCGTTTGGGAGGATGGCAGAGTGGGGGAGTTTGCTTACATCGGTCGCAATTCGCATATTCAGGAATATATTGGGCCGACAAAAGAGAGCGCATCAATTCAATTCAAAAACCCGACCTTTGTCGGGCTCCCTGAATTTGACCCTGAAACCTCTGACGCAGTCTACATTGTGGCCCGTATTGGCTTGAGACCAATCCCGATTGATTTTGGCTGGCTCGTTCACCAGGTGCGTAAGACGGCAACTGGGTCCGAGATGCGTTCGCGGTTTTGGATGGGAGGGGCGCACATTGGCGGACGGAATGGCTTTAGTCAACTGCTCGCCCCGATTGCCCGACGCGTTCGGAAAATACCTGAAGCGCAGGTCATTGATTTAACGACTCACTGTGCAGAAGAGATGGCTCACCTCGCCACCTTTCTGCCAGATATCTACGCAGCGTTTGGAGAGTAAGCTATGACACAGAATTTAAATATCAATGGGAATCTTTATGACCCCGCCACACTTGGCGAGGCCGCCTATGAGCAGCTGTTGATGGGTATGTTGTTTAATAAACGGCCGTTGACCCAAAAACCAGACCTCTTGGTTCAGCCCCGGGATGTTGATGATGTGATCACCACCGTCAATTATGCTCGTGAGGCTGGCAAAAAAATCACCATTGGCTCTGGGGGACACAGCTGGTCCGCCAACCATATGCGGAACGACAGCATTTTGATTGATTTGGGCCACTTTAATCAGTTTGAGATTGACCGCGAAGCGCAGACGGCCACGGCAGGGCCAGGCACCGATGGCAGCACCTTTTTGAAGGCGGCGATGAAGCAGGGTTTCTTTTTTCCCGTCGGCCATTGCAAAGGGGTCTGCATTGGCGGCTACCTGCTGCAGGGTGGCTTTGGCTGGAATAGTCGAAAGATAGGCATGGGCTGTGAAAACGTCCTTGGCTTAGATATTGTGACTGCCGATGGTGAATTCGTTCACGCCAGCGAGACAGAAAATAGCGATCTATATTGGGCGGCTCGCGGTAGTGGCCCCGGCTTCTTTGGAATTGTAGTCCGTTTTTATCTGCAACTGCATCCTAAACCGAAATACATTGGCAGTATTCTCCATTATTATCGTATGGAACATTTGGAAGATGTTTTTCGCTGGGCTGCTCAAATCGGACCTAGCGTACCTGATTCTGTAGAGTTCCAAATTGCTATGACGCAACGCACCTTATCACTCCTTTGGCCAGGGCTAGAGGTATTTGCACCGATTTTTGCCGATAGTAAAGAAGAGCTTGAAGAAGCAAAGCGTCTGATGCAAGAATGCCCAATCAAGCATAAGGCGTATTTCCGCACGCCGTATTTGCCTACGGGCATGGATTTATTGTACAAAGGTGTGATGATGCACTATCCAGAAAATCATTGCCTCAATGTGGATAACATGTGGACGACTGCGTCAATCGATGACCTCCTGCCTCACCTGCGCGAGATTGCCGATACGATGCCATCTGCCCCGACCCATATGCTTTGGCTCAACTGGTATCCACCTAAAAATAGACCAGACATGGCCTATTCACTGGAGGAAAACATCTATATTGCTCTCTATAACATGTGGCAACCGAACCGTGAGAGCGAAAGCCAATTGAATTGGGCAACCGAAATGATGGATAAGATGGATTATCTATCGAGCGGCATCCAGCTAGCTGATGAAAACCTTAATCACAGAGCCGCAAAGTTTTTGACTGACGATAACTTGGCCAAAGTCGATGCTATTCGTGCAAGATGGGATGCTGAATCGGTCTTCAACGAATGGCACAGCAAGCCTCAGCAAATGCTGAAGTAATGTATGTCATTTGGGCAAGGACATTTGGGTTTCGGTGATAGCGTGAAGAGCCGGTTGGCGGACGACGAGTCATCTGGATTCCGTCCTTCAATCCTATGGGGTTTCCTTGCACGGCTCAGTGTCGGCATCAAGCGGCGATCAATCTACGCTATCTTTCTGAATGAGGGTGCAGTAGAAATATCGGTATGACACGCGTGACCTTACTTTGAAATTCGTCAAATTGTGGATACTCAGCACTAAGTTCGGCCCATAGTTGATCCCTCTTGTCGCTGGATGCAACTTCTGCGCTGACTTGTATCTTTTGGTCTTTCACCTTTATTGCTGCATCGGGCGTCTTGCATAAATTATAGTACCAGCCTGGATGATTCGCCTGACCAGCCGCCGCAGCAACAATGACATACGCTTTGTTGCCGTCCTCGTGTTTTTCAACATATCCGACCGGTGTTACATACGTTTTTTTCGACTTAGCACCCGTGTGGTGAAGCAGCAGGATATTCTGGCCTCCCATTGTGCTACCCAGTCGGCCTCCGCTAAGTTGATAGACTGTTTTGTGTATTTTTGAGATTGTTTTTAGTATCGGGTTCATATTTCCCTCAAATCACGTTAACGCGAGTAATTAATCCTCAGGCTAAAGTTACTGGTCTGAATTTGAATGATTAAATTGTTTGCTAGCGTGCTATTTTTACCAAATGATAAACGTACCCATAACGATGTCAACTATAGTGGGGGATAACGGCCGTTTCACCTGCCAATATTACCTTTCACTTTCGCGTTTGACCATTTCTCCTGTCTCTGACTTTAACCCTTCCCGTCTTTCTTCAAGCGATGCAATTGGATTGAGCTCAGACATTGTATCGTCGATACCCAATTGTGCTTCCCCCTCAACCGTAATCCTAAGCATCCGCCGCCGCTGAGGATAATAGTCATGAGAGGCGTAGTGATGTGTTGAGCGATTGTCCCACATTACCATCATATGAGGCCGCCATTTTACGCGCAACTGATACTCTGGCTTCTTAGCTTGCTGATAAAGAAAATCAAGCAGCATCTCGCTTTCATCCGCCGGAATATTATTGATGCGAGTCGTAAATTGTGGATTGACATTCAAAATTGGCCGACCAGATACAGGGTGCTTTCGTACAACTGGGTGAGATGGATTGGGATAATCATCTTCCATTTTGCGTAGCTGATCCCTTTTCTCTGGTCGATTGGCAAACAGTGTGCGGAATGGCTTGAAATCGTGAACGGCCGTTAGACCGGACAAATAGTGCTGCATTCGTGGGCTAAGCCCCGCAAAGGCGGCTGTCATACTGCTAAAAAGCGTGTCTCCACCTACCGCGGGTGAAATTACGGAGCGTAAAATCGTGCCGTTTGGCGGCTCTGCTCGAAATGTTTCGTCACTGTGCCATTGATCCGTCAGGGCAGGGGGATTGGCGTTGTGATTGTCCAGTACAATAACTTCGCGGCGCTCATCCATGTTCGGCGAAAACGGATGAATGGTTAAATCACCGAAGCGCTGACCAAAGGCGATCTGTTGATCGACAGTAATATCCTGATCCCGAAAAACGATTACCTCGTGCTCGATCCAAGCGTTGTAAATGATATCGAAATCAGAATCAGACAGCGGGTGTGACAGATCAACATTGAGAATTTCTGCGCCAATATTTTGATTAATTCGTTTTACCTGAATGCTCATTTTTACCTTCCTTAATCTTGCAGTTTAGGCCAATTACATCTAATAACTTAGCTTTTTATTGTCTAGCAAAAAATAATGTGAATCGTTTCACAATATTTAGTTTACCTATCCTGTATAATCTGTCAAACTAAAACAGCTTAAAGGCTATATTCAACGTGAAACACAGGGAAATCAAAGCGAATTTGCGTTCTTTGAGAGATAGTGCTGAATAGAAACGTTTCACTTGCTAATCAGAACTGAGTGGCATAAACTTATAAGGTATGATCACAATTAAGGATGTTGCTAAACGAGCAAAGGTATCGACCACAACTGTGTCGTATGCGTTTAATCAGCCTCAGCGAG
>JBCCFD010000397.1:0-7723 GCA_039029915.1 Chloroflexota bacterium
AGCAAATTTGTGATTCTGAGTTTTATGATGGTTGGTGGCTCCCTGAAACAAACCAAATACTATACATCGTTAATAATGGTGAAAAAACGCAATTGAATTTGTTGGACATTGCTACTTGGCAAACCCAATTATTGTGGGAAATTGGAGGGTTATCCAACCCGCTTTCTGTCCGGTCACATATCGTTGGTTGGACTCCGCTAGAGTTTGATGATTCTTCGGAATAGGCTAATGATGCCATTTTCATTGGACCTTAACAAAACAGTCTCCCACATGAAAAAAGAGGGCGGAAGCAAAGAAGCCAACCGCACCTCTCTTTTACGGGGGGAGCAAAGTTTAGCTAAGAAGCCCGTCAGCGGCAACCGTGGCTCGGTCGCCTTGCTCAGCAAGCTGTTCCAAGCTGGAGCGTAGGATATGAACAAACTCCCTTTGCTGGTCATTGAGCGTGCCGTCACTTAAGGCATCGACCAAGGCCACCATTTGAGCCGGTGGCAATGTGGGGGCAGTCGTCGGTGTTGTCTGTAAATTGTGTTCAATGCCCGTCATCGCCCGATAATAGTCGGCGGCCACCGTGCGGTCGTAGAGTCGAGCATACCCTAGTGTAGTGTCAATATTCTTATGACCGAGCAGGGCTTGCACCGTCAGTTCGGGTGCCCCCGCATTAAGCAACAACGTGGCACAAGAGTGGCGCAGCTTATGCGGTCGAATTTGCACGCCGCACCGTTTGCCATAGGTGCGCAGTCGCTCGGCACAATAGGTGGGTGTCAACGGCCGATGCCGATACACAAAAAGATGGTCATCCAAAACGGGGCCTCTTAGCGGTAAATACGCCTCAATGGCAGAGACCGTCTCCGTGCTGAGAAAAACAATCTGGTCCTTAAGTCCCTTAGATTGCACAATGCGCAGTCGCTGATTAGGCAAATCGAGGTCGGCCTGACGCAGGCGACGTACCTCACCAACCCGTAAGCCGCTCATAAGCATAAGCCGCCACCAAGCCCGGTCCATGACCCCACAGCGCCGCACCCCTTGCCAAGGGTGAACAGCATCTTGCTCAATTTCAGCCGCCACTCGCTTCAGTTGGGCTAATGGCACATCTTTAGGTAGATCACGGCCAGATTTAAACCACTTCACTTTGAGCATACGGTCACAAATGGGGATGTCTTGCTCTTTCATAACCCGTAACCAGCCTTGTAGGGCATGAAGCTCCCTGTTAAGCGTCTTAGGATTGATACCATCCTCCAGTCGGGCATCAACATAGGCAAACCACACCTCTGGCGTAAGGTCAGTCACCTTCGCTATTGCCCAATGTTTCACTGCCCAACGCAAACATTGCGTGAGCGTGCAGAGGCGGTTGTCTGTGCGGTCTCGTTTCTGCTCGGCCCCCCAGTTGCGCTGGGCATGGCGCACATAGTCGCGCACCGCTTGGCTCACTTCGTCAGGCAGACCCGCTAGAAAGTAAGCCCAGTTGGTTTGCCGTTCCGGCTTCGGTTTACCCTGACGGGCATCAAGCCATTCCGCCCATTTGAGTAACCCTTTGTAATACAGTTGCTGGGTGGCTTTGCTAGAATAGTTCCTCGCGATAATGGCCCGGACGTGGTCAAGGTCGGCGTCACTGATTTGCCAATACGGTTTGTTTAGCTGGCTAATGGCTAGCCGAACGGCACAGCTGTAGCTGGAGAGGGTGGAATGGCTGTATCCAGCCGCCTTGGGCCACTCTTGGAAAACGCTATAAGCGCCGCTGTTGGCTGAAGACCAAAAGCGAATGGGGGTGTAAAGTTCGGGATGGATAGGCGAACTCATGCTGCACCCCCTAAACGCGATTCCAAAATTTGCATGGCGGCTGAATAATCTGCTTGGGTTTGGGTATCTGAAATGTGCAGGTATGCTTCGGTGGTTCGTAGACGAGCGTGACCCAATAATCGCTGAACAGTGGTCACCGGCACACTCGCTTCGATGAGATGTCGAGCGAAAGTGTGGCGGAGCTGGTGGCAGGTGACCCAAACGGCCGTTTCTTGGCAATATCCCGCCAGCAAAAATTGGATACCCGTTACGGTGAACCGACGCTGAAAGCGATTGAGGAAAACGGCGGGTTCATCCACTTCTGGTCGCACGGCTAGCCAACCACTAAGCCCATTCAACGCTTGATTAGAGAGGTAGACAACGCGTTCACAATCTCCTTTTCCAACGACTCTCAGGCGAGGTAAGCGGCCAGTTGAAGGCAGTAAAAGCAGGTCATGCATATTGAGGTTGCGAACTTCACCAACACGCAGACCACAGCGGAGCATGAGCAAAAACATGGCGTAGTCTCGAGGAAAGTGAATGACTGAGAACAATGTGTCTAACACATCGTCTGACACATCTCTGGGTAAGTGACGACCGCGACGGATGTAATGACGTTGAGGCAGAACAGGGTTAGGGGGTGCGTCTGGCGAGATGAGGTCGAGATACCTGTACAAGCTACGCAAAGCGGCAAGACGGCGGTTGATGGTGGCTGAAGCATGACCCTCATTTTGGCAATGGTCGATGTAGTTATCCACATCTGAGGCATTTATCTCAGCAATGGATTTTCCAGACCAATCGTAGAACAAATGGATGTCATTGGTGTAATGGATATGGGTTGAAGCATGAGGACTCCGACGACGAAGCCACTGTTGAAATTGAGCAATTTCAGTTAACATGTGTACACCTCCAGGTGAAAAAAATGTGGTTAGAATCTGGTCTGATTCAGACCTCATCTTACCACCTGGGGTCACTCTCTAATTAACTTAATGTAAGAATAGGGGCATTGTGCTGAACATTAAATCCATAGGTAATTTTTCGACGTTTCCAATAGTTCGTGATTTGTGAGAAAAAACTCTTTATAAATTATAAGGAATGTAAATGGAACTTAGTTTTGATGACTTTTTCGTTTTTGTCATGAGCCCAATTTTCGGTCTTTACTTTTTTATTATGGCTTATCGCTCTTGGCGCCATCCAGATAAAATCAGGAAAATGTGGTATCAATCTTATGGGAACTCACAATTTATGCAAAATTGGATCGAATCTAGGGTGTATATGTGGATGGCTCGAATTGTAACGTCTATCGGTGCGATATTACTCTTGTTTGTTTTTGTGACAGCTGTTATTGGTTTTATTTTTAATCTTTATCGAAATTTTGGCTAAAAAGAATATTTGTACAAGTCTAAAAGATATATATCTGTTTCATCAGGGGCGAGACGGCCTAAATCTGGAATACGTTGGAAAATATGCCGCACAGACAAGATAATCATAATTAATATGGTATCTCCCCTAGCTGGGGCAGGGTCTTCTGATGGAGCTGTGGCAGGTGTATCGCCGTGCCACATTGTCTGGGAATTGAGCGTTAGGGTAGCTTTGAATTTTTTCAACGCGAAGGCGCGGAGCCGCAGAGGGGATAGCGTTTGGCTTTTCTCTGCGTTCTTTGCGTCCTCGCGTTTGTTTTTTGATGCCAGATTAAAGGGTCGCTTATGAAGTGGGGTGGGAAACGGGCGTATTCGTTAATCTCTGATTGTTATTTGTTGGGCGTTGATTGTTGGAAACGGCCGTTTTCCACCAATGGTTCAAACAAATGTCAATAGCTCATTCTCAAAAGTCAAAATTTCTTCTGAATTTTTGTAAGGCGTACCTCAACTTACAAAAAACCGTTGTATACTCACAATTCATGTCAACATCATCAAATTGGACCGTTATTGCTCAACGTATCGTTCGTGGTTTGGGTATCAAGCGCGGCGAGCTCATTCAAGTGCGGGATGACTCTGGCCGAATGGATATCTTACAAGAGGTATGCTTGGCTATTGAAAGGCAGGGAGCCACGCCGATGGTACACTTAACGGCCGTTTCTTATATGGAACGCCTTTGGTCAACCGCACCCAAATCGTATTTAGAAACGTGGGATTCACACCGCCAAAAATGGCTGGAGGATACTGACCGTATTTTAGTGTTAGCGGGGGCTGATCCTGATTTAAGTCAGGTGCCAGATGAGTCGTTTTGGGCGTGGCGAGAGGCAGAACATCGTTTAACTCAAATTGAAGAATCTAAGCAATGTCCTTATTTGTTAGCGGCCGTTCCCACTCAGCGCCGTGCCGACCAGTGCAATTTGTCCCTTTTCAAACTAGAAACCGTGTTGAAAGATGCGCTAAACGTCTCAATCGCTGATCTCCAGCGAAAAAGCGGGGCCATTTTGAATGCAATTGGCACCGCCAAAACGTTACACCTTAAAACAGGGGATGATTGCGACTGCTCCCTGCACTTATCCAGCGACCGACGATGGCACATTGATGATGGGTATATCGATGAACAAGACCGCCAGCAGGGAGCAATCGTGTCAAATTTGCCAGCCGGATCAATTTACACAACCGTCCTTGAAGAAAAAACAAGCGGCTCTCTTTTCCTACCGCAGGCTGGTGAAGCCCGCCAAGTTCGCTTTGAATTTGAAAACGGCCGTATTGTTGATATTCAAGCGGACAAGGGTGCGAACGAGCTCAATGCCCTTTTTGACCATTACTCAGGTGAGCCAAGGCGAGTTGGGCACATTGGTATTGGGTTCAATCCAGCGCTCAAAACCCCAATTGGTTGGACGCTGGTTGATGAACACGTAGCTGGGTATTTGTTTATCTCATTTGGTGAAAACCGATATATGGGTGGACAAAACGAATCCTCACTCAATATTGATTTTGCGGTACCGAATGCGACTTTAGCTGTAAACGGCCGTGATATCATCAGAGATGGCAAATTACGCGTATTCTCAGTGTAAAACTTGTTCATATTGACCGTGAATTAAAGTGAATCGATGATGTATAATGATGAGGCAAGGGGATAACTTTATGGAAAATTTAGAAAAAGGTGTTGCGCGCGTCAACGGCTCAACACCTGACGAAAACATCGATCTCAAAAATCCAGCCTATTACATCAACCGAGAACTGAGCAATATTGAATTTAACCGCCGAGTGCTTAATGAAGCGGCAAACCTCGAACATCCACTTCTAGAACGCGCCAAATTTATCGCTATCTTTGGTGGTAATATGGATGAGTTTTTCATGGTTCGCGTATCAGGGCTCAAACAGCAGGTCTTTCTGGGTATCACCGATCGGCCAGCTGATGGCCTATCTCCGAGAGAGCAGCTTGTTGCCACCCACCGAACGGTGACGCAGCTTTTTGAGCAAGCGAATGAATATTGGCAAAATCTTCGGTCTAAGCTTAAAAGCGAAGGCATTATTATTCAAAACTATAGTGACCTTGGGAAACGACCTAAAAACAAGTTGCGCGATTATTTTGAAAATGAAATATTCCCCGTATTAACCCCCTTAGCTTTTGATCCCGGTCACCCATTTCCCCATATTTCAAACTTAAGCCTCAATTTGGCTGTGGAATTAATCGACCCGATCAATGAGGATGTCCACTTTGCTCGGGTTAAGGTCCCCCCGTCGTTGCCCAGACTACTCCCTCTTAAACCATTAGACCCAGACGAACTCTTGCCCCCCTCTACCCAAAAATTCGTCTGGATTGAAGAAGTGATCGCCGCGAATTTAGATCGCCTTTTCCCCGGTTTTGAAATTGTTGCGGCTTACCCATTCCGCGTCACCCGAAACAACGACATGGAAATTCAGGAAGAAGAGGCAGACGACTTGTTGCTAACAATGGAAGAAAATCTGCGGCAGCGTCACTTTGGGTCTGTCGTGCGCTTAGAAATTGATGAAAGCACACCAGTCAACATTCGGCAGATTCTGCAAAAAAATCTGCAAATAGGCGCAAATGACATCTATACGACGAACGGGCCAATTGGCTTAAGTAGCTTATGGGAGCTTCACAAATTAGAACGGCCTGAATTAAAAGATGAGCCTTACCAGCCAGCTTTACCATACTATATTAGAAACGGTGAGAACGTCTTTTCGGCCCTGCAACGGCAAGATATTTTGCTACATCAACCGTACGACAGCTTTTTACCCGTCGTTAATTTTATTGAAGCTGCAGCAGAAGATCCTAACGTTTTAGCAATTAAGCAGACGCTTTACAGGGTGGGACCCAACCCGCCGCTTGTTCATGCATTAATTAAAGCCCGCGAGAATGGCAAGCAGGTGGCAGTCCTTGTTGAACTGAAGGCTCGATTTGATGAGGAAAGTAATATTGAATGGGCCCGCGCATTGGAAAACGTGGGCGTGCACGTCACCTACGGCCTAATTGGTCTCAAAACGCACTGCAAGCTGGCCCTCGTCGTGCGCCGTGAACGGGAGGGCATTCGCCGCTACATTCATGTCAGTACGGGTAACTATAACTCGATCACTGCCCGAATTTATACAGATTTAGGACTAATCAGTTCCAATGAGGAGATGGGAGCTGATGCCTCTGAACTGTTTAATTATTTAACGGGCTATTCTCGGCAAACGGAATATCGTAAATTCCTCGTGGCGCCGGTCGATATGCGAATTCGTTTAATTGAGTTGATTGAACGCGAAATGGAGCACGGCGAAAACGGCCGTATTCTCATCAAAGCCAACTCAGTTGTGGATGCCCAAATCATCCGAGCCTTGTATCGGGCTTCTCGCGCTGGCGTACAAATTCAGATGGTGATACGCGGCATTTGCTGCTTACGCCCCGGCGTCCGAGGGGTTAGCGAAAATATCAGCGTTATCAGCATCGTTGGCCGATTTTTGGAGCACAGTCGGATCTACTACTTTGAGAATGGCGGTAAACCTGAGCTTTACACAGGCAGTGCTGACCTCATGCCCCGTAACCTCGATCGCCGTGTTGAAGTGCTGTTCCCCATTGAAAGCCCCAAAATGAAGGCAGAAATATTAAATAATATCTTGAATGTACAGCTAAAGGATACGGCTCGAGGTCATATTTTACAGTCAGATGGCTCTTACCAGCTTAGTTCTGAGCAATTAGAAGACGGTGAACCCGCTTTTAATAGTCAAAAATGGTTTTTGACCGCTCGTGAAACATAAAGCTTTAAGCTGGTAAGCCAAACCATACCGCAACAAACCAAATCAAAAAATCGTATTTCATCAACTGACTCAGGCTTTCATATTGAGGGCCTGAATTTTCTTTCGTCAACTGCATTATAATAATGTACAGCACGACGGGGAGCACCCCAACAGCAACGATAAGCGCGTAAACCGGTCTATAAACTTGGGCAAAAAATGGCATAAACATAGCTACAAGCATCAAGCCCAGAATAAGGGATGAAAGCCATTTGGCCGGTCTGCGACCCCAAACGGTCGCAATTGTCCGGCAGTGATACTCTAGGTCGCCTTCATAATCTGCAAGCGTTTTTAAAATCTCACGCCCCAAGATTCCAATAAATATAATGATCGATAACCATATTGCCGGTTGGGGGTTGCCCGCAGCTATGCCACCAAAATAGGCGCTGAGTCCAGAAATTGTGGCAACGACAACGTTGCCAATTAAGACTGTACTTTTTAAACGCCAAGAATAAAGGTAGAGCAACACAATTGAAACAACCACGATTGTTAAGGCAACTCGATTAATTAGAATGGCAAATAAAATGGCCAGGGCAGACAAGATTAGGGAAAATAACATCGCTTGGTTAGGCGTAATCAGTCCGGCAGGTAACGGCCGTGTTGGTTGATTCACCCGATCAATCTCAATATCTAAATAATCATTCCACGCATTGGCCGACGCTGAAATAAGCACCGTACTCAGCGCAGCAAGCCCAATTTGGCCCCACGCGCCCGTCTGAGACACATAC
>JBCCFD010000398.1:0-7712 GCA_039029915.1 Chloroflexota bacterium
AAGGTTGGCTGGCTCGTTCTCAACCCGCTGGGCTTCAATCATTTGTGGCTCTACAATGTCAATCGGTACACCCACCCGAGCATATACGTTTGCATTCGCATAGGCATCAAGAGAGCGTTCGTCGTTTGGTGCTGGCTGAGTACGTCGATACCGAATGCCAACGACCTGTAGTTTTTCAAGAGGGCGCTTCATGAAAGTAACTCCTTTTTTGCAACATAAATATATGCGAAAGTAACCCCGGTCCCGTGGTGAAAGCGGTTGGTTGATATTTGTAGCTCATTTTCAATATTCGCGCGGATAGCCCGTGCAGCATTGGTAGTTTTTTTGATTCATGAAAGATATTAAGTGAAACGAAGTTCCTGTTTTGAATAAAACGACGGCAATAAACTTCGTTTCCTCGAGGTTCCGAAGCTTTTATCTAACAGGGTTCTCAATTTAGAAACTTCGGAACACTTAAATTTTATAATCATTTGAATGTCCCCAATGGTCAAACGCATCTCCACGAGGTTCCTGCCAAACTCTTTTATAGTCAATCATACTTATTTGAACAGCCTAAATTGGTCCACATCCACACGCTTCGCCTGATGGGCCAGCACGGCGTTCATAATGCCGATGGCAAGGCGCGATTCAAGCGTTACTCCTGCCCGGACACCAACACATGGGTCGTGTCGCCCTTTGTCCAAAGTAAAGTCAATTTCCTCAAGATTTTTCTGCACCGTTTGCTGGGTTTTGTTAATGGTTGAGGTCGGCTTGAACCCAACTTGAAACTGGAGCGGCATACCGGTCGTCATCCCGCCAATCAGGCCCCCATGGCTGTTTTGCTGATAGCCAGATTGCCGAATGGGGTCGTTGTTTTGACTGCCAAGCCGTTCTACAACCGCCTTGCCGTCTCCAACCTCAACGGATTGCACGGCGTGTAGCCCGCCCAGCAAGCCCATTAACTGCAGCTTTAAACTTTGATAAAGGGGATCACCCACCAGAGCAGGGGGATTAATGGCAATCACCTCAACCACTGCCCCAATCGAATCACCGTCAAGGCGCGTCTTTTTGATCAGCGCCCCAGCCTGTTTGGCAAACTCAGCGTCAAAAGCATAAATTTCGTTGCTTTGAAGCTGCCGCTCAATGGCCTGGATTGTTTCGTTGTCGATCTGCTGATTTTTCTGATTTTGGATTAGTTGGGATAGATGTGAAGATAGATTTTGCCCAGCTTTTAAAGGCCCAACTTGCGTGATTGATGAAAGGAAGCAGGTGTTGAAATGGTTCTTCAAAAAGTGCCGCGCTATAGATCCCCCAATGACATCACTAATCGTGCTGCGATAGCTGGAGCGACCGCCGCCGCGGATGTCAACGAAGCCCTTTGACTTGTGGTGCTTGAGCAGGTCGGTGTGGCCGGGGCGGGCTGCTCCTTCTGCCCCTTGAAACTGCTCATAATGTCGCGACTTTGTGTTCGCCGATAGAACAAGTGCGGAGATGGGCTCACCGGTGGTAAAACCGGTCTCGTAGCTGGCAGATTGAAACGTTTTTTCGTCGAGCGTAAACTGCAGGCTAGGGCCAGCCGTTAAGGCGTCGTGATCGTCTTGATAAAGCCCCGACAGCAGCAGCACCTTATCCTTTTCGTTGCGAGGTGTGCCGTGCCGATTGCTGCCCGGACGTCGTCGATTGAGATAAGGTTGAATATCATCGCGGCTGAGGCGGAGTCCGGGCGGACAGCCAAAGACGATGGTTGTGATGCCGGGGCCATGTGATTCGCCAGCACCGGCAATGCCGAAGTAGGGGCCACCTAATATTTCCATGGGTGAAGTGTATCAAAATGGAATGAGAGAAGCGAAACGGCCGTCACGACAACGGCCGTTTCAACGCGACTGGAACTTCTTTGAGTTATCCTCTAAACAAGGAAGCAAAGATTAGGATAACTCTTGTCCAAGAGGAGCAGGTAATCTAATAAACGATGATGATTCGATTTTTCCGACACGAATTTGGAGAATTTTCTAAAAACCGCTTTTTTGGCTGATCCAAGGTGGAGGCGTATCTGCCTTAAACTCTTCCGTGCTAGGGCCCTGCAGGTTGAGAAGCCGCCAACGGCCGTAAAAGTAGCTGACAATAAGGAGTAACGTGGTGGCCGGCCAGCCAGAGAGCAGTTGAGTGAGGGCCAGTTGTTCAATGGCATCAGTTTGGAAGAGCGACCACTGTAGCAAAGTGCGCAGGCCAAAAAAGACGGCCCATGCGAAGGTGACTTCACTGTAAGCGGGGCGCACTTTGGGGTGCCAATACCAGCCGAGGGGCCAGCGGCGAGTGATGTAGCTGGTGAAAGCTACCAACGGCCGTTTCATGATTAAGCTAACGAGACAGACAACGGCCGTTATCCCTCCAATGCCGATCGTAGGCAGAAAGCCAGCCGTAACGCCAAATCGTCTGGCGATAAAGAGGGCGAGCAATAAAACAACAACACCCAGCCCAATTGAGCGGCCTGTTTTTCCCGACGAGACGAGCTTAAATTCGTTTAATAACTCCTGAAGTCTGTTCATTAATGTAAATTGCCTGCTTGTCACAAAAATATGATGACATTCGTCATCTGAGTGAAACCTATTTTTTGGGTATCATGTAGTTATGAAAATGATTCTGTTAAGTAATTTTCAACAAATATCTTGAATATAAATTGGTTGATGAAAATTACTTACAGGAGAACAAAAATTTTTACGAAGCTGTTTTATTTCAAGATACTTTTTGTTCTCCACATAATGGAAGAAAAGATCAAAAAAATGTCATCTACCTAAGAGGAATGAATTCAGATGTTTCAAATAAAGCAACAGTCTAATCTTACAATGGTTCGCACGATTGTGCTGGCTGGATTAGGTGTTTTGATTCTTGGGCTAGTGCAGCCTGCCTCAGCTCATGTCAAGTGGTTCACTGATTTTAATTATTTAGAACGGCCGTTAACGCTGGCCGAAATTATGACGCCCACCTTCATCGCGCTGGCCCTGTTAAGTTTTGTGGTCATTGGCGGTATGGTGGTGATTGATAAGCAGTTAGACCAAACGGGCTGGTACGGCCGTATCAACCAGTGGCTTATTCAACAGCAATCCTACAGCGTTGTAGTCATGCGCATTGCGATGGCGACATTATTACTGGTTTCTTGGTCGAGCAACGCTATCCTTGCCCCTGAGCTAAGCTCAAACTTGGCGTGGCTCGTCTGGCTCCAATTTATTTTGGCATTGATGCTGCTGTTCCCCAAAATGACGCCCTATGCGGGAGCGGGCCTTATTGGACTATACCTGCTGAGCATCATTGAGTTTGGCTTTTTTCACCTGCTAGACTATTTGCACTATGCGGGGATTGGCTTTTATTTACTAACGAGTCAGATGAAAGACGATCGTATTCGCGGTTTGGGGTTACCAGCCCTGTACGCCACTATCGGATTTTCGCTGATTTGGTTAGGCTTTGAAAAGCTCGTTTATCCCGGCTGGAGCCTGTATTTAATTGAGCAAACCCCACAGCTGGCGCTGGGCCTGCCGCCTGAATTTTTCTTGCAGGGAGCGGCGTTTGTGGAGATTTCACTGGGATATTTGCTGTTGATCGGTCTATTGGAACGGCCGTTAGCGGCTATCATTACCCTTGTCTTTTTCACCACGACGCTCGTTTTTGGCAAAGTCGAGGTGATTGGGCACACACCTTTGCACGCGGCCCTGATCGTTTTCTTGTTTAACGGACCCGGGCATGTGTACAAGCCCCCGATTGGTATTCATAAAAGGCTGAACTGGCGGGTGATGTTTGCGACGGTTAATTTGGTTGTGATCTTGCTGCTGTTTGGATTTAGCTATACGGCCACGGCGCAAAGCCAATATGAAACGGCCGTTGCTAACGCTACCGACCACAGCAGTGGCGTGCTTGATTTAACCGAGGAGGCGTTGATTCCCGAAGTGACCTTGATTGAAGTGATCGCTGAAAACCCAAATAGCTACAACCTGCACGTGGAAATAGATAACTGGCAATTTACGCCAGCCTTAACGGGCGAAGATACCATTCTAAACGAAGGGCACGCCCACGTTTATGTGAATGGTGAAAAGGTGGGACGCATGTATGGGTTCTGGTTCCATCTCGGGGAGTTGCCTGAAGGTGAAAATCACATTGTGGTGACCTTAAATGGGAATGATCACACTGATTTTGTGGCAAACGGCGAATTGCTTGGCGGTGAAGTAACCATCACGGTTGAGTAACCTCAGGTTCCGTACATTTAGATTCCCATCAGTTGATTCTTGACAGAACAGTAGTGGGTGCCGCGATTTACATGGATGATCATAGAGAGTCCACGTGTGTCGCGGCATCTGCTGGCTAATTGTCTTCAATATTTCCCGATTTCTTCAGCCGCTCTAATCGCTCGGATTCATTGGCGATTAACCAATCATCTTGGGATAAGATGTAATACGCTTTGGCAAAGTGGGGGATAGCCTTATATTTCTGACCCATTGCAAAAAGCGTTTCGCCTAGCTCCTCCTGCACATACCCATCATCATCTTCTAGCTCAGCATACGCCCGTTCGAGCTGTTTTTGAACGTCTAGCGACTCATCCAGCCGATTGAGGAGACGGTACATCTTGCCGATACACCAGCGGGCGATGCGTTCTCTGCCTGCGTTTGGGATTTCGTCAATAAAGAAAGCTTGGGTTTGTTCAAACATTGCCAATGCTTCTTCATACTTTCCCTGATCGTGATACGTCCAGCCGATGTTGTTGCTTAAACTACCTATCCATCGTCTGGCACGCGCGCTGGTTGTCTTTTTAGCTGCCTCCATAGCGATAAGATTCCACGCCATTTGGGCCTCTAAATCGCCGTCAAGCACGCCCATCATGTGGGCGGCATCGATGGTGTAAAAATCTTCGCCGTTTGCTTGGCTCAGTTCATACGCTTGGAGAAATAACGGCCGTGCCAGCTCAGTTTGCTTGTTTGAGTTGAACGTTCGTCCACGCTCAAGCGCATACCGTATCTTAGCAACGGTTAGGGCGTCATTGAGTCGGGGTTCAACTTCATTAAGAATGGCGTGGGCTTCGTCAAATTTGCGCTGAAGCCCTTGGGTGCGGGCCAGTTGGGTAAGCAGCTGAAGCTTGGCATTGAGGTCGTTTTGGATATGCGGCTCTTGGAGAAGCTTGCGGAATTCAACGGCCGTTTCCTTCGGCTGGCTGTAGTTCCATATTTCATCAAAAAGGGGAATGTTCTGTGACATAGCGCCTCCTCTGCCACTCATTTGTTCTCCGCGGATATGATAAACGAAACGGCCGTGTTTTCAAGTAGGGACATAGCGCGCTATGTCCCTACGGTTACCGTCAAACTTAACTAGATCACTGATTGCAGCGCTTACTGTCTCGCCGCTGCTTCATTCACGCGCGGATTTAAGAAATTCAGCGTTTGTTCAATCGTTAAGAAGGCGAGGTCAAGATTAAATTGGTCGACGCCACCGGAATCAACGCACGAAAGGTAGGCAGGACGGGTACGATCTAGCGAAAAGATAAACGAGACTTCGTAACCAAATGCTAAATCTTCCCAATCGGCGGGTATCTCATCATAAAATACACCAGAGAACAGCAAATTATTGTACGTGCTGACATAAGCGTCGCAGGCAGCACCGTCTCCATTACGGATACCGTCAAGCTGTCCCTTCATGGCATTGAGCGCATTTTGAATGTTAAGCATATTGCTATACATGGCCGCTTTGTCAAACGGCCGTACCGGGAAGGTGCCTAAAATATCATTGGGATTAGAGATGTAATACAGTGTGATATTGTCAGGTGTGGGTTCTTCCGTTGGTTCTGGGGGAACGGGCGTGTTGGTGGGTAGTGGAATAGGGGTTGATGTTGGCGTGTCGGTTGGCACCGGTGTTTCCGTTGGAGTGGGTGTGTCGGTTGGCACAGGCGTGTCAGTTGGTAATGGGGTGGGTGTGTCCGTTGGCTCTGGTGTATCGGTTGGGATTGGCGTGTCGGTTGGTTCAGGGGTATTGGTTGGCTCGGGCGTGTCGGTCGGCGCCTCGGTTGGCTCTTCCGTTGGCTCTGCGGTTGGCTCAGTTTCTTCAACGGCCGTTTCTGCTTCAGCAACTTCATCAGCAGATTGAGAGGGTTGAGAACAGGCAGCAATGAACAATAGTAATATCAAACCGAAAATAGCGGCTTTCTTACGCGTATAGGTGTTCATGAATCTTCCTTTTTGCACTTGGCACAAGATTTGTGGAGAACAATTGTCTAAATACGGTACGCTTTTATCCTTTCAGATCAGTTAACGCTCCCAAGCCTCACATTTCGACATTTCAGCCTATAATTGAGATTGATAGATTATTTATCAGATTATGAGGAGATACGTCATGAAATTAGGAATCAATTTAGGCTACTCAGGTCGCAAAATTCAAATACCCATCAAAATGATTCAGGAAGCAGAAGCGATGGGCTTCGACTCCGTTTGGACGGCTGAAGCGTATGGATCGGATGCCCTGACGCCACTGGCCTGGATCGGCGGACAAACCAAAAGCATTAAGCTCGCCACAGGAATCGTGCAAATGTCCGCCCGTACACCAGCCGCGGCAGCTATGGCAGCTATGACGATTGACCAGCTGTGCGAAGGCCGCATGATTTTTGGCCTTGGCGCTTCTGGCCCGCAGGTTGTGGAAGGGTGGTATGGGCAATCGTATCGTCGTCCACTGGCGCGGACGCGTGAATATATCCACGTGATGAAGCAGGTTTTTAAGCGGGAAGCACCGCTAGTGCATGACGGAGAGCAATATTCGATTCCATACGATGGCCCGGACGCAACGGGCATGGGCAAGCCTTTGAAAAGCATCCTACACGGCCGTTCTGATCTCCCCATTTATCTGGGTGCTGAGGGGCCAAAAAACATCACTTTAGCGGCTGAAATTGCGGATGGCTGGCTAGCCATGCTGCTTTCACCCCGCCACTTTGATGACGTTTATCGCCCCTTTGTCGAAGCGGGCTTTGAGAAAGCCGGTAATGGTAAAGGATATGACTCTTTTGAAACTGCTTGCTACGTGCCCGTAGCGATGGG
Organism: Chloroflexota bacterium; assembly: GCA_039029915.1. Lineage (GTDB taxonomy): Bacteria > Chloroflexota > Anaerolineae > Promineifilales > Promineifilaceae > QQUD01. The sequence goes on from JBCCFD010000398.1 coordinate 7,041, forward strand.
TGATGATATTGACGCCTGCCGTGACCAAATGCGGCCGTTTTTAGCGCTCTATATTGGCGGTATGGGTTCCAAAAAGAAAAACTTCCACAAAGATGTGGTTGTGCGGTATGGATACGGTGAAGTGGCCGACCAAATTCAAGACCTTTATCTAGCCGGTAAAAAAGCAGAGGCCGAAGCGGCCATTCCGGCCCAGCTTATTGATGATGTGTGTCTCGTTGGTCCCAAAGAACATATTCGTGAGCAGCTAGAGCTATGGAAAGCGTGTAAAGGGATTACCACAATGCTTTTAAGCGCCAACGGCTATCAAGCTGGGGATCAAGTTAAAACGTTATCCACCATTGCCGAATTGGTCTGGTCTTAGGGTCTGCTGGTGACAAGCTCTTTGCAGTGACTTATTCAATTACTGATGTTACGCGCTAAAAAACCTCAAAAACCTCTGAGGTTTCTAATCTGCCTGGGAATCATAAGAAGGTCTATAAAAACCTCAGAGGTTTGCACCAGTGGTACTGCGTAACTCCAGTCAATTATTAAAAATTTTGGCTCCATACTTTGTCTTAGGGAGTGAACTTCGCTGCAAATATTAATGGCCAAATAGTCAAAACAACCGACTTTGTGAATAATGGAACTCATTCTTTTTCAGGAACGTTGACTCTATAGAATCAAAAATAAAAT
>JBCCFD010000399.1:0-7659 GCA_039029915.1 Chloroflexota bacterium
ATCCAAGCCGCCCTCGAAGCGGGTCTTACAGTAGAAGAAGCCCGAATCGACCAGGAGATATTATCACTCATCGAAGCGGCAGAAGGACGAGAAAATTTTGAAGCATGGCTCGAACGCAACTTTTACACCGAAGAAGAACTGCGCCAAGAGATTGCCTTTGGCATCCTTTATGGGCCCCTTGTTTCAGAGGTTGCGGCCTCCGTCCCCACCACCAGTGACCAAGTTCGGGCCAGCTATATAAAAGTCGCTGATGAAGCGTTAGCCAACACGCTATTAACGCAAATTCAGAGTGGGGAATCATTTGCTAATTTGGCCAATCAGCACTCCATTCCAGAGCTGACCAATGAGGTGCCAACAGGGGGCGATGTTGGCTTTTTTGGCATCGATTGGCCGCTTCAAAACGTCCCGCCAACTTTTCAAGAAGTTGCTTTCAGCCTCGATGCGGGACAATCCAGCTTACTCCCTCCAAATCAAGAAGCAGACGGTTTAACTTACTATTACATCATCCAAACAACCGAGCGCGATCCCCAACATCCCATTCCTCAGCCTAGATTGGATCAACTCCGACAAGAGTCAATTTTGGCATGGACTGAGATGCTGAGGCAAAATGCAGATATTGTTATTTTAGTTGAACTAGGATCTTAGCGATGGCAAACAGGAGAAGAAGACGGCGCTTTGACGCAATTAGCAACTTTATCACCTCAATTTTGATGCTGGTAGCATGTGGGGGGATTTTTTATTTTGGCTATTTTCTTTTTGGTACCGATCAAACGGCAGACACACCTCAATTTATTTCGGGCATATTCGAGCGATTTAACTCTAATGAAAATGCAACTCCCACGGCGGCCTCAATCGCCATTCGCCCCACCGCAACGGACACGGCAACCCCATCGCTGATACAGCCTACATTTACACCAGTCACGCCACTACCGACATTTACACCGCTCCCATCAAATACACCTCGAAGTAACGATACACCAACCCCACGACCAACGCTCCCCTCGCGAACGCCAACACCAACGGCCACAAACACGCCAACAAATACGCCAACAGCCACGCCAACTGGCCCAACACCAACAACGGCCCCCACACGCTCCGCCTTTCCTTTTACAAAGACAGATACAAGCCCCTTTTATTTGAGAAATTTCTCAAATAGCTCAGGCTGTGATTGGCTGGGTGTCGCTGGTGAAGTCTTAAATTTACAAAAGAATCCGGTACAAATTGGCGCCTATCGTGTTCATGTTTGGGGAGAAGGTATTGATGAGCGAGCCATTGCGGGAAGTGCGCCACTGTACAGCGATTCTGGTTGGGAGGTCTTTTTGTTTGATGCCCCAGTTGTGCGTGAGTACAACGTCCAGTTAGAGTCACAGAACGGCACGGCCGTTTCTCAAGTTTATCGTATCCAAACGAGAGCCAGTTGTGACGATAACCTCGTCCGCATTGACTTTGTCCAAAATCACTAAAGAAGTTGAGACGCCCTGCGGGGCGTCTCAATTATGGCATCATTTATGGCATCATTTTTATTGTGCTCGTTTCACTAGAAGTGAATAAGATGACGCCTCATTGTAAAATTCGCGAATAACCACGCCCCAGCGACCGTCTTCCGAAAGCGTATATCGTTCAAACAGCTCACCAGACCCCGTAATTTGTTCATCAACAATTTTAACGCGGTTACCAGCCGGATCGATAATATCAAACAGCAGGTCTGCATTGGCACTGCTGCCGGTAAGCTCAAAGGTGACAATATCTCCAGCACTCCCGTCAAAGTACCAAATATTGGTTTGATTGGATTGAAGTGCCCCGGTAACGGCCGTTCCCAGCTGCAGAACACCAACCGGTTGAGGGGTGGCAATCGGTTGAGCTGAGAGTGAGATTTCATAACGACCGCTGACCCCATAAAAATCGCTGACTAAGATAAGGTATTGGCCATCTTCAGGCAGGCGTTGTTCAAGTCGCTCTGGCTCGCCCGCCAAAAATAGGTCTTGCGAGTTAATCCGCTCAATATTAGGATTTAAGAGCCATAGATCAATGTCTAAATCGCTCTCTAAAGGCCGCACAACAATCGTGACGTCATCACCAATACGGCCGTTAAAAAACCACGCGTGCGCTTCATTGGGTCGCAGCTCTTCTTGCTGAGTCTCACCAAATGCCAAATCACCAGCATCATAAAAGTTTGTCGTATCTTCTCCACCTCGATCAAGAGAGAGAGAGTAGACGCCACCATTTCCAGCAAAGCTACTAACCACAATGCGATATTCGCCGGAAAGCGGCAAGGCATAGCCAGAAATCACCTCGGCATCCCCGTTGAAGCCTTCATCAAGCCCCACTAGTTTTTCACCATTCGGGGCATAAAGCTCAAGAATTCCGTCAAACTCACCTTCTGGGATGAGCACCACACTAATTTCTTCACCAGCCACACCTTCAAATAGCCAGAATTTCTGGCTAGCAGTTGGTAGATCACTTTGAATCGTTTGCCCAAAGGTGATTTCACCGCCGCCGCTAAAGAGTGGCTCATCCGTTAACACCAAGCTCAACGTGTAGCGACCTAAATCTTGGAAAAACTCACTCACTTCAATAACATACATACCAGACTCAGTGAGCAGTAAATCGAGTACCACCTCGGTATCCCCAGCAAAAGCATTATCAATTTGAACCACGGTCTTCCCGTTGGGATCGATTAATTTGAGAATCAAATCGATGTCTCGATCGTCTGGGCTTATATTAATGGTTGCATATTGATTGCTCTCGGCTGAAAACGTCCAAATATCTGAGACGTTAGCTTCCAAACGGCCGTTGACCACATCAGTCTGCCCTAAACTTCCTTCCACATTGGCTCGCCCATCGTTGATCACCAAATCATCTTCCATCAAATCATAAACCACAACTTGGTTCATCATTCGGTTAAAGATAGGCTCGTACGTTGACCACTGAGACGCATCTGCGCTCATGATAAACAAAGCCTGCTTAGGCTCATTTGCATCTGCACCACTAATTGGAAAATAGAGCAAGCGCGTGCGCATTTGTTGATTGGCGCTGTCTGGGAAAATAACGGCCGTTCCCTCAACATCAACAAAAGCCCCACCAATCGTTCTCCCCTCACTATTCACCTGTGAAGCAATAGAAGAAACTTGAGGCACAGTCACACCTTGACCAACCAACTGTTCAGTCAATGTCGATAAACCTACAGTGGGATCACCCGATGGCAGCGCCAAATTGGTAATTAATCCAGCCGCGTAGGCACCCTCACCGCTCCCTTTTCCCGCCAACAGCGCGCTACCGGTTCTTTCCGTATCGCTCGTCAGCAGGACAACCAATCCCAAAGCATTGGTCGCTGAAACCGTATCCAAAGCACCGGATAAATTGACCCATTCAGGCGGAATTGACAGCTGAACGCCCGATGCTTCACTCCCCACGCGAAGCCAGGCATCTGGTTTTTCAGTCGGTAAAGGTGTGGGCAAAACAGGAGGAGCACTCGTCACATTAGGTGTGGCAGTCACCTCTTGAACGATCTCCACCGTTTCTTCTACTTCAATAATTGTCGGCTCGTTTGGTTCATCTTCATTGGCCGGTAAACAGCCAATCAAAATAAACAGCACCCCGAAAATGAGCCTCCTCTTGACAATTCGGGACATCCCATCTCCTCTATGATTCTCACCACTGTTTCTCAAATAAAAGGTACCGCATCTTTATCAGTGGCATACCCTGAGATTGTGACAAACTTCTGGCATTTTTGTATTCAAAAGCGTTGGTTGCCAAACAGTAGTTACTTTGAAATTTAGATAAACGAAAACAAAAACAAATGCCACCATCAGCAGGAGTTCGTTTATCAAATATAAAAAATACCCTCCAGCTATTGATATGAACGGAGAAAAGATTTTGATTAAATAGGGAAAAACAGTTTCCGTTCACTAAGAGAACGAAACACATTTTTCAAACTCTATTTCAAACGACTTCTTTCCGTTTACCCAGGTCTATTCAACCAAACATCAATCAGGCTGAATGCCTACATACTGCTCGTGTTCAGTCCAGAATAATAATAGGAATCAAAACACACAGAACCTGAGGTTTCGTCTACATTCTTCCCAATCGTTATCCATCAATTAGGGTAGACAAAACGCTAGAGCGTCAAATCGATTGTTTATGGAGAGGGAGCACGCCAATCATTCCCGATAATGATTAGCACATCAAAATCGCCCTCTGGGTCACTGCCATTGCTAACATTGAGAGGGGGCACTTGCATAAGCTGGGTGATGTAGCGGGTTGTGTTTGGATTCGACCCGTAATCAATCACCTGCGTTGAACGATATTCAGAAGAATCTGCGTTGCCAATTTCAACGAGATTAAGATCAAACTGGTTTAGATATTCTTCGGTTGCCGCGGCGAGGCCAAATACGGCCGTTCCATTATAAATAGCCACACGAGCATTTTCTTCTGCCATCAACGCCGGCAAATTTTCAATTTGCGGGGCGGGGATTTCAGGTGGTGCAAAAAGCTCATTTCGCAACTCACGGATATTATCACGGATCGGAACCAAAACTTGTCGCCCATCGGGAGTGGTTTCATTGTAAACGTAGTTAAAATCGATAATTGCAGAGTTGATATTTTCTCGGGGAATCTCTTGAATGAGCAATGCGAGTTGCATTCCTTCTTCCAGAGACATATTTGTCCGGATATTATCTTGTAACGTCTGCCATAGCTGTGGTGCTTGGGCTATCAATTGAGGCACCATGTCGAGCTGTGCAATTTGGTCTCGAACGGCCAAAATTACCGCTTGCTGCCTACCAGCACGGTCAACATCGCCACCAAATGTGGCGCGTGTTCGTGCATATTTGAGAGCCGTGGTTCCGTCTAAACGTTGTACCCCAGCATCGAGTAAAAACGGATCGTATCCGTAACATCGATCGGGGTAAGTTTGATCATCTATTGCTTCTGGAACATCAATTTCGATGCCACCTATTAAATTAACAACCTCAACAAAAGCGTCAAAGTTGACAGTAACAAAATATTGGATGGGAACGCCAAGTAATCCTTCGACGCTATCAATTGCCATAGCTGGGCCACCGCCAGGCAGTTCATAAAGCTCGCCAAAGTAAAAGGCTTGATTAATTCGATCAACACCGACTTGCGGAATATCAGTCCATAAATCTCTTGGCAGGGATAATAAAGAGGCCGTTTTGCCTACCGGATCAATGGTTAAGACCATCATACTGTCAGTGTGAGGGGGGCCTGTTTCATCACACCTCTGGTCAATGCCTAAGAGCAAAATCGTGATTCGCTCATGTCCTGACCAAGGTTTAATAACATCTGTTGACAAAACAGAAATAGGATTTGTTTCTTCAACGACCTCAGGACCAGACTCACTTAAATTAACTGATGAAGGTTCCTGAACAATTGTGGTGTTGGTTTGTTGAAATTCGGGGTTGGTGATTTCCCAAGCGGAAGCCATCGTTTGTGTTGTTTGAAAAAGCCAAACGGATGCCCAAATAATGACACCAGCAAAAGCGAGTGCAACGACTGCAAGTGCCCAAAGCGGTAAGCGAACTCGGGCAGGTTTACGACGACTGGACGGTGAAGAACTCATTCTTAATTACACTGATTCCAACTTTTTTGTGACGCTTGGATCACCACACAATACTTAAGCGTATCAGAAAAAAATAAAATACCCAAACAAGTTGAGTCCAGTTTTTTGCTTTTATAAGCCATTTTTTATGTGCAAACGTTTATTACCATTCAGCCTCGATTCATCATATAATGCCCGCCTTGTATGAAATTCAACCGTACTAAACCGTTGCTACTTTTTATCTTCTGGGTGGCCTTTACCCTCAGGGTTGCCCTGCTTACGGAAGTGCCTCCAGGGTTGACTCATGATGAGGCCAACCACGGGCGAGAGGCGTTGGGGTTGCTAGATGGCATTTTCCTTTTTTACTTCCCACTTAACTACGGAAGCGAGCCGTTTTATAGCTACATGGTGGCTGGCTTTATGGGCTTGCTGGGTGAATCTTTGTTTGCTCTGCGTTTTGTAAATGTGGTATTTGGAACGGCCGTATTGGCCATCACCTACAGTTGGGTCAAGCGCGCCTTCAGCACGCAAACCGCACTCTTGACGATTGGTATAATGAGCGTCTCATTTTGGCCCTTAGCCACCAGCCGTCAAGCGCTCCGCGCCGGCATGCTCCCCTTCTTTTTTGGTCTGGCCGTTTGGTATTATTGGATACTTTTTCTCAAAGAAAAACTCAGCCGTCAACAGCAGCTTATTTTTACAGCTTTGTTTGGCTTATGCATTGGGCTAACCTTACATATCTATCTCGCCTCACGGGTGGCCTGGCTTGTTTTCCCTTTGTTCGTAATCTACCTTTTCATCATTCGAGACAGACGTGCTCAGCGGATGTGGCAACCGACTGGGGCTGGGCTTTTGTTTGCAGGGCTGCTTTTTTTGCCCATGTATCTTTACTTGCAGCGGAACCCTTTTGCACTGACTCGGCTTGAAATGTTAGATGGCCCCCTACTGGCGCTGACAACGGGTAATTTTCAGCCCGTACTCGCCAATATCTCATCGGCGCTGCTGGCATTTATTTGGCCCGGCCGTGGCGATCTATTTTTAGCTTATAATATCCCTGGCCGACCCGTTTTGGATGGTGTCACGGCCGTCTTCTTCGTGGTTGGCTTACTCATCACGATTTGGCATTGGAAACGGCCGTCTTATGCCTTCGTCTTATTGTGGTTTGGCGTGGGCATCATTCCTTCCCTTTTAACGGGAGCAACCGCTAACACCACCCGAAACTTAGCCGCCCTTGCTGTGGTTCATCTGATTCCCGCCATTGGTTTTAGTCACATCTGGCAATTCATCAAGCAGCGCCAGCAGTGGCACATACAAACTGAGCAACTGGTAAGCGTTCTAAGCGCCATATGGCTTATTTTTGCCGGTTGGCAAACGACCCGGGCTTATTTTGTACAGTGGGCCCAACTGCCAGAGGTCCGCGGAGCTTACCAGCAAAATTTAGTACAGGCGTTAGCGTTTGTAGAAGATGCTCCGCCTGAAGAAACGATTTTACTTTCGACCGTTTATCCCGGCCCGGCCCATGATCCGTCGATTAGCTTGGTTTTGACGGCCCAATCGCCTCACAGTGAACGGTGGATGAATGCGCAGTATGCGCTTTTACTGCCCAACGCGGCTACAAGCCAGGCCGTTGTGCCGCAATCGACGGCAGCCCATCCTTACTTTTTAAATTGGCTCACACCTATTGAAACGGTTCAACTCCGCGCAACTGACCTTGACCCCAATTTCACAGCCTATGCGGTTGATGGGTCTGCCCTATCAGATGAAATTGGCTCAGAAACGGCCGTTAATTTCAACAACGCCATCACCCTGATCCACACCGAATGGCTAACCCACAATCTGACCTCAGGCAACGAGGCCGAACTCGTGACGATTTGGCGCGTCAACGACCCCAGCCAAATTGGCCCCATTGTGCCCCCAACCTTCACTACGGATGTAGTGATGTTTGCTCAAATATTAGGAGAAGATGGCGTGCCCCTTGCTCAGCGAGACGCTTTAGACGCCCCGTCGTGGGGCTGGCAGGAAGGGGATACGCTGATTCAGATTCACCCAATTGTGCTGCCAGAAACGGCCGTTGCCGGTGAATATCGCACCATCGTTGG
>JBCCFD010000400.1:0-7636 GCA_039029915.1 Chloroflexota bacterium
AGCACGGCACAAGTGTTGATTGGTGACCTCACGCAAGCAGAATCAAATGTTGAAATGAGCTTGAAGATGGCTGAGAAAATGAATGATTCACGAGGGATGGCGTTTGCTTATCTGGGGTTGGGCAGAATTGCCCGTTATAAAAATGATGTTGCTATCGCCCAAGATTCTTTTAAAAAATCCCTCACAATCTTTGATGAGATTAGGCTCACACTAGGGAAAGCTTGGCCACAGCTTGAATTAGGCAAAATTGCTGCTCAAAACGGTGAGCTTAAAATAGGGTTAGTTTTGCTTGAATCTGCCCTGACTATTTTTGAGGAGGCAAATGACCAAGCTGGCATAGCGTATGCTCACCTTGCTTTTGCCATGTTAGCGATTGAGGCGAATCAACTTTCTGAGGCAGAAACTCATTTGCGGTCTGGTTTACAAACGGCCGTTTCCCTCAACCGCCTGCCGCTAATTTGTGACAGTTTATGGCTGTATGTTCAATTTTTAGATGGAACAAGTAATCATCAGCAAATACTAGAGATTTGTGCCTGCTTGAGTCAACAAACGGCCGTTTCGTATCAAACACAGAGGAAAGTAGCTTCGTTTATCAAAGAAAATGAGCACCGCTTGCCTGATAATCAGCAATCACCCGTTGCGCTAGCAAATGCCATACTGCATGGATAGTCGAGAATGCGTCAGGTTTGCGTGGGTTTTGTGACCATTTTGACCAAAAAATAACCGCTACACTACGGTCATGTTATTGAAGGTAAACGCAATCCAATTCAAATTTCCCAAAAAGTTTTCAGCCGCTAATTTGCGCGAGCAGTTTCTCAGTCAACCGGGCACGCCCCACCAGTTGGGCCTAGCTTTTGCCATTGGCACCTTCATTAGCATTCTTCCAACGCCGGGATTCAACATTTTGCTGGCCTCGTTCTTGCTTTCAAAATGGCGTCAGCTGCACAGGGCGGCTATGTTCGCCTCTTTAAGCATTTGGAATGCTTTTGTGGTGGCGCCGCTCTATAGTCTGAGCTTTAAATTAGGTCGCTGGTTCTTTGACTCTCCGGCTACGCAAGCGAGCAATTTATCCATTTTTGAAAATCCACTATTGTGGGTGCAGGGATTTATGGTGGGGAATTTTGTTACTGCCTTAGGAACGGCCGTAATCTGCTACTTCATGGTGAAAACGGCCGTTCAACTGAGTCAGGGGCGGTCGGCTACTTCTTCTTGCGCTTCCCCTTTGGTCGAGTCGCTCCAGTCAGAAACAGTAAAATTACGGACCCTAAAACAGCCACAATAAATGTTCTTATATCAAAATCAAATGCGAAGCTTTCACCAGTGACAAACTGCATTACAAAGCCACCAATAAAGGCCCCCAGCACGCCAATGAAAATATTATAAAGACATCCCGATCGATTGTTATTCGTTAACCAGCCCGCAACGGAACCTGCCAAAACACCTAAAATCGCCCACGATAAAAAACTCATTTGTCCTCCTAGAGTCTGTTTTTCCATACCATGTCTTTGTTTTAAGACATGAAAAATAAATGAAATAAATAATGCTAATAATAGAGGTCGGCTAATCAGCCCTTCCGTAAAAAAGCTAATTAGCCGACCCAAAAATCTTTACGAAAAAAGGGGTTTTTTGTTTCAGAAAATTGGGCCTTTACGATTTCGGACGGCCTAACTGACCTTCTTTGTTGGTGAGTTTAAACGATGTGCCGACTGAACTGCTGTAATCACGATCGTAAGGTACTAATCCTATATTACTGTTGTCTGCTAAACAACCGTTCACATGTTTTAACTCCTTTGGTAAAGCGGCGTCACAATTGTGGCGCCGCTTTCGTTTTTTTACGTTCAGGACCTACGCACCCTGAGCCTGTCGAAGGGTTAAGAAAGTCACTTCGACAGGCTCAGTGACCGCTATTTGCGTAACTCCTAACGTTTTAATCAAAGCAGGAACTTCGTTTCACTTAAAGTGTGTAAAGCTGGTATTTTTGCCAATCTGCCTCATTATCCAAATCAAACTGAATATTAGGTACAAAAAGAGAAATAGGATTTAAGCCCCTTTGCTGCATCTCTTCGAGGTGTTGTTCGTAGCTGTTTGGTCCATATCGAAATTGGAACGGTTTGTTGGTGGGTAAAAGCAAGGCATTTGTTCCCATTTGGATAGCGTCACTGCAAATTAAGGCCGTTTTTCCCGCAGTATCTTTCCCAATTTGACTTAAAAATAGGTCTAAATCAGCTGCCTCAACTAAAGGCAAATCAGAGGGCAATATGAGACAATGCGTAACTCCAGCCTGTTGAGCGTACTTAAAAGCAAAAGAGACCGAACCATTTAAATCTTCACCTTCTGGTTCTGATAAAGCGCTCTGGTTTGGGGCTAAAGCCAGCTGACAAACCCGCTCATCCCGAGAGACGACAATAGCTCGATCGATAGAGGCTACCTTATCAATTTGGAACAGGAGTCTTTTTAGTAACTTTAGGGTTAGATTGGCTCGCTCATTTGGTAGCAAAACGGATGCCAGGCGAGTCTTCGTTTTTGAAAGCGTTTTGACGGGGATGATTGCCCAGATTTTCATGACAGGAAACGCACCTTTGAACGCCAATCTTGACGCGTCTTTACTTTTTCTTGAGCAGGATATCCCAGCGTGATTAATCCTTGCGGCTCCCAGCTACAGGGCAGTTGACACGTATCTCGAACGAGGCCTGGTACAAAGAGAGGCGCACACACCCAGCAGGCACCTAAGCCGTGCTGATGAGCTAAAAGGAGTAGGTTTTGGGCTGCCATCGCCACGCTTTGAATTGTCATGACTCGCTCGGCCGAACTGCGGTGTTCATCAGGATAATGATCCATGTCGCTCATAGAGAGGCAAATGATAATGATGACGGGTGCTTGAGTCAGTCGGGCGTAGGAACGGGCCACATCTTTTTCGATATCTTCAGTCGGATCACCGTCTTTTGTACGGTCTTGGCGGAGTTTATTACCCATTGCATTGGCCAGGCGTGCTTTTTGTGTAAACTGGCTCATCACGGCGAAACGCCAAGGTTGGCGATTATGAGCTGATGGGGCCCACATAGCAGCGTTTAGTATTTGTTCGATAAGGGATTGGGGAACGGCCGTTTCTTGATAGCGTCGAATTGAACGTCGCGTGCGGATTAGGTCTTCAATTGTATCCATAGAAAAGGGATCATAAGGAATAACAACTCAGAAGACAACAGCTTGTTCAGCGCTTACGCGCTCTGAGCCTGTCGGAAGGTAAAGAAAGTCGCTTCATCTTTATTCGTTCACATAGTACCATTGTTTCCCGCCCTTTTCATAGACTTTCTAAAATGAATGTGCTACAAAGCCCCCATGAAATCGGCCGCTCATTTTTCCTTGCTCACCCTCCTTCTCATCATCCTAACCGCTATCATGCTCACCCCCCGTACTTTCTTTGCTAGTGATACGGGGCTGCGGATGATTCAAATTGATAGCTATTTGACCCAGAATCAGTGGACTTCAGCGGCAATTGAGTATCCAAACGAGCAGTTTGACCCAGATTATCAGCATATTCCATATTACGTCGCTTATTTGCTGCACAATGACGCGCTTTATTTCAATATTAGCCCGCTGTTTCCTCTTATTACGGCCGTTTTTCTGGCCGCTTTTGGCTGGTATGGCATGATTGCGCCCCTCATCATTGGTGCCATAATGATTGGCTATGGTGTCTATGTACTTGTTAAAAACTTTGAAATTGAAAAGCCGTTTTTGTGGGTCTGGCTTTCAGTTTTTGGGACACCGGTCGCTTTTTATACCGTCCAAATTTGGGATCATAGCTTAGCTGTGGGTTTTACAACACTGGGGGTGGCCTTTACGGCCGTTTCGCTCAAAACATTTAATGTTCGGAAGATGATGCTAGGTGGTTGCCTAATTGCCTTGACCTTTATGCAGCGACCAGAAGCGATTCCCTTTGCAATTGGGACGGGGTTAGCCCTCGGACTAACGCATTACCGCTCTGTTAAAAAGCTGTGGCCTTTTTTGGTCGGTGGTTTTGTGGGAACGGCCGTTTCAGCAGCGGTCAATCTCGTTTGGCAAGGCACACTGCTAGGGTTTCCTTTTGGATCAAACTTGTTCAAGATTGGTGTGCCATCATTTTACCCCGCTATGGAATTTATTAGGAGCACCCGCCCCCCATCAACGGAAGCAATCAAGATGGGGCGGCTCCTTTTCCATATCAATGCTCGCGATCCGCTAACTTTTTCAGCCGCATTGCTGACTTTAGTGGCCATCTTGTTGATTTTCTTTGCGTTTCGGGTGCCCAAATATCAAAAAACGAAAGTGCTTTGGGTAGGGCTAGGCTGTCTTGGTGTGGCCTATGGACTGCTCATTTTTGTAAGCGCTCAGCAGCCTGTATTGGGTTTGGTCTCCACCGCTCCATTTCTTCCCCTCAGCCTCGCCTTCGTGAATCAAGCAGAACACAATAAATTGAACTTAAAGCAAGGGTCATCACCTCATCAGATTTATTCTTTTGTTTTTGCCTCAGTTCTCTTTTTTATTTTAATCATGCTGTTGGCTTGGCCGGCGTTTGGCGGGAGACAGTGGGGTGCACGATATCTTTTACCCGCTTATCCCCTGTTTGTGTTTTTAGCAGGCTACTCTGTGACGCATTTTCGCCTTAGGTCTAAACGGCCGTTTTCCCAAGTCGTGCAAAAAGTCACTGTAGGTATCGTCATTATTTCATTTATTTTTCAGTCCGCGGGTTTGATTTTGCTTTATCGAAAGCTGACCTTTGATAAGTCTTTTCAGACTTCCATTCAAGCGCTCGAAGCAGACGTTATTTTTACAGATGAACCATTTTTACACGCAACCGTTGGCCCAATTGAAGGCAAACAGTTTTTCTTCGTGGCTGATACCGATCAGCTTAACCAATTGATTCCCGTGGTGTTTGACAAAAATATTGAGCAAATCGGCGTGCTTGCCAGAGAACCCGGCTCACTGACTGTTCCAGAAAACCTCAGCGAGATTCAAATTGCGCCATCTGGAGCCGTTACATACAAACTTTCACCCATCGAATAGGACAGAAAGGTGAGTCTACCATTAGCCCCCTAACATGAATCGTGATAAAAAAATCCTGTGACATTTTATAAACATATTCTGGGCTTAACGGCCGTTTTGCTTCTCTTGAGCTGGTTTGCGATTCGCACCCAAACATTTTACTCAAACGATATTGGTTTACGCTATTTGCAAGCCCAGCAACTGATTGCTCAAAATTGGGACTCAGCCCATATTCCTTATCCACACGCTGAATTTGATGAAAGCTTTAATTATGTTCCCTATTATTATGGCTATGCGATAGAACAATCAGCCATTTATCTAAGCATTAGCACGCTATTTCCGCTCTTACTCTCTTATTCATGGGCTCTGTTAGGCTTGCCCGGGCTGCTCATTCCAACGATCTTGGGTGGCTTATTAACAGCGATTGGTGTTTATAAACTTGTGACCCTGTCTCAATTAAAACAGCCTTGGCTGTGGTTTTGGCTATCTGTATTTGGCACCCCTATTATCTTTTACGCCGTCCAAATTTGGGATCACAGTCTGGCGACTGGGTTCGTCACGTTGGGTATGGCATACACGGCCGTATCGCTCAAAAATCAACAAAGTCGCCCGGCTTTATGGGGTGGCTTACTCATTGCCCTTGCCCTAGCCCAAAGACCTGAAACATATCTATTTGCGGGTGTAGCGGGTATTGTTTTTGCGGTGATTTCCGCCCCAAATTGGTTGAAAATTGGTGCTTTTGCCAGCGGTGGTGCAATTGGAACGGCTGCAAGCTGGTTATTCAATTGGTATTGGGTCGGTCATCCACTGGGCTTTCCTATGGCAACTCGCTTTTTTGGCTTTGGCGCAGTAGATTCATATCCGGTTCAGCCGTACAGTGAAGTAACCATCACGCCCGCTATCAAAATGGGGCGGCTTTTACTTCACATCAATGCCCGAGATCCATTGACCTTTACGGCCACCCTTTTGCTGCTACTGGCTATCATACTTTTCTTTTTTGGACTGCGGCTCCCAAACTATCAAAAAACGGCCGTTTTATGGGCCGGTTTCGGGGCGATAGCAGTGGCTTTTCTCATTTGGGGGCTTGAATCTTCTCATCAGGCGGTGACGGGGCTACTCTCTACACTCCCCTTTTTGCCGTTAAGTTTAGCTTTTGTCCAGCCTGAAAACGAGGGGAAGCAATCTTGGCCAATCTATCAATTTGTGTTTTTTACGGCCGTTCTTTATGTCGCCGCGATGGTGCTAATTTGGCCAGCATTTGGCGGTGAACAATGGGGCGCCCGCTATCTGCTCCACGCTTATCCTCTGCTGCTATTTTCTGCTGCTTATGGATTTAATCACTATACGGAAACCGTCAACCAGCCACAAGGCCAAACGCTTACTAAGGTAACGTATGGCCTTGTGGCTGTTGCACTGCTTTTTCAACTGGCTGGGCTGCGCTACTTGTATGGCAAAATTTATGACATGGTTCCCGTGCGTGAAGCGGTTATTGAATTGGAAGCTGACGTCATTTTTACCAATCATCCCTTCCTGCCCTCTTTTATGACATCCGTGGAGGACAAGCAGTTCTTTTTTGTAGACAACGAGTCAGACTTAATAAAACTTGTAAATTTAACGTACAATAATGGCATCAATGAGATCGCCGTACTCCCATTAGAATCTGGTCAACTCACACTCCCTTCTGAAATCGAGGGCATCATCATCGAACCCACCGGCCAAGCAACTTATCAGCTCAAATTGAATGAATAAACGATTCAACCTAACGCCAATTCAATCCAATCTGCTTGTCTTCTTGCTGTTTCTGTTCTTATCAATCGTGGCGGGTTGGCCCATTCTATCAAATTTAGACGGGATTATTATCGGGTTAGACAATGATGTTTATATTAATCCCTGGGCGGATTGGTGGACCTTCAGAGCGCTTTCTGACCCAAATCAATCGCTGTGGCATACAGAGATGATGTTTTATCCGGCCGGTGCCAATTTAGCGTATCATAGCTTTAGTCACCTAAACACGGCCGTTTCCCTCCTGCTCCATCCCCTCATGGGAGCACTGCCAGCCTACAACTTTGCAATTTGGCTTAACTACCCATTTATCGGTTTCTCGATGTTCCTGCTGGCCCGCTACCTCACCAAATCGGAAACAGGAGCCATTTTAGCGGGCGTTTCGTTTGCCTTTAGCTCCCACGCCATGTACCAGAGTTCACATCCGGTGCTGCTTAGCATTTGGTGCTTTCCCCTAGCCACACTCTACCTACTTCACGCCATCGACGAGGAGAAACGCTCCCTGGCGGTTTGGGCCGGTTTTTTTGTGTTTCTCGGCACGGCAACCAGCACCCTGTTCTTCTTTATGATGATTGTTTGGTTCGCCTTTTTTGTGGTGTACATCTGGTTTGCAAAGGCCTGGAAACGGCCGTCATTACCTATCTTGGTCACCTTTGCCATGACCAGCGGTATATTAACCTTGCCCCTTCTTTCCCCACTTATTCTTGACGCAATTAGCAACCAAAACAGCAGCTTTATTATCAGCAACGGTGAATCAATCGTTCAGGATATTTTCGCACCGATTACGCCTCACTGGTTTATTTGGTTTTCTCGTGGCATTTACCTCACCTTTATC
>JBCCFD010000401.1:0-7614 GCA_039029915.1 Chloroflexota bacterium
ATGTGGCTATCATACGTTCTAAAGAAGTCAATCAACCAGCATTTATTGGTCTGATCAACCATAATGTTACGCCCCGTCAGATCACCGTGGGTAATGCTGTGATAAATGGAAACCATACATTCGTTTTGGTGCCGATTTAACCAGTAGACAGGATTGATTCCCTCAATTTTATTTTGTTCAAACTGGTAGGTTGGGGCATGGGGATCAAATTCTGGGAGAACCACTTGAATTCGCTGGATTAATTTGCGCTCATCAAAGCGAAAAGCATCAAAGTAAAGCTGAGCTAAATCCTGCTCTTCAGCCTGACTGCGTGAATCATCATACCAGTGCAAGCAGGTTGTTTCAAACAAGTTTCGCAGACTTTGAATGATCGTCCGCTCTGACTGCACCGTATAAAATTCATCAAACTCCTTAAGCGGCACCATATCATTTTCAGTAAATGTATAAAGCAAAATGCCAATCAAACGAGAGTATTCAACATCTTTTACCTGAGCAATCGTGTTGGGAGGTAGATAGCGAAGCACGTATTGTTCGTAACGCTCTGCCTCCATTCGGACTTTGTCTTCGCGACCCACCTTCGCCACGAATGAAGTGCCGCGACCGTGTTCCCACGTAGGCTGAACCCGAATAACGGCCGCCCCTGTTAGACCAGGCTTGAGTTTACTCACATCAATCTTTTTAGCTTCAGCAAACAGCTTACCGAAGAGATCAAGAAGCTGCATCGTGAGCAGCTTGGTGTCAGGCTTTGTGGTCATTGACCAGTTCACATCATCTGCAATCTGCGACATCAGTTCAGCAGAGTGTTCATCATACTCAAGGTCAAAGTTGATTTTGATTTCGTTTTTAAAAATCTCATCAACAGCAGGCAACAATTCACGCCTAAAGCCAGCTTCTTTGGTTATAAAATTGGTTACTTTTAAATCGCGAAATGCGCGCAGGGTGCGGTGCATGGTGCCATAGGCTGAAAGCATAATGCAGGGCATAAAATGATGTAGCCCCAAGTTTCGCATCTCTTGCAAAAGCTCAAATCCCGCCTCGTTATCAGGATCATCATTGTCTAAATTGAGATCCACAATCGCCATGTGAAAATGGGCGGTGTGGATAGCTGTTTTGGCCGCTAAGAAAGAGTCAGCATGGGTCACGTGATACCCTCGGCTTTCGAGCCAGCGGGTAATTGGGGTATAAAATTGCTCTTGGTCTTCTATGAGCAAAATTCGCTTTTGATGATTTAAATCTGGC
The DNA here is from genome assembly GCA_039029915.1 of Chloroflexota bacterium. Taxonomy (GTDB): domain Bacteria; phylum Chloroflexota; class Anaerolineae; order Promineifilales; family Promineifilaceae; genus QQUD01. The sequence goes on from JBCCFD010000401.1 coordinate 1,240, forward strand.
ATAAAATCAAACTTAGTGACCGTCAAAAATAATTTCCCTTTTTAAACGGATTAGGTCACCAGAAGAGCATTCATCTTTTCCATAAATTAATGATGAATGCTCACTTAACGTGGTAGTTTCAATGTAAATTTTGTTCCTTCACCAAGTTGACTATCAACCGTGAGCTCACCGTCATGGACTTCAGCAATCATTCGGCAGTGAAACAAGCCAACACCGTGCATTCGATTGCTATTTTTAGTAGTAAACCCCAACGAAAAAACGTCGTTTATGATGTCTTGAGGAATACCTTTACCGTTATCCTGAACATTGATCACATAATAGGAAGGATCAATACCTACATCTATGGTGATCAGTTTATCGGCTTCTATTTCAAACGATTCATACGCATTGGTCAATAAATTCCTTAACAGCAATTCAATCCACAATCGATCAACCTGAATTTGGGGGTTTAGCCCATTCATGTTAAGAATCGTTTTGACAGGTGTGGGATGATTGTTTTCACTAATTTCAATAGCGTGCTGAATAAGCGTTTTTAATTCAACCCAGCCAATCTCATGTTGTCCAGTGACGACAAAGTCGCGTAATCGCTTGCTGACGCGATGAGTCACCATGGCGCTTTTTTCCAAATCTTGCAGAGGCTTCGAGATGTCGTGTCCCTGCTCTATAAAATCCTGTAATTCGTCTACAAGGTCTGGAATGGTGGCAACTGCACTATTTATATCATGAATCAAGCCAGTTGCCATCATTGCGGTTCGTTCTCTGAGCTGACGGTTGCTGGCGTCTTGGAACTGCCGCGCATTTTCAATGGCAATCCCAGCATGTTTGGCAACCATTTCCATCAGGCTCTGGTCGCTCATGGTAAAGGCATTGGTGGCTCGGCTTTCTAAAACAAGGGCTGCGCCAACTCGATTTTGGATCGGGATAGGTACGCAAATTTGGGATTTGGTGGTTGATATGGCGCTGATGTAGTCAGGATCGTGATAGACATTGTTGATGAGATACGGCCGTTTTTCCAATATCGTGCGGCCAGCAATACCGCGCCGCTCTTGGGTAGATATCAGCGAAAGATCATCATTCTGAAGCTGATCAATCGGATAGCTGTTTTGCCCTGACACAATGCGTAATATTTGCCGCTCTTTGTCCATCTCCACGATACAGCCATAATCGGCTCCGGGAACGTACTGCATCATTTGCTCTAAAACGGCCGTGTATACTGCTCGCAAATTCAATTGTTCACTAATCTTCGGCGTAATTTGAGCAACCCGATCCAAAATTTCCTGCTGTTCCTTATCCTTTTTAAGCAGCTCTGCTCGTAATAAAGCTCGCGCCGCCTGCTTCAAAAATTCCACAAAGCGCAACACGTCCTTACGATGCTGATACGGGGAATAGATTGTAAACAGCCCACCGAGGACAACCAAGCCAATGGGATGAGAGCGTGCCTGTCCCGTACGCAAAGGAATCAGTAAATAGGTTTCGGATTCAACCGTGGCTAAGGAGTAATCTGGCCCATCTAAGGCGCGTATCTCCGAGCGGCTAAGATCATTGAGCGGGATAGGGTCAACAACCTGCAGGGTTGTAAACTCCTCCTTGGAATGGTAAAGCGGCAGTAAATATTGGTCGTCTCTACGATACAGCTGAATAGATGTTTTTGGATAAGCAGCTTGCAACCCATCTCCTAGGTATTTATACGCCTGTTTGGACTCTTCGCTAACGTGAATCGCGTTAATAATGACCGCGAATAGCTCAGGCAAAACCTGCCGCTTGCCATCAGCGACCGCCTGCCCCAAATAGCTAATCGATTCTTGCCAGTAGCCAGCCACAGCATACCAGCCCCCAATTTGGGCGGGGTCTAAATGCTTAATCAAAAGCTGCTGCCAAATGTCACACTTGATAAGATAAGAGCCTTCAAATCTTAAAAACGCACTGCACAAATCAAGCGGATTTGGGGTTTCGTTCGTGGGAATCGGGAGCTGATTGTTGGGCATTTGTCCCTGTTCAAGCAGGCTTAAAGCGCAGGATAACAAATTGGCGTCGCTTTGTATCTGTTGGATTGTTTCTTGGGTGATTTTATCAAGCGGCTCGTTCAAAAAGGCTTCAATCGCCTCGTCAAGTCGAGCAGGCGTAATCGTATAGTCTGCATTCCCCATTTGGCGAATGCTCAAGTTTAAAATTTGAGTGATTAAGTTTGCATCCCCGCCAGTTTGGGTCATTAAAAACGGAGCGGTTGACGATTCGTAGGATACATCTGCTTGATAACATATACTTTCTACCAGCTTTTCACAATCGTTAAGCGACAGATCGGCAACGTAAACAAGGTCGGAAATGGCTTCGAAATGAGAGGCATTTTCGAGGGTGAGCTGACTAAAACTTAATGAGCCGCAAACCACAGCTTGAAAATGAGCCCCAGGTTCGTCAACGAGGGTCATAAATATCGATTGCAGGACACCCAGTAGCGTTGCTACCAAATTTGGGGGGGCTGTTTCTAGGTCATCAATAAAGATGGCAATATTCCGATTGCTGTTCCGAATCAAATTGAGAAGTTCGTTTTGAAACGCAAAGGCGGTCTGGGGAAAAGTTTGCCTCGCGTGGCGTCTGCGGAACTCTAATTTCTCTTGGATTCTTGAAAACAGTCCCGCAAAAAAATCAGCTTCGTTCACCAAATGAACATCGCGGTACAGGTTGGTGAAAAAGGCTTGTTCCATAGGTAAGTCTTTTAGGCTTTGGTAGATGGCGTGGTGGGTTTGACCTTCAATGAGCTGAGAAACGGCCGTTTCTAAAATTTGACTCTTTCCGCGGCTGCGAGGACCAAGCACGCGAACACAGTTCCCTTGATGTACACTGCGCAGAATTTGTGACAAATACCGCTCACGATCGGGAAAAAGCCCTTCCCGAGGGGTAATATTTGAGTCCGACGGCGGGAACAGTGAATCAATCATGCCAATATCTTTTCCGTTTGTAGCGCTTCACGCGCTCGCTCAAATAAAAACAGTACATCCCGCTCTTGGCGCAGCATTTTTTGAAACTGGTCAATCGCAAACTTATAGTGTGTTTCCTCTTGGGTAAATACCCCCGCCAGCCGTAAATTTTGACACGCCAAATTAATTTGCTCTTTGGTCAACGTCAATTTTCTTTCTGTCAAAATCCGATCAACCAGCGTCGTCATGGCCAACCGGTCAATTTGGTCCATCTTTTCAATAACCAACGCATAAACAATAGCTTGTTCGATCAAGTCTGTATTTGACATGAAAGAGTTGAGCAAAAAGCCCCTAAAACGAGCATCTTCATGGACCTTTTGGATATCAGCCACAGAAAGGGAGTTCAAACTCATCAGCTCTGCGTACTCAAGCAAGATGCGACAGTAATGTTGAATATAATTGGGCATACCCGCCGTTTCATCCTGCAGCTTATGGATAAAAGCTTGAGGTTCTTCGATGGCTACGCCAAGCTGATTGAATGGAATTAGTACGAGCTGTTCAATAGCCAGCGGTGAAAGCGGCTTAAGCCATACCGGGGTAAACACCGTTGAGAACGGCGACTGTTCATTAATCGTGATTTCGATGGCGTTGCGATACCCAGCCGCAATGAGGCGAATTTGCTGATTAGCAATCGCCTTTTGCATTTTTTGCACAATATTCCAATCTTGGCGCATGTGGGTTAGCAAGCGATCAAACTCATCAAGCAAAAACGTTATGGTTCCGCCATGCACCTCATAATAATGGGCAAACAGCTCATCCATATATTGATCAGGATTGGTGTTAACTTTGCCAAAAAGCGTAAATCCCGTCCGCTCAAGCTGTGACATAAGCATCTTGAGGAAATCATCTTGGGTTGTCACAACCGTGCAGTCAATGTACACCCGACGCACTCGCCCCCGTTTAGGGGGGTCCGCTTTGTCTAGCCGTCGCTTCATCTCTTTTAAAAGAGAGGTTTTACCCATGCGGTGTATGCCTACAAACAGGTAGCTTCTGTTTGGATTACGCACGACATCATCAATATGCTCTTGCCGTCCAAAAAAAGCAGAGCCAGTTACTGGTTTATTGATTTCATACGGTGATAGCTCAACTAGCGAACGGGAGCGCATGGCGCGCTTGAGAATAATTTGTCGGGGAAAATCAGCTTTTTCAAGATCGGCCTGAGCCAGCCCATCTAAAATGATAAATTGAGTGGTCCATTTTTTAAGGAGGGCTTCAATGTGGTGACCTCGTCCATCAATAAAGACAAGGAGTGGATTGTTTAGCCAGCCTTCCTGAAGGCATGTCTTGTGGAGCATCCCAACGAGCTCTTCGCTGTCGTAATTGATGACATGCTCGGCCGTTATCCAGATACAGGGGGTTTGCTTGTCTAAAAAGAGTCGCCACGCGCTAAAATCGGCCGTAAACACATTAAATTGCCCAACGCGCATTGGGCCGGTGACAGGAATCTGTTCGCGGGTGATTAAAACATGAAGTCCGACTGGAAATTCAATCATCAACTATAGAATAACAAAATATATTCGTAAATCAACGGGGGGAACAACGGCCGTTTCCGGCTGACTCCTAAAGTCACATTTGGTCTTACGGATTAACGGCAAGCTGGGTTAAGTCTGCCCGGCTCATAACGACGGTTGAATCAGTGACGTGATCGCCATACTGTTGAAGCAGCTGAGGGGTATCAAAAGGCAGGGTTGCGCCTGCAAAAACGGTCGTCGTCTGCGTTGCAGACTCGTTAATAACAACAACATCATCAAACAACGTGAGGAGGGCAGACGCTTTGGCGGGGGTAACTGACTCGTTAAGCTGCAATATGACAATGCTTTCTTCACCGTAATCAGCCACAACCTGCTCGGACAACGGCCGTTTCTCAACCACCGAATCAGTGGCTGGATTTTGAAACACCCACAAGAAAAGCACTAGATTAAGTCCTAAAACTGCATACAGCGTCCCTTTTAACAGGGCCTCAGTTTGCGGCCAAGCGAAAATCTCTCCATTCGTTGCGCTGGTAGGGAAAAAGTCGAACACGGCCGTATAGTTGCCCAGCACAATATAATCCAGCAGCGTGTAAATAAAGAGCGTGGCGCCCAGCATTTCAAACCACTCTTCAAAGGTAGCAATCATCAAGTAGCGAAACGTGATCCCCTGATTGAGGTCCCACTCGTTGGCGCTAAGCCCTTCAATAAAGACTGCCCCACCGACGTAAATGACACCTGAAAGAATGAAGAATACGGCCGTTTCTCGCGGCAATGCTCTCAGAAAACGACTATACACAATGGCAAACAGCACCACCAGAGGAAAGAAAACAATCTGCCACGCAAACGCCAAGAAGCCTGAGGTGTCGACCAGGGCCTCAATCGGCCCCACGAACGCTTCATGAATCGCTGCTCCTTCATCAACTGATAAATACAAAAAGATAATGGCTAAACCCAGCCAATAGGTCATCCATTCATCCGCTTTTCGTTTCTTGACACCCCAAATAAACCAAAGCAATAGCGAAGCCATAAACAGCAGCATCGTTGAAAACCAGGTGGGAATCGATTCTTCAACATTAACGCTTAAGAGATCGATCAGAAGCACCGCAAAAGAGTCACTATCTGGCGTTAAAACATTTAAAAGCAAAAATTCACTCAACAAGCTTTGGCAAGCAAAAAGAGTAGCGAGCCCGCCCAAACAAAGGGCGATTATTTTAGGTTTTAGCGTGTATTTCATACCGTTATCTTTTTATCACATTAAAAGCAAAAACCCTGACCGATTTCTTTAAAATTTGCATTGCAAACATCAAGAAAACCGGTCAGGTTTGGATGATTTGACACTCACCAATTTATGACCGTCTTGACGAGCGTCGTGAACATTCGATACCGCCGTTTGACGTATCGCGGCATCCAGGCGGCGCGTTGTTGCCCCCGCCGTTACCGGGGTTGATAATAATGATGATGGGTCGATAAACGAGCTCAATCTCGCCAATAATAATAATCTGACCCTCACCCCCTACGCAGATAGGCAAAGTGATGACATCATCAATTTTCAAGTCATCAGGCAAGATCAATTCATCATCATTGTCATCATCTATTATTTCGGGCCAATGTTTAAGCTGGACACCGTTGGCGTTAACGGCCGTTATCGGTGAACTGAGAATAAAACAGCCTTGCCCAAACTCTGGCGTAAGCACCCAAATGCTTAACACCCGCCAGCGACCATCCGCTAAAAGAACCGCTATCACGCGAACTTTAACACCCAGCTCTAGGTTGCCCAAAACAATAGTGTCTGCATCGATAGTCAACGGCAAGCCATTCACAAGCCAAGGATCAATGCCAGTCACTGTGCCGGTAAATCTCACAATTTGAATTGGGGCTTCATTGACAAGCTGAATGGATGTAGCCACGCGCGTCCCGTCAGGGAGAAT
>JBCCFD010000402.1:0-7599 GCA_039029915.1 Chloroflexota bacterium
ATAAAATTTGGCAATGAAAATCACTTTCAGGAGAACAAAAACTTAGATGAAGCTGTTTTATTTCAAGATACTTTTTGTTCTCCACTTAAATTGAAAGACGTAAACGAAAAACAGGACGGTTAATTGGTTTTATCCGTCCTGTTTTTTTCTATTTAAGTGCAAACAAAAAAGATTCGATGGGTAAAAATTTGGTTGGTCTGGTGTTGTTTGCTTTGAAGTAGAGCTAAAATAAATTCGGTTCCATCAAAATATATTTGACTGTATTTAAATGATACTAGTGTTTAGATTTGTGGTGGTAGGATTTAACTCTTCAGGTAAACGCCAAGACCAAAAATGCCTTTTTACCGGATCCCCATAAGCAAAAGAGTAGTTATCATGCCAAAAATCACCGGACGGTAACCCTTGTACATTTGCTTCTATGTCGTGGAATGTATATTGACTTAATAATCCTGGGTACGATGGAGATTCAGATAGCAGCGTCCGCTGAAAGTGTGATTGGCTATTATAGTAGACTTGGCCTTGTTTGATGCCTAACTCTTCGAATAAGCCCCTTGAAGCGGCCTCAAGATAGTGCTCCCCGTGCTTGATTTTCTCAGCGGGAGGTTGATTGCGATAGCGGCGCTGACCGTCGGAAAGCTCCTGAATTGTCTCGATTAATAATCGATTTTTGCGTCTAATAAATACCTGCACAACACTTACGATGCGCATGGGAGGGGTTGATTGCAAATAGGCATCCCCAGAAATAAGCTCAGCCCAAAGGTTGTCAACGGATTTGGCACCATTGATCCCCCATAGAGCTGTATTTACACCTATACTAAACAGCCAATTTTCTAGTTCTTGAATACTACTAAACTTTTTCACGGGTTCCCTTACTTCTATTAATACTCATTCCAGCCTGATAAGTATATTCGATTAAGCTGAATTATCCTTACAGATAGATGGCAAAGTCATAACAAATTCCTGGTATGAACAATTGCGGAGCGGAGAGACACTCACTTTTTCAATGATGAGATTTAGCGATGAATTAAGAAATTTTGTTGGAGTTAGTTTGGCCTAGCTAACTTTTATTGTCAATGTGCCTTTAGGGTTATCTGTGAAGCTGGCGAACCTGCCCGCGTAAATCGGCAAAAATAGGCTGGATGCATAAAATAATCTCTGCCAGCCTGTGGGCAACGGCCGTTTGGTGTGCTTGGGTCAGCGGTTCAGCTGGATAAATTTCATATATCTTTGACCACCCTTTGTCCCACATTTCTGCTTCTATGGATTCTCCTAGCGTATCCTTTATTTCAAAAAGATGTTTTCTGAACCCATTTAAGAGAAATCGGTTAAGATTTTTGTCGTTTGATTCACAGTGAAGCCCTAGTTCCCAGCCATTGCGCCGGCCAATTTTAGAAACTTCATAATGCAGACGGGGTTCACCAAAGTGAAATTGTAAAAGCCATCGCCAAGGCTGTCTGGTTTGAATGCTATTTTGCAGAGGGGGAGAGAGGTTAGCAATGACCAGTGATGGTAAGGTTGACAAAAATTTTTTTTGAGACATAGGTGTCATAAGATTTATACAGAAAACACTCTAAAATAAAGCGGTAATGATTTATGGATAAGCCTACTTTTCACGCAATTTATGCACATCTTGCGGTGACTATTCGTTAGAATTTAACGAAAAATAGACTCTTCTGAACAGGCTTTTCTTTGGTAAATCAAAACATGAACCCTATAAAATCGCTCATTGCGAATCAATATGAATAATGATTTACTCAGTCAGCATCAAATAGATTATTCTGATTTTGGATTATCTATTATCAAAGTAGAGAAATAGTTATGCAAATTCAATCTTTAGACATTCAAGATTCGCGTCTTGCGACACTCTATCAAGTAAGTAGTCAACTGGGACGCTCGTTAAACTTGGATGATGTGCTAGCGCAGGTGATGGATTCGATTATTGAACTCACTGGCGCGGAGCGTGGCTATATTGTGGTTCGTAATGAAGCAACGCAGCAGCTAGAAACGGCCGTTGCTAGAAATGTTGACCATCAATCAATCCCTGCAAAAGAGCTAGAAATAAGCGAAACTATCATCAAACAAACCATTGAAACTGCCCAAGGTGTCCTCACCAATAATGCCCAAAATGACGAGCGGTTCTCCAAACAGCAAAGCATTGTCAAATATCAGCTTCGCTCAATTATGAGTGCCCCACTGCAGGTGCGAAACAAAGTGTTTGGGGCGGTATATATTGACAATCCATATTTAAACGGTGTGTTTAAAGCCGATGATCACAATGTTTTACTCACCTTTGCTAATCAGGCGGCGGTTGCCATTGAAAACGCCCGCTTATTTACCCAAACCGATCAGGCATTAGCTCGTCGTGTTGAGGAGCTATCTCTGTTTCAGAAAATTGATGAGCAATTGAATCAATCTCTTGAACTGAAGGCAGTGCTTCAAACGGTATTAAAATGGGCCATTTCGTCAACACAGGCCGAAAACGGGTCGATCGGATTGGTTAAAACTGATGAAGAAACGAAGACACAGCATCTACAAATTGAAGTTTCTCAAGGATCTATTCGAAAAACACATCAAATTTCACTTGACCATCCTCTTTTGACTAAATTAGCTTCTCAACAAAAACCAATCAAGATAAAGGCGAATGCTATTGAGCAAACTGGTGACAGTCAACCGGTGGCTGAACAATTGATTGTGCCGCTCATTCAAAGTGGTGAGCTCAATGGCATTATTACATTAGCTTGCCACCAAGAAGGCGCTTTTCAAGATGAAGATGAACAATTCGTGATCCGTCTAGCCAGCAAAGCGGCCGTTGCGCTCCAAAATGCTCAGCTTTATGAAGATGTGAAGAAAGCGACCAAAGCTAAAAGCGATTTTATTTCACTGGTGTCTCATGAGCTCCGTTTACCTATGACCTCGATTAAAGGGTATACCGACCTGTTGATAACGGGCATGACGGGCCCCTTGAACGAACAGCAATCTGAATTTTTACAGGTCATAAAGAGAAACTTGACCCGCATGAATACGCTAATAAGTGATTTAGCCAACATTAATCGGATTGAGAGTGGACGCCTGCAGTTAGAATTGGCAGAAATAGATGTTGGGCAAGCCATCAATGACGTTGTAGATTCATTTAGAAAACCTGTTGAAGAGAAAGGTCAATCGATTGTGATTGATATCGCAGATGATTTGGAAACAATTTATGCGGATCAAAATCGTGTTGGTCAAATTTTGACAAACCTAGTGAGTAATGCGCATAAGTACAGTGATGAAGGGGACTCAATCCTAATCAAAGCAAGACAGTTGAACGATGCTCAGGCCCAAATCGCCATTATCGATACAGGGTTTGGTATTAGTGAGGACGATCAGGCAAGGTTGTTCTCCCAATTTTTTAGGTCAGAGCAAGCCGAAATCCGAGCTCAGGCTGGGTGGGGATTAGGCCTCTCTATTGTCAAATATCTAGTGGAAGCGCAAGATGGAAAGATTGATTGCCAATCTATTCTAGGTGAAGGAAGCACTTTTACTTTTACATTACCGTGCCCGTCTCCCATTTTATAGCCAAGCTGGTTTTCTAACGGTTTGTATATTGTGTGTTTTGTGCTTTTGAGTAAACTTATTGTCTGTTCGCAAATAAATTAAAGCGTTGTTGAATGGACTCGAAGTAGCTTTTATTTTAGTGAATCACGAATTCATTTTAAGTGGCTACTTGATTATCGAAAATGGTAGACGTTTTGAGTGCAGTGCGGTCAAATCTCTAGCATAGGAAATAAATTATGAGTAATGAAATTGCTGGTTTGAAGTTGTTGTTGAGCTATGAGGTTAATCAAGAAACGATTCAAGAGTATCGGCAGTTTGTCATGCGAGATTATGTGCCATCAATGCATAATTTAGGGTTTCAAATGAGTGAAGCTTGGCATACAGCGTACGGAGATGCCCCCAATCGGCTAATTGGATTTGTTTGCCGAGATCGCAATACTCTAAATAACCTTCTAGATAGTGCTGAATGGACCAACATGAATGAACAGCTACGTCGGTATGTTACTGACTTCAGCTACAAAGTTGTGCCGTATCGGGGTATCTTTCAATTTTAAGCGACTTTGAACCATTGTTTCTCATTATTAGCGCGCTCCGCCACCGCTTTGATGAGAAAATTGTTTTTGGAATTGGTGGAGCCAATCTCCTATTTTTACTCAAAACAAACGGGACATAACTCTTAGCCAAAGAGATGCGTTTAAGCTGTATACTGATGTCAATCAAAAGACCAGCTTATGACAAAAAATAAACATCCTCTCTTGATTTATGAGCAGTTAAGTCAACGGTTCCGAACAAAGCTTTTGCTTGTTTGGATTTTTTTGCTGGGTGTCTTAATTATCAATTTGATTGTGCCGTTTTTAGGGTTGTTTGTAGTTGCGCTTTGGGTAAGTATTCCAGCTGTCATGCTGTGGTGGGGCTATTATGCGTTTGTGGTGCCTAAAGCGTGGATTGAAGTTAAGGGCAAGCATTTACTTGTAAAATTGCCAATGCAGGAGATTCGGATCAGCTACGGCCGTATCGACAACATTATTGCCACAAAAATGAGTGAGCATTTTGGCTTTGATGAGCTTAACGGCCGTGAACAGGCAATCTTGGCGCCTTATTTTAAACAAACGTGTGCTCTGATGAAGCTAACCAGCATACCTGCTAAATTGAACAAAAAAAATGCACCCTGGTATTTCTTTTCACCGCACCATAAGGGGGTCTTGCTCATCGTGCCAAACTGGATGCGGTTGAGCCGCCAAATCGAAACGGCCCGCACCAAATGGCAAGAGCGACAAGGTATTAACGTTCGCAATGAGGATGAAACACGCTCGCTTGCTGCTCGAATATTAGACTTGTAAGTAAATAATGTAGCTTGATTACGGATGAGCACGATGCCTTTGATATGATTGCAGGCGGAGTGTTCCTATGAAATTAAATTTCCCCCATTTTTTACTGCTGATTGCCTTGTTTACCGTTGGCTGTACAAGCGTCACAGCCGTTTCCCAAGATTCACCTTTACCAACTAACGAGCCCATCCCTATCGCTGAAACCGCAACCGCCGAACCCCCATCGCCCACAATTGAACCAGCCACCCCACTTGTAGCTACGAATGCACCACCCCTCATTTCAACAGAGCTGCCTTTGCCTAGGATTATCTTGCCGATTGCTGTTTTTATTGTGGATGCCGAAGATGAACAAATGGCTAGTGACCGAACAGTTGAGGAATTAACGGCCGTTTATGAACGCGTCAACGACATTTGGGCACAGGCTGATATTCGGCTTGACGTGCAAACGATAGAATCCGTTATCCTGCCCGAATCGATTACGCGCTCCATTTTATTTGGGGATTTCAATCCGTTTTTTGCCAATGTGGGCCAAACCTTTGATGTACCCAATGCATCCCTGATTAATGCGTTCTACTCCAAAGAGATTGGTGGGCCAAATGGCATCGTGCCCTTTCGGTCGCGCGTCTTCTTTGTAATGGATACACCATCCGTCCATGATGAACGGGTATCTGCCCATGAGGTAGGACATATTTTAGGGTTGCATCACGTTTTAGATGATCCTGACCGACTGATGTTTTCTGGCACCAACGGCATGATGCTGAGTGATGAAGAGATTGCTGTGGCCAGATATGCCGCGCAGGGTCTGTTGGATGGGGTGCGATGAAGGGGGATCGTATACGTTCCGTTTAATCTCGTTTGATTCGCGTCATGCAACCAATAGGCCATTTCGTGCAAGATGTTTTCTATCTACACTGTTTGCAAATCCAATTTTAGTTGAACTTGCACGTGCTTGTTGTATGGTTCAGGAGTCACACATCATGAAAACATTTATACGAATTGCTCTTTTACTATTGGCCTTCACGGCCGTTTCCTGCCAATCTGCTGCCGAATCAGATGGCATCTATTCATCCCAAATCGACCAGGCTGACGTTATTTTTGTGGGTCGCGTCGATTATATTTCTGCCACTAATGTAGATGCTCAACAACAAATCGCTTTTACTGTTCAAGAGGTCTTGTCAGACTCAATCAACGTTGGCTCTGGCGTTGTTTTAACAATGGACGATAAGCTGTTTTTTGAAGATGCAGGTTTAGTAACGGCCGTTCCCTCCTCTGACCTAATCGTTGGGGATGAGATTATTGTTTTTGCCAACCAAGACATTATCACTTCAGACAGTGGTCAAACGGCCGTATTGTCCCCCATTTCAACAGACAGCGGCGCATTTGTCACCTTAGAGGCCCGAGACCGAATTTTGAGCCAAGTGGCCCAATAGGCGATAGGGTTTAGGGTCTGGAGATCGGAGGCTGGGGACTTGTCCGAACCAATTTGGTATGCACCACTTTGACTTCGACAGGCCCAGTCTCCGTTACGTATCCCTAATCCCTAATCCCCCAATCTCCCAATAACAAACACCCAATCCCCAGTCCCCAACACCCAATTACCAATTACACCCAATCCCCGTTAAAATCCAGCTATGGATTTGTTTAGCCAAAGTCGAAAAGCCCAAATCGAAAAAGAATCCCCCCTTGCCAACCGAATGCGGCCCCGCACGCTAGATGAATACGTGGGGCAAGCGCATATTGTGGGTCCTGGCCGATTGTTAAGGCGGGCGATTCAGGCGGATCAGCTTTCATCGCTGATTTTTTATGGCCCACCGGGCACCGGCAAGACAACCTTGGCGATGGTAATTGCCAACAGCACCGAAAGCCATTTTATTACCATCAACGCCGTCTTGTCAGGGGTGAAGCAGATTCGTGAGGCGATTGAAACGGCCCAGGAGCGTCGCAATCTGTACGGTCAGCGGACCACCCTGTTTGTGGATGAGGTGCACCGCTGGAATAAAGCTCAGCAAGATGCTTTGCTACCGCACGTTGAAAATGGGACGCTTATTCTAATCGGTGCCACAACGGAAAATCCTTACTTTGAAGTCAACAAAGCGCTGGTTAGTCGCAGCAGGATTTTTCAATTGAAACCGTTAACCTCGCAGGACCTGGCTGATATTGCTAAGCAAGCGATTGAAGACGAAGATCGGGGCTACGGCCGTTTACCGATTACGCTTAGAGACGATGCGCTCAATCATCTCGTCGACGTTGCCAACGGTGACGCTCGCGGCGTGCTAAACGCCCTTGAGCTGGCGGTCGAAACGACCCCTGCTGACGAAGACGGCAAGATCCTCATTGATTTAACCGTTGCTGAAGAGTCGATTCAACGCCGAGCTGTTTTGTATGATAAAGATGGGGATACCCACTATGACACCATCTCGGCCTTTATTAAAAGCTTGCGCGGTTCTGACCCGGATGCTGCTCTCTATTGGATGGCTAAAATGGTGTACGCTGGGGAAGATCCTCGCTTTATCTTTCGACGGATGGCGATTTTTGCGAGTGAGGATGTAGGGCTAGCTGCCCCCGAAGGAATTTCAATTGTCATAGGCTGCTGGCAAAGCTTTGAGCGCATTGGTATGCCGGAGGGGCGATTTCCGCTGGCACAGGCGGCGCTCTATTTGGCTACGGCACCAAAGTCAAACACCACGTTTTCGTTTTTCGATGCGTTAACGGCCGTTGAAAAAGAGCAAGAGGCTGA
>JBCCFD010000403.1:0-7570 GCA_039029915.1 Chloroflexota bacterium
ATCACCCAGCACAAAATCAGTCACAATAACATCGGGATCTACTTCTAAAAGCAGTTCTACGTTTGACACAGCGATCTGAACGGCACCAAAATCAACAACATCTTCATTGATTTCAGAAAAGCGCTCATACAGCCCTGGGACATCGGCCGTATTATTAAAATCAACGGCATCCGCTCTAGCGGCAACCGGCTGGTCAATGACGACAAAAAACTGGGTAATTGTAGAGCTTAAGACCACGATTTTGTTGACATCAACTGGAACGCAATCTGCGCCACCCCCGTGTTCAATAAGCCGAAAGCCAGCTTCACATTCAGTCACAGGTGTTGGTTCTGCCCGTAGCCATAGCACAAACGATCCAATAAGTACGACCAACACGAGGATAATCCACAACAAAACTTTCCCAATACGCTTTAAGATTGTGCCAACTCGTTTCATGTCTCTACTCTAATCTCAATGGATTCGGTGCAACCTCTTCAGGATCTACACCCGCCACATGCCGAAACAGGTCATCAAGAACGGCATGGGCCGAGTAAATGCCCGTGGCTGCCCAGTAAATATCAACCTCATGGACGGTGTTTGCATCTTCAGCGTCTAGAAATTGAAAAAGCGGATCGCTGCGAAATGTATCAACGACCGATGATGATGTGGTCTCAAGATTTGTTTCAAAGGTCCAATCGGGCAGGCCACCATACAAAAAGAGATAGTCAGCATCGATTAAATCTATCCGCTCATCGCTCACCCGAATTTCATATAAATCAGGGGTTTCTTCAATTAGCGCTAGTTGCTCCTCTGGAAACGAAAAGCCAACATCACGAATAATTTGGCCAGAAAAAGAGGCTGGCAGCTGAACTCTCGCTAAATCTTGGAAGATGCGGACATTAGAAATCGTAATCTCAGAAGGATCATCAAATTGAGCTCGTAAAATTTCTACCCGCGCGTCATACTCAGCCAGCAACCGCTCCGCTTCCGCCTGCTCTCCAATCAGGTCACCGGCAAAAAGCGTCATCTCTTTCCAAGTATCCAAGTGGGTCAAGATTATGACTGGCGCAATAGTTTCCGCTGGTTTGACCAGATCACCTAGGTCAAATTCAGTGATGATCACATCGGGGTCTACTTCCAAAAGTAGCTCGAGATTTTGAGCCGCCCCACCTTGAACCGTTCCTAAATCAATAACCCCTTCGTTTACTTCCCTCAGGCGTGAATATAGTCCGGGAATATCGGCCGCTGTAAAGTAATCGAGAACACCAACCATCATGGCTGATGGCTGGTCAACAGCGATAAAGAACTGATTAACGGATGTGCTGTTCAACAATATTTTGCTGGCGTTTTCTGGTACACAGTCTGCCCCGCTTGCATTTTCAATAAGCCGAAAACCGGCCTCGCACTCAGTCACCTCTCTGGGCTCAGATCGAATCCAGATGAAGAGCGAACCGGCGAGTAGGACAAGCAGGAGCAAAACTAAAGCTATGATTTTGGCCGCTCTTTTGGCAAATTTTTTGAATCTAGTCATTCTTTTTCCTTATTCCAACCGCAGTGGGTTAGGTGAAACAACCTCAGGATCAACACCAGCGACGTAGCGAAACAGATCATCTAAAACATAATGAGCTGAATAGATGCCGGTCATTGACCAGTGAATATCAACGTCGTAAACGGTGCCCTCTTGAGCTGCGTTCAGAAATGGATATAGTGGGTCATTCCGAAATTCATCTGTCAGTTCATCACTTTCAGTTTCAAGATCAGAAAGGATGTCTGAGAATATGTAGTCGGTGAACCCAGGATAGATAAAGATAAAATCACCATCTGCTAAATCAATCCGCTCATCGCTAAAATCGATTTCAAGCTGTTCTGGTGAGTCTTCAATAAGCTCTAGTTGGGCTGGGGGGAATGAAAAGCCTACATCGTTGATTATTTGGCCCGCAAAGGAGATAGGGAGCTGTATGCTGGGCCTTTCGTGATAAAGTCGAACGTGGGAAACAGTGATTTCTGCCGGATTATCAAATTGATCTCGTAATGTTTGCACACGTTGTTCATACGCTTCAAGGAGGGCAACGGCCGTATCTCGCTCACCAATCAAATCCCCCGACATCAACGTCACCTCTTTCCACGTTCCCAAATCCGTCAGCAAGACAACCGGCGCAACCACTGAGGCCGTCTTAGTCAAATCACCAACGACCCATTCGCTAATGATCACATCGGGCTGTATTTGCAACAGTAGTTCAACATTTTGGGCCACTCCACCATCCACTCGACCTAAATCAAGCGTATCTTCATTCACATCACGCAATCGGTCATACAGTCCGGGAATGTCAGCCGCCGTGTAGTGATCAAGCACCTCAACCGTCATCGCCATAGGGTGATCAATCGCTACATAAAATTGGCTAGCCGCCGTGCTGTACGTCAAAACCTTACTGGCATCTTCCGGCACGCAGGTCGCGCCTTCCGTATGCTCAAATAGCCGGTAACCTGGCTCACATTCCGTCACTTGTTCAGGCTCACTCCGTAACCAAATAAAAAACGCGCCCACCAGCACGGCTAAACCTAGCAGAGCGATTAGCATCACTTTTGCGATTCTTTTAAAAAACCTACCGGCCTTCTTCATTGCGCTACCTTGTTTTCAGCCCTAAATCCAGTTTGATTCACTTATTTCAGTAAAAGCGGATTAGGAGAGACTTCCTCAGGGTCTACACCCGCTACATAGCGGAACAAATCGTCTAATAAAAAATGTGCTGAATAGATGCCGGGCACAGTCCAATGCATGTCAACTTCATGCACTTTTCCAGATTCAGCCGCACTTAGGAATTGGAAAAGCGGATCACTTTGAAATTCATCGATCAAGCTAGGGCCATCAACACCCAAATTAGTCATAACAAACTCAGTTGATCCTACAAAGATAAAAAGAAAATCAGCATCGATGAGATCGAGCCGCTCTTCGCTAAAATCAATTTGAAATCTCTCAGGTGTATCTTCAACAAGTGCCAATTGAGGCTCGGGAAAAGAGAAACCAACCTCGCTGATAACCTGTCCCGCAAATGAGGCGGGCAACTGTACACCAGCCCTATCTTCAAAAAGACGAACATTGGAGATAGTGATTTCGGCAGGATCATCAAACTGCTGGCGCAGTAGCTCAACACGCCCTTCATACGCCTCAATGAGATCTTCCGCCCGTTGTTGCTCGCCAATGATGTCACCTGACCGAACCGTGACTTCTTTCCAAGATTCTAAATCTGTTAGAAACACAACTGGGGCAATCACGCCAGCCGCTTTGGCGACATCGTCACTAACAACCCATTCGCTCACGATGAGATCAGGCTCAATTTGCAATAGAAGTTCGAGATTTGGCCCTATGGCACCTCCATTGACTCGGCCTAGATCAAGCCCGCCTTCGTTCACTTGTCGCAGCCGCTCATACAAACCTGGAATATCAGCGGCCGTAAAAGTATCGAGGTCATCGACGAGCATTGCCATTGGGCGCTCTGTTGCCACCATAAGCTGGCTGATCGTTGTGCTATAGGCGAGGATTCTGCTTGGCGCTTCAGGCACACAGGTTGCACCTTGGGCGTGCTCAAAAAGCCGGAACCCAGATTCGCATTCGGTCACCGGCTGAGGGTCACGGCGCAACCAAACCAAAAAAGCGCCAACCAGCACGGCCAGCACAAGCAACACGCCCAATAGAATTTTTCCTATTCTTCTTAAAACAGTTCCTACCCGGTTCATATTAATCGAGTCTCTTTTCTCTAAGCCCTACTCCAACCGCAATGGATTCGGTGACACGGCTTCAGGATCGACGCCAGCTACGTGGCGAAACAGGTCATCTAAGACATAGTGGGCTGAGTAAATTCCCGTTACCGACCAATACACATCCACCTCATACACATTCCCCGTTTCTACAGCATCTAAAAATTGGTAGATTGGTTCGTTTGTAAAGGCATCAACCAGCTCTCCGCTTGACGTTTCCAAATTATTAACAAGCGTCGACTCAGGAAATCCACCATATAAAAAAAGAAAATCACCATCTAGCAGGTCCACTCGTTCTTCACTTAATACGAGTTCTATCTGTTCAGGTGAATCTTTAGCCGCCTCCACTTGGCCTTCTGGTAATGAAAACCCAACGTCGGTAATAATTTGACCCGCAAAGGAATCTGCCAGATTAACGGCCGTTCGGTCGGGATAGAGTCGCACAATAGAAATTGAGATTTCGGCCGGATCGTCAAACTGGTCTCTTAAAATTTGGAGGCGTGCTTCATAATCAGCAATGAGGGCAACGGCTGTTTCTCGCTCGCCAATCACCTCTGCACTCCCCAACATTTTTGATTGCCAAGAATCGGCCGTGTTAAACACAATAACGGGTGCGATGACCTCAGCCGGTTTGCTAAAATCACCCACAGGCCACTCAGTCACAATCACATCCGGTTGAATTTCAAAAAGCAGTTCAAAATTAGGGGCAAGGCCCCCTTGAACATTTCCCAAATCAAGCACCCCTTCATTCACATCGCGAAGTTTCTCATACAAACCAGGAATATCTGCCGCGGTGAAGGTATCAATCGTGTCTGTCATCATGGCAAGGGGATGATCGATTGCCACATAAAATTGGCTGGCCGTTGGGCTAATTGCCAAGACCCGGCTAGCAGAGTCCGAAACACAATCCGAGCCATCAGCATGTGAAATAAGGCGAAAACCCGCTTCGCATTCTGTCACCGCTTCGGGCTCTATTCTCACCCAGATCAGCACGCCAACCGTTACCAGAATGAACGCAAGTAGTAGGTATAAAAAAAGTTTGCCCGCTTTTTTCAAGAAATTGCCAACGCTCTGCATCATCCCACCTATCTCACGCGAAGCGGATTCGGAGCAACTTCTTCAGGATCAACACCAGCCACATGCAAAAACAGATCATCTAAAATGGCGTGGGCCGCATAGATACCCGTCATCCCCCAATAGAGATCAACTTCATACACATCCCCATTTTGGACGGCATCTAATGTTTGGAATACGGGATCATTTTGCAACCCTTCAACAAGGGCGCTGCCGGTCGTCTCTTCAAGAAGCGAGTCAGGAAACGCACCGTAAAGGAGGACAACATCTGCATCGAGCAGAGAGATCAGCTCATCACTAATCGAAGCCGAAACCCTATAATCGGCCGTGTTCGGTGCATCTTCGAGAAATTGGAGCTGTGCTTCGGGGAAAGAAAAGCCCACTTCAGTGATTATTTGACCACCGAAGGAGGCCGGTAAGCGCATATTCTGCCCTTCTTCAAAGACTCGCACGTGAGAAATCGTAATCGTTGAGGGATCATCAAACTGGGCGCGAAGAATTTCTACGCGCGCTTCGTAGTCCGCAATAAGCATCTCTGCTGCCTCGTGCTCACCAATGATATCTGCCACTTTCAACATCCCGATCTTCCAAGGGTCTGAAGAATCTAGCACCACAACGGGAGCAACCTGCTCAAGAAGCTTGTTAGCATCCCCTACGCTAAAGCCGCTAATAATCACATCAGGATCGGCCGTGACCAATGCTTCCAAATTGGGTGGAAAACCGCCAACATCTGGCACGTCAGCAGTTAGTTCATTCCACGGCTCTTCCAAGGCAGGAAAGTTAGAAATAAGAAACTCATCAAGAAGCCCAATGCGCGCCGCTGGAGGATAGTTAACGGCCAGAAAGAATTGATCGGAGGGAGGGCCAAAGGCAACGGGTCTCTCCACTTTTTCAGGAATGCAAGAAGCTCCTTGGCTATGCTCAAACAGCCGAAAGCCAGCATCGCACTCAGTCACTTCGGCGGGTTCAATGCGCAGCCAAATAACAAAGGCCCCGATAATGACAATAAGCGCCAGCAAAATGTATAGCGCGACTTTTCCTATTCGTTTAATAATTTTCATAATAGTCTACTACTCCAACACGTCCACGATGTCATTAAGCAGCGCCTGTTGCCCACGAAATTCGGGCTATCCCAGCCGATCCATAATAGTGATGCTTTCAGGCTGCACAACGGGAAGCTGCTGCCACAGGGGATCATTCATTACTTCATCAAAGGCTTCAATTGGAATCAAGCAAAATTGCCTCAAAATCATCTAAAATTTGGTTAGCCGCAATAATGCCTATGCCCAGCATCCAGTAAGAGTCATCTACTTCGTAAATTTCTCCCGATTGCGCCACATCAAGCTGTTGCCACAGCGGCGAGCCTAAGAAGGTTGGTTTATCCGTGTCCTCTTCAAGACCATAGGTTGTCATAAACATGAGATCGCCATCCATTTGAGGAATGGATTCTAAATCCTGCAAGTAGAGCGCAAAATCATCTGAGTCTTGGTTTTCTGGGCGGGGTAATCCAATATCTTCCAATACCGTACCGCTAAATGAGCCTTTTAAATAAACGCGCACCTGCCCTGGAAGGAAGCGCACGATTGAAACTTCCGGCAGGGTGTCCCCAAATCCATCTCGTATGCTTGCTGTTCGGGCGTCATACGCTTCAAACAGGGTCTCGGCTTCAGCCGTTTTATTTAAGGCATCGGCATAAAGGAGAAGGTTCTCCTTCCAAACGACCCCTACTGTTTCGGCAAAAACGGTCGGGGCAATTTGGTTGAGCTGTCGATAAATGCTCCGGTGACGTTCACTGTTACTCAAAATTAAATCAGGTTCTAAGGCCACGATAGCTTCAAGATTTGGCTCTGAAATGGTACCAACTACTTCGATGCCGTCGGTCTGACCCTCAAGATAATCCGGTAAGCCTCCGTCAGCAAAGATAGCCACAGCACCAACCGGCTTTACACCGAGGGCAAGCGCGCTATCGAGTTCGCCCGTATCAAGCACCACAACGCGCTGGGGATCTACGGGCACTTCTGTAATGCCCATCGCGTGTTCAATAGTGCGCGATTCGCCTTCAACAGTTGCCGGCGGACTATTGGCAAAGCCAGCGCCGCAAGCTGTCAACAGCAATAGGAAAACAACGGCAGATACAGTAAATCGCTGTTTTGAATTATGCATTTTTTATCCTTACACTTTCATTCATTGGTGAGGCTCACCTGGATATCTTCCACGATGGCGTTTGCAGCGAGAAGACCACCCCCAATCCAGTAACCGGGCATTGAATAAACGGCGTCATTTTGTACGGCGCCCAGGCTTTGCCACAGCGGTTCTTCTTTCAACTCAATCAGGGCTTCTTCAGACTGCTGTTCTGCACGTTCACTGCTGCCAAAAGTCCACAGAAAAATGATGTCCGCATTGGCCTCATCAATTTCTTCAAGGCTAAGCTCAAGCGCAAACTCATCAGACTGCTGACCTTCAGGTCGGCGGAGCCCCACGTCAGAAACAACCGTACCCGAAAAAGAGCCGGGTAAGTAAACCCGAATACCTGTTGGCCTGACGCGTAAAATGGAAACGGTGGGATCGATATCGCTTTCAGTAAGACGCATTTGGAGAGCATCTGTGGCAACCTCGTATTCTAGTAAAAGTTGCTCTAAGGCCTCAGTAGAAACACCGCTTAATGATACGATCCGCTGTGGTAATTCAGGGACACAAACCGCATTGCCAAACAGCTTCTCATGGTCAAAAACGCGCTCATCAGCGGGGCATTCCGTCACGG
>JBCCFD010000404.1:0-7565 GCA_039029915.1 Chloroflexota bacterium
ATATTACGAATGTCAATTCGTTTCAATTTGAAATGAGTACCTTAATAATTACCCAAAATTGTACCCTCTATCCATTTGGAAGAGGCACAAATCATTTATTTTGAGAAAAAGGGATGGCGTTAGGAAGTAACTAAATTTAGGGGAGGAAACGTATACGTATGATTCGTCTTATTTACAAAAAGGGTGAAGAATTCTTTAGAGCCCAATTGACTCAAGCCAGTCAGCAACGGCTTCTCGCGTCCACCAATTCATATCAACAAGTGCCATCATTTCCTTAGCAATTGAGTTCCGCCGACCGGTAGGACCGGTAACGATGGTATTGGCGAGATCAATACCAGTGTGCTGACTTAACTTTAAAACGGCCGTAGAAAAGGAGAATTGAGGGTCAAATACCGTTTGCTCACCGAAGGCGCCTACAAAAGCGGCCGCAATTGCACAGGTATGAATGTGGGTTTCGCGCTCGTAATGATAATAACCGGTTACTACTTTTTGAATGAAGTTATTGCGGCAAAGAGGATGCTTTTGACTACCTAAACGAAGAAGAGCGGATAAACGATGGGCTCGAGAAGTGCGTACCGAAGTACCCGTTAGTTTATATTGGGGTTCAACAACGGCCGTTTCCCTTGGCATAGCCGGCAAATCGATAACATCTGGATTGAGGGGGCGGGTTGGAATACGTGATTGATTGAGTAAGCCTGTGTCAAATTGATAGATACCTGTTTTATACATTCTCTTCGTCGTGATAAGGGCAAGGTGTACAACAATTTATCACTGTTTAGACTTTAATTTTGATTCCCTACAAAAAAAATTACGAGCAATATGAATACAACCTAAACAAGCTACCAATCATTTTTTGTCTAAACTTTTACGATTTCCCAACATTTTCGTCAAATATAAACTGATAAAACCAATCCTGCCGATACAGTAATATTCCTTTGACAGGAAAACGGCCGTTTGCTATACTCCGCGTCGGTATGAAAAATTTAATCAGCAACCGCACCAATAAGAAGAGCAAGAAGGCAAAAGCAGAAACCCCAAGGTTATCTGGTTAGGCTCGGTTGCCTAAACGATTCGAATGCGAACGCCCTGCCAGATAACTGGCAGGGCGTTTTTTATTTAAGAATGGATCCAGCAATGAACCATCTATCAATTGATACCAGCAAGAAGATCAAGAAGACGAAGGCCCTTTATAGGTGAGTTCTGCTTGGAAAATTATTTTTCAACGAGAAGCGGGCTGACCAAATAGGTAGCCCGCTTTTTTTATTGATGATTCAAAGGAGATTTAAAAATGAACAAAGTTGAATGTATTGAATGTGCAGCAGAGGTAGAAGTTCCAAGCGACGCAATTGTTGGGGAGCTTTTGATTTGTGAAGAATGCGATGCTGAACTAGAAGTAACCGCGCTTATTCCATTAACCATCGCCTTAGCCCCTGAGGTAGAAGAAGATTGGGGCGAGTAAGATTTAAAAGGCTTTGCATAGAGGTTTTAATGGGAACGGAACTCCCAAAGTGAGGCAAATTATGAAAGTTGGCGTTTTATATTCGCGTGTGCGAATGGAAGAAAAATTACTTATTAAAGAGTTAGAGCGTCGTGGTGTCGATTACGACCTCATTGATGTTCGTAAATTTTTCTTCAATCTTGAAGACCGAGAAAACTGGCATCAATACGATGTTATTTTAGAAAGATGCGTGAGCCATTCTCGCGCGTTGGCATCTCTACAAATCTTAGGAGCATGGGGCATTCCTTGTGTCAATACAGCCCAAGTTGCCACTATCTGTGGAGACAAACTCAATACCAATATGGCACTTTTGGCGCACGATGTGCCCACGCCAATTGCCCACATCGCCTTCACCGAAGAATCAGCTCTAGATGCCATCGAATCGCTTGGCTATCCGGCTGTCCTTAAACCTGCTGTTGGCTCTTGGGGACGCTTGATGGCCAAGGTAAACGATCGCGAAGCAGCGGAGGCAATTTTAGAGCATAAAGCCACCCTCGGCTCATATCATCACTCTATTTTTTACATCCAAGAGTATATCGACAAACCAGGGGAGGATATTCGGTCGTTTGTGGTTGATGGGGAAACCATATGCGCCATTACGCGTCAGTCTGAACATTGGATTACCAACACGGCCCGCGGTGGCCAATCGGCTAATTGCCCAGTCACGCCAGAAATTGACCGCTTATCAAGAATGGCGGCAGAAGCAGTTGGCGGCGGTATGGTCGCGGTTGATCTCATGGAAACACCCAACGGTCGTTTACTCGTCAACGAAGTTAATTACACCATGGAGTTCCGCAACAGCATTGAACCAACCGGTGTCAACATTCCAGCCCGCATGATTGACTACGTCCTAGCGGTTGGTGAAGGCAAAGCAACCGACAATTTGGTTCTAAATGGGGCACCGCTTTATGGAGAACCCAACTAATGATTCAAGCATCGATTGTGGGCGGTAGCGGCTACGCTGGTGGAGAACTCTTGCGTTTGCTGCTGGGGCACCCTGAAGTAGAGGTGCAACAGGTCACCTCTCAGCGCTTAGCAGGCAGATTTATTCATTCAACCCACCCTAACCTGCGTGGCTCCACAAGGCTCAAATTTTCAGACATTGCGGATTTGCAGCCGTGCGATTTGCTTTTCTTAGCGCTGCCGCACGGTCGAGCGTCTGAAAATTTTGATCAATTTGCAAAGTTGGCACCTCGGATTGTGGATTTATCAGCAGATTTTCGGTTGCGCAGCGCTGAAGCGTATGCGCAATGGTATGGCAAGCCCCACCCCAATCCAGCTTTGCTAGATCGGTTTGTCTATGGCTTACCTGAGATTTATCGGGAAGATCTCAGTCAGGCGAGCTATATCAGCGGGGTTGGCTGTAATGCAACGGCCGTTAATCTAGCCCTTCTGCCGCTGGCTAAACGCGGACTAATTGAAAGGGCCGTGATCGAGGTCAAAGTTGGTTCGTCCGAAGGGGGCAACAGCCACAGCCTGGCTAGCCACCATCCTGAACGAGTCAACGCCGTACGCTCATTTGCCCCAACAGGGCATCGGCATCAGGCAGAAATGAAGCAGGCGCTTGGCGAATTTGAACTCCACTTTTCCGCAACGGCCGTTGAGCTTGTGCGCGGCGTTTTGTGTACAGCCCACGTCTTCCTCAATGAAAATTTATCTGAAAAAGAGGTATGGAAACTGTACCGCGAAGCGGTCCGTGATGAACCGTTTATGCGCATTGTGAAGGACAAACGGGGCATCTATCGATATCCAGAACCGAAAATATTGGCTGGCACCAACTTTTGTGATGTCGGCTTTGAGAAAGACCCATTCAGCAATCGCTTAGTTGTTATCAGCGCCATTGATAATTTGATGAAAGGGGCAGCCGGAACGGCCGTTCAAGCGATGAACGTGATGATGGGCTGGCCCGAAACAGCCGGGCTTGGGTTCGTAGGGTTACACCCAATTTAGAAGAGAGAAGAGAGAGGAGAGAAAAGAGATGAGCGTCTTATGCTCTCCACTCTGACTAGCTGACCAGCTGAAATGCTGACACGCTCACAGCTATGTGAAATTTACATAAAAGCAAAGAATCTATGTTAATTGTAAAAGTTGGCGGTAGCGAAGGGATTGATTACGGTGCCGTTTGTGATGATGTTCAAAAATTAGTAGCAGAGGGGCAGAGGATGGTGCTCGTTCACGGTGGCTCCCATTTGACCAATGAGGTCGCCACGGCGTTAGGGCACCCACCCCGCTTTATTACCTCACCTTCTGGCTACACCAGCCGTCTAACCGACCGCCGCACCATCGAGATATTTGAGATGGTGTACTGCGGTCAAATGAATAAGAGTCTAGTGGAGATGCTCCAAGCGCGCGGCATCAACGCCATCGGGCTTTCGGGGATGGACGGCCGTTTATGGGAAGGGCCGCGCAAAAAAGCTGTCCGCGCCATTGAAAACGGCCGTAAACGAATTATTCGTGACAATTACACCGGCAAAGTGGAAAACGTGAATACAGCCCTGCTCAACAGTCTGCTCGACAGCGGCTATCTGCCCGTCCTCACCCCACCGGCTATCAGCTTTGAAGGGGAAGCAATCAATGTGGATGGTGATCGTGCTTCGGGCGCAACGGCCGTTGCTATGCAGGCCGAAACGCTCATCATTCTGTCAAATGTCCCCGGTGTTCTGAAGGCATTCCCTGATGAGTCATCGCTGATTCAAAACATCAGCACTGACGAAATTGACGAAGTTGCTGAAAAATACGCCGAAGGCCGCATGCGGATCAAGCTGCTCGGTGCCAAAGAGGCCCTCCAAGGTGGTGTCAGTCGAGTCGTCCTTGGCGATGCACGAGGTGAGAATCCGATTATGAAGGCATTTCGAGGGGAAGGGACTGTAATTGGATAATTGGGAGATTGGGGATTGGAGATTGGAGATTAGCAAAACAGCAATCGCAAATTGTCAATCACCCTAATCCCAGCACCCAATCAGGAAATATTATGAACAGTATGGAATTAGAATCAAGATACACCAGCGGCGTTTATGGCAAACGGCCGTTTACGATGGTACGGGGTGAAGGGGCAACGCTGTGGGATGAAAACGGCCGTTCTTATATCGACTGCGGGGCAGGCATCAGCGTGGCCAATGTCGGCCATAGCCATCCTGTTGTGACCGCCGCGATAACAAGCCAAGCCAGCACCTTGCTCAACTGCCCAGAGATGTTTTACAACGATCAGCGCGCTCAATTTTTGTCACGACTGGCCGCTATCTTACCTGGCGATCTCGACCGCATCTTCTTATGCAACTCAGGCACGGAAGCCATAGAGGGGGCAATTAAGTTCGCTCGCCTCAGCACAGGGCGCTCTGAGGTAATCTCTACCGTTCGAGGATTTCACGGCCGTACGATGGGAGCGCTGTCCGCTACCCACAACAAAAAATATCGCCAACCATTTATGCCGCTCATTTCTGGCTTTTCACACGTCCCATTTAACAAAATTGAGGCGATGGAAACGGCCGTTACTGACCAAACTGCCGCCGTTATTGTGGAGATTGTTCAAGGTGAAGGAGGCGTTCGTCCGGGAAGCCGTAGCTACTTCCAAGCCCTACGCAAACTTTGTGCCGATCGAGGCGCACTGCTCATCTTGGATGAAGTGCAAACAGGATACGGCCGTACCGGCAGCATGTTTGCCTGCGAACAGATGGGTATTGTCCCTGACATCATCTGTTTAGGGAAGGCAATCGCAGCCGGTGTGCCGATGGGCGCAATCGGGTTAGGTGGTCGGGTTACCGATTTACCAAAAGGAAGCCACGGCTCGACCTTTGGCGGCAATCCACTGGCCTGTGCCGTGGCCAATGCGGTGCTGGACATTTACGAGGCCGAAGGGTTGGTTGAACGGTCGGCCCAGCTTGGTGCACGGCTGCTTGAAAAACTGCAGGCCATTCAATCTCCGATTATTCGCGACGTGCGCGGCATGGGTTTAATGATTGGCATTGAGCTTCGTCAGCGCGTTATGCCGTTTGTTTTAGCATTGATGGCGGAAGGCATCGTTGTCCTCAATGCAGGCCCTAATGTGCTGCGCCTTTTGCCGCCACTGGTTATTTCAGAAGCGGAATTGGATGTGGTGGTGGAGCGGATAACGGCCGTTCTTCAGCCGGAGGTTGTGGGGTGAGTCGGGGGTTGGGGATTGAGGATTAGGGATTGAGGATTGGGCTATTGGGTAATTTGTTATTGGTTCTTGTTTAGCGGCGGCTGAGCGTAAGTGAGCGGCGGCTGAGTGCCTCCCGAGCTTGTTGAGGGGCTTGTCGAAGCCGTAGCGAGTTAAACGGCATTGCCTGATAGCAATTCTGAGGGTGAAGCCTTCGACAAGCTCAGGCATCAGGCATGAGTGAAAAAATGATGATGGATCGGGATCAATTTATAAAACGTTTAGTGGAAATACGGAGCTTGTCCGGTGAGGAACAAGCAGTGGCCCAGTTTTTAATCGATCAAATGGACCAGCTGGGCATGGACTCACACATTGACGACGCAGGAAATGCGGTGGGGATCAAGGAGCGACCGGATGAAAACGGCCGTATTTCCCAAACCATTATCCTGCTCGGCCACATGGACACCGTGCCGGGTAATATTCCTGTTCACATCAAAGATGGCATTCTGCACGGGCGCGGTTCTGTCGATGCCAAAGGGCCACTAGCTACTTTTGTGCAGGCGACCGCCCAAGCGGCGCTATCCGCAGGCACCCGCGTGATTGTTATTGGCGCCGTAGAAGAAGAGTCAGCCACCTCGAAAGGGGCACGGCACGTAGCCACGCAATCCCTGCCTGACTTTTGCATCATTGGAGAGCCAAGCGGCTGGGATGGGGTCACGCTGGGATACAAAGGGCGTATTTTGATCGATTATGAATGTAAAGTGCCGATGAGCCACACGGCGGGGCAAGGGGTAGGCGCGGCGGAAACGGCCGTTAGCTGGTGGAACCAGCTTGACAACCACATCAAACGCTACAACGAAACCCGACCCAAACTATTCGACCAGCTCATTCCTTCCCTGCGCGACTTTCACACCGCCAGCGACGGCCTCACCAACAGCGCCAAGCTCAAAGTTGGGGTTCGCCTGCCGCCTGATTTTGATATTGACGCCTATAAAAACCAGGTTTTAGCGTGGGGTGAAAATGCCGAGATTAAGTTCCACGGCATTGAGACAGCGTTCCAATCCACCCGCAAAACCAAGCTGGCCCGCCTGTTCAACCGTGCCCTGCGTCAAAACGGCGTGCAGCCCAAATTCAAAGTCAAAACCGGCACCTCCGACATGAACGTCGTTGGCCCCGTTTGGCAATGCCCCATCGTCGCTTACGGCCCCGGCGACAGCAGCCTCGACCACACGCCAGAGGAACATTTAGTGCTCTCGGAATATCATCAAGCCATCGGGATACTCACAAATGTGCTTGAAAGCTTCTAAATTCCCTCAAACCATTGACGGAAAACTTGCGAGGTTGCTAAACATCAAGTAACGCCATTGAGGAAATAGCGATTTCTCGTCGCTACTTTTCAATTGATTCACAGACTTTCAGCGCCACTTCTTTCGAAATAACAGTTTGACACGGAGCGGCACCCCCACACCCATCATCTCGAACAGTTTCACTTTGTCAAGGTGAACGGAGGTTGTTGTGTTATCTCGAACGAAGCGAAATAAGAGACTGTTTCGTAAATGACGGGGGCGAATTGGGAATCAGGGATCGGGTGGTGGTGCCGATATCAGGTTATGTTCGTTTGTTATGACGTAGGGATGGGATAGCGCGGAATCTTCTAGATAAAACAAAACGAGATTTCCCCGCGCTATCTCACCCTCATCTGGACATTACAGTGATTTGATGGGCGAGATAGCTGGGCGAAATCGGTGTATTGGATAAGTGGGGTGCCCACCTATCCCGCCCGTACGGGGAAATTCAGTTTAATTGTTAATCAGCGGTAGGTACGAGGTCTCAAGCTCGGCACCTTCAAGCTCAAAGAGTGTGATAGAGTCGGCGGGCAATGTTGGGCTGAAGCCACCGGCCGCGACGACCACATCTTGTTGGCGGGTGATTTGGGAGAGGTCGTCACCA
>JBCCFD010000405.1:0-7500 GCA_039029915.1 Chloroflexota bacterium
AAAACTCAATTTCATTGAGTAGCAAAATACCTGTTGAAGCCTCATTCTTAGCAGAATTGATTAAATCAGGTCAAATGACAACATTTAATGATCTGCAAAATAGCGCTTTGGATGACGCGAAAAGCCTTCATGAAGTGGGCATAAAATCTGTCATTAGCGCACCTTTGATTGTTGGTCGCTCAAATATTGGCACCTACAATATTGCGAAAGAAGATGACACGCCCTTCAGCGACGAAGATCGCGACCTTCTCGTCCAAATAGCTGCCCTGCTGGCCACAACTTTGGAAAATCTACAGCTCCTTGAAAAAACTCAGCAAACGTTACAAGAGGAAGCGCTGATGCGTGAAATTTTGCTGGTGTCTTCATCACAACGAAGCATTCAAAACGCCTTCGAGAAAATTTGCGCCATCATGGCCAATTATTACGAGGTTCCCCGCTCTGGTTTTGTGCTTTTCGATGAGGAGCAAAAAGAAGGCACCGTCATTGCAGAATATTCTGAAGCGGATTTACCGAGCTCCGTTGGGCAAAAGATTCCTGTAAAAAACAATCTGTCAAATGAGTACATTCTCCAGCATAAAAAGCCGCTTTATATCGAGAACGCCCAGATTGATCCGCTAATGGAACCTATTCATGATGTGATGAAATCTTTAAACATCGGTTCTATATTAATCATTCCAATTTTAATCAACCAAGCAGTGGTGGGTACGATTGGCTTTGATACAACAGAAATTAAAACATTTAACGAAGAAGATATAAAAATCGGCACTCGGGTCGCGTCACAGGTTAGCCAAACGCTGCAAAGAACCCAGGCGGTTGAAGCGTTAGAGGTGAGTGAGGCTCAGTTTAGATCGACGATTGCGAATCTTCCGACCCCCATTGCAATTACAGACGTAGAAACGGGCGCCTTACCTTATGTCAACCAAGCTTTTGCCATCCTTTTTGAAGGAGATGTTGAAAAAATCATTGCTCAGAATCAAGCTCAGGATTTTTATTTTGATCCCGAAGAGCGGGCCAAAGTTTTAGACCACGTAAATGAAAAAGGGCAGATCAACTCAATAGAGATTCAGCTCAAGAAATTAAATAAATTACCATTTTGGGGTGAACTGGCAATTCACAAGATTAACTACTTTGGAAAACCATCTTTATTAACCGCATTTTTTGACACAACCAAACGTAAAGAAGCTGAAGAGTTATTGGTACAGGCAAAAAATTCAGCAGAAGAAGCCAATTTGCTTAAGTCTCAATTCTTGTCAAATATGTCTCATGAGTTGCGTACACCTCTGAATGCAATCATCAACATGTCTGGGTTCGTGATGGATGGCATATTGGGTGATGTCAATGAAATACAAATTGAAGCCTTGGAAAAAACTGTCGACAGCGGTCAGCATTTGTTGAGCCTCATCAATGACATCCTTGATTTAACAAAAATTGAGGCGGGCTTGATGAACATCGTTTTTGAACCTATCGAATTAAACAACCTACTCGAAAGTATTACGGCAACAGGAAAAGGACTAGTTAAGGATAATAAAATTAATTTCATCCCAGAAATTGAACCTAATTTGCCTGAAATCACAGGGGACAAGAGACGCATTCGTCAAATCTTTTTAAATTTAATCTCAAATGGCATTAAATACACGCAGAAAGGTTCAGTTTATTTAAAAGCCTCAACAGTTGAAGGAGGCATCGAATTTTGTGTAAAAGATACAGGTATTGGTATTCCTCCAGATGATTATGACTTAATTTTTAAAGAGTTTACCCAAGCGAAAAATATGCCGGGTAATGTCGCAAGCACAGGTCTTGGTTTACCAATTACAAAACAATTAGTTGAGATGCACGGTGGGAAGATTTGGTTTGAAAGTGAGATTGATAAAGGCTCGACTTTTTACGTGTTTTTGCCTTTAGAAACCCCTGAAATCCCAACGGCCCTTGTTTTTGAGAATGGAGCTAC
The DNA here is from genome assembly GCA_039029915.1 of Chloroflexota bacterium. Classification (GTDB taxonomy): domain Bacteria; phylum Chloroflexota; class Anaerolineae; order Promineifilales; family Promineifilaceae; genus QQUD01. The sequence goes on from JBCCFD010000405.1 coordinate 1,949, forward strand.
AAATTAAGTTTATGTCCATAAAAGATATTTCTGTATTGGTCATTGAAGACGATGATGTGAATCGAAAGATTTTAAATATTCTGTTGACGAAGACGATGGGCATTCGTTGCGTGAATGAGTGGCCTCATAGTGGCGATTTTGTGGGGCGTTTGCGGTCACTTTCCCCCTTGCCTGACCTAATTATTATGGATATTATGATTTCACCGTATGATGGGTATGAAATGATAAAGCAAATTCGCACGCATCATGAATTTGATGATGTCAAAATTGTTGCGCATACGGCGGGCGTTATGCGCGATCAGGTTAAAGAATTGAGGTCATCAAGATTTGACGGATTAATTAGTAAGCCAATTACGCGTGAGCTTTTCCCACAGCTTATTTCGCGGATTCTTAAGGGTGAGTCAATTTGGTATATTTCTTAGGAAACGGCCGTTTCCCCCAGGGCAATCGCACCCAGTACACCCGCCTGATTCCCTAGCTTTGGCGGTACGATATACGCCTCAATCTCCTCTAAGATAGATGGATGTTGTACATAGCCATTCAGAAAAGTTTGCACTTTTTCACGTATCATCGGGAACAAATGTGTCTGCCCCATAACTCCACCCCCTAAAATAATTCGCTGCGGGGACAAAATTGTGATTACATTCTCAAGAGCCAATGCAATATAATGCGCTTCAAGTGCCCAAGCAGGATGATCTGAGCCCAATGTTTCAGCAGGTTGCCCCCATCTTTTCTCCATAGCAGGCCCAGAGGCCAACCCTTCCCAACAATCACCGTGATACGGACACGCACCTTCAAACGGATCGGCAATTTGGTCCCGACGAATAAGCTGGTGCCCCATTTCTGGGTGCACTAAGCCATGGAGCATTTTTCCATTGACCATCGCTCCCCCACCGACGCCAGTCCCAATTGTAAAATAGCAGAATGTATCCAGTCCCTGCGCAGCGCCCCAGCGATATTCACCTAATGCTGCCCCATTTACATCTGTATCAAAGCCAACGGGAACATCGAGCGCTTGTTGAATAGCGCCTGCTAAATCTGTATTTTTCCAATACGGTTTAGGGGTTGTCGTAATCATGCCGAATGTGGGCGAGTTGGGGTTTGGATCAAGCGGACCAAAAGCAGCGATACCAACGGCCGTTAACGGGCCTTCCTGCACCCGCTGCTCTTTGAAAAAAGAAATTGCTTTCCCTATTGTTTCCTCAGGCGTTGTTGTTGGAAAACGAACCTCCGCCCGAATATCATTAGGACCCGTCCCAACTGCACAAACAAACTTAGTCCCACCTGCTTCTATGCCACCAAATAATTGTTTCTCCATGCGCAAAATTTAACACATCGCGAAGAAGAAACAAATTTTACGATTGATGATGCTGTGCAGATTTATTAGAGAAGAGGCCAGCAGTCATCTGAAATACATGTGGGCAAAAGCTCTCTGTATTCTCAAACGCCCGTGCCCGCTAGGCTGAAGACCAAAACATTGATGAGGATCAAAAAGAAAACAAAAATAAAGATGAAATAGGAGCCTTTTAAATCACCGTTCATAAAAACCTCTTTAGTAAATCACATTTGTTGCAGGTTTTTCACCTTGCTTCAATGGCGTTAGCGTCAACGCTTAGACTGGCTGACTTGCAACCAGCAATTGGGTCGAGCAACGATGGATATTGTTATTATCATTTTTAGTGAAACGGCCGTTAATAGTGTTTTTGTCCCAAGTCAATGTGCAACCAAAAAGTTGCACAAAGCCAGAAAGCATGCTAAGATATGCGCAACCAATCAGCTGCACATCAAAGGAGGCACAAATGACGCTAAAAGATGCTATTAAATCTTCAATTGATTTACATCATCCACCACAGGCTGTCTGGGACGCCATAACCACCCCTGAAGGACTCAATCAATGGTTTGGCGATCGGGTTTTTTCCACATTTAAGGTTGGAGATCCCATTACGTTTGAGTGGGATAAATACGGAACGGTTTCAGGCACAATCGAAACCCATGAACCAATCACCTGTTTTGCCTACCGCTGGCGCGCCCACGGTGTGCCAGAAGAAACGCTCATGGACAAAGCCAACAGCACCCTTGTAACCTTTAAGCTCACACCAACCCCACAAGGGACTCAACTTGATGTCATTGAAACCGGTTTTCTTCAGCTTGCTCCAGAGCTGCGCAATGTCTCATTTCGGGAAAACAGCAGCGGTTGGAAATCCGAGCTAGACGAGTTGGTCGCTCTTTTCACGAGGTAACGAAATGCCCCCAAGCCCCAGCACCCAATCTCTTTTCCTAGCCTTGGCAGATCATACAAGGAGACAGCTAATCGAAACGCTGGCCAATGAGGGTGAAAAATCGGCCACCGAATTAGCAGCCATTTTTCCTATTACCCGCCAAGGCATCAGCAAGCATTTACGCATTCTGTTAGATGCTAATTTAGTCCAAGTGCGGCAGCAAGGTCGTGACAAACTATACCATCTGCAGCCAGAGCAGCTGCGAGAAGCAACGGCTTGGATAAACAACATCCAATCTCAATGGGATCGTCGTTTGCAGACCTTATCCACTTATCTTGACAAAACCAACAAGGAGTAAATCATGAGTTACAACTGGACCAAATTTAAAAAGCAAGTTTTTATAAATGCGTCTGTAGAAGACGTCTTTGATGCGTGGGCAATTCCAAATGAGCTTATCAAATGGTTTATTGCCAAGGCCGATTATCAAGATGGTAAAACCACACCGCGTGAACCGAATTATCATATTGAGGACGGCGATCTTTATGAATGGAAATGGCACCAAGATTTGGAAGCAGCTGGAGAAGTAAAAGAAGTGATCCCAAACGAGCGTCTGGTGTTTACATTTGGTAAACAAGCTCCGCACTCAGATGAAGATGTTTTGGTCACGGTTGAGGTCAACGCTGAGCAAGATGGCTACACAAAGCTCTCACTAACACAGGAAAATATGGCAGACACTCCATACGGACACCGCTACCATCTATCGTGTAATTTAGGCTGGAGCTTCTTTATGACGAACTTAAAAGGGGTGCTCGAACACGGTGTTGATTTGCGGGAATTCCACCCAGATCGCGTCGATGCGGCAAGAGCCATTAGCGTTACGTAATGGGCCCAACTGTTTTCCGCAGCAACATCTCAGAATGCCCTTTAACAATATAATCTTTAATCTCACCAATCAATTGGTATCCTAATTTTAGGTAAAGTGATTGCACCCGCGGATTAAATGAAGAAACGCAAATAAACACATTAGGAGCGTCACGGAAGATGCGCTCTTCAGCAAAAGTCATCAGTTTTTTTCCTATACCTTGACCGCGTACGTCTGGTGCAACACATATTGATTGAATATAGCCAACAAAGGCACCCTGCATGACGATGACAACAAATCCTTGAATTTCCTCCCCTTGCTTGGCAAGGTAAACTTCTCGTAGGGGGTCAGTGATCATATTAGAAGAAGCCTGCTCATCCCTTTGAAGCGTGACCCAAGGTTCAGATTTGGCCATCATTTTGGCGCATATTTGAGCTTCTGCATCATTTTGTAGTCGGCTAATTTCCATCATTTTCAATTCCGTAAAGTTCATTCAAACGCCTGACCAACTGTTCAGCACCGGGACCTGAATAGACAATACCGATTTCTTGCCCGCTTGACGCTCGCCGCTCCTCGGTTTGGCAGAGGGCTTCAAGTTCAACTTCATTTTGAAACCCTCTGATTGAACAGGCATCAAGAATGTCAGATGGAATCGGAAATGGCAAAATGGCGGGGATGTTTGGGTCATAAACAAACTGTAACCGGCTGTGTAGATAGCGAGCAATTTGTAACGCTTCATTGGGCTCAAGGGAGTTAATCGCTTCTACTTGTTGGCTAGACGAAGCAGGTTGACATAAAAAATTAGCGGTAGCGATTGAATGCAATGGCTCAGATAAATCTTGGCAGACAGAAGCCAGCTCAGGTGCGCCATCGGGACGAGGAATGATGTAGGCCTTTTCAGTTTCAAGCGTTACAAAGACGCGCCAGTATTCACGATTTAACTGAGGGTTGCATTCAAGCAGCCAAGCATCGTTTCCCGGCGCATGGTAACCAAAACGCGCCCCATCGTCTGGGGCTTCACAAGGATGATTCTCAATGATGGGATGCCCACGGCCGTTTCTGTCTAAGCCACTCGAACAACCAACCATCAAGCATAAAATACCTATCCACAATAACGGCCATTTATGATACAAAATTTACTCCACATTGAGCTTGGCAACTTCAATTTTGTAAAACACAAGTTGCTCAAATAGTTCAAATCCCATCTGGTCATTAATATAAAGCATGGGTCGGTTGCTGTTGAAATTTTCTGTATCAATATGCGTAATGTGGGGATGGTTTTCATGTAGATTTAGCATTGCTGCTGCTTTGAGCCATTTTCCTAAACCACGCCCTTGGTCCTCTTTTTGCACGCCGGTGAGATAGATGCTGGCTCGGTCAGGATGGTTCGTATTGAGGAAAAAATCAGTTAGGCCACTTAAACGGCCGTTTTCCTCGACGGTACAAAACAGATGCCGCACCAGCCCGTTGGCCTCATTCGGCTTCGCATCACGCTTTAGTTGATCTGGTGTTAGCGTAAAAGTCATCCCCACCATATCATCAGTTGGTTGTAGCCGATTAACGGCCGTTACCAGCTCACAAAACGGCTCAATCATTGACTCATTGGGCATATTAATAAAATGGTGCATCTTTGTGTCCAGATTACGGGCTTGACCATCTTGTACCCATCGCGCCATCATCGACCAATCAACCGCTTCCATTTTTAGACGATTCACCTGTTCTCGACCGGCTTCCGTAGCCCCAATCTTTTCAGCAAAGGCAATGCCTTCATCACAATTGGTGTCGGATAGTAACCAGCTTGCACCTGCTTCCCTGGCAAAAGCAGCGAGAGACGGCAACAATTTTGTGGCATATCCACGGCGTCGATACGGTTTAAGAATTATCGGTTCAACAAAGACGCGCTCTTTATTAGCGTCATAATCGGGATGCTTAGGCTTGGGATGCTGGGCCACACAAAAACCAACGCATTCATTGTCTTCGCTGTAAATCAAGTAGAAGATGATTTGGTCAGGGAGGTTAAGAATATTGGTAAAGTTTTTTGCTGCTCATCAAACGACGGCAGGACAGCCTCAGGCTCTTGCTCAAGGCGCAGCTTGTTTTGCAGGGTAATGAGATCGGCCCACTGTTGGTTGCTCATCGCTTGAAAATCAAGCCGTACGACCATAGGTTCACTCATGCTTTCCTCCAAATATAATCGAGTGGATTGTTAAGTGAAACGAAGTTCAAGTCGTTCGCGTTTTTTGCTCAGGTCTGTGGAAAAACCTTTTGCGAACTGCCTAGCAGTTTGCACTAATGCACACCGATACTCTCTTGACCCTTATCATCACAGGAAACCTGCTAAATTGCAACTTTACCAGCCAAAAAAACGAAAATCAACGATACTACCGTTTCATTCTTGCCCAATCGAGTTGTCTTTTTAACTAGTAGTCCACCAAAGATCTTTTGCAAGGTGTAACGATGACGAGGACTAC
>JBCCFD010000406.1:0-7462 GCA_039029915.1 Chloroflexota bacterium
ATTGCTATCTATTTGATTTCGAATGTTTTTTCGGTCACACCGTCAATCAGCTGGGCAGGGTCTTATCAACGTTTACAGGGTACGTACACGACACTTTCGTACATTGTTATCTTTTTAGTGACCATTAGCACGATGCGGACAAACGCACAGGCGCGGCGGCTGGTAACGGCCGTTATTATCACCAGCATTCCCGTCTCATTCTACGGATTGCTACAGCACTTTGACCTCGACCCACTACCTTGGGCTGGTGACACAACCCGCCGCGTGGCCGGACACATGGGGAACGCCATTTTTATTGCTGCCTATCTCATTATGGCGGTGCCGCTGACGCTTTCTCGAATCATCGTCTCCTTCAACAACATCCTTAATGATGAAGATTTATCCCCCTCAGACGTTATTCGGTCTTCCATTTACATTTTTACACTGGCTATTCAACTAATAACGATCTACTGGTCTGGGAGTCGTGGCCCGTGGATTGGTATTTTTGCGGGACTGTTTGCGTTTGTGCTGATTGTGCTTGTGGCGCTGCGTAATGCGGCAGGGGGCGACGGCCGTTTTCAGCTCAAAGATGGGGGGAAGGCGCTGGCCCTAGTTTTACTAGGTGGTGTGGCTCTATTTGTATTTTCATTGATTTTACGGCCGTTAAGCGGGTCCCTTAATCTTTCAGCCCCCATGAGCAGCTTTGTAGCGTTTGTTCTAGCCGTTGGCATCGTGATCTTAGCCATCTTTATTATGATTGCGGCGCAACGAGGCTGGCGCTGGCTCTGGCTAAGCTGGATATTCTTGTCAGTGGTTTTAGGTATTTGGCTAGTCGCGTTTAATCTGCCGTCTGAGACGACAGAGCCGTGGCAAGACGCGCCCGTCGTGGGTGGTGTTTTTGAAACGTTAGGCGAATGGCGTTCGCTTTCAACCATTGGTCGCTTAGGAACTGTGTTAGAGGCTGACTCAGGCACGGGGCGGGTAAGAACGCTGATTTGGGAAGGGGTATTAGACCTTATTGCCATTCATGAACCGCTGGCATTTCCTGATGGAAGTGAAGATTCGTTTAACTTTTTACGGCCGTTAATCGGTTATGGCCCAGAATCGATGTATGTTGCTTACAATCGGTTTTACCCACCCGAGCTAGCCACCATTGAAGCCCGAAATGCCTCCCCTGACCGCTCACACAATGAAACGTTTGACGCCTTGGTAATTACGGGCTGGTTTGGCTTATTGGCCTGGCAATTTTTGTATCTGTCTGTTTTCTACTTCGGTTTCAAATGGCTCGGAGTGCTCAACAGCAGGCGGGACCAATATATTCTCATTGGATTTTGGATTGGCTTTGGGGCGCTGGTAGCAATTCTGTTTAATGGTGCCCTTGGCCCCGAATACCTTGGGGTCGCTTTCCCATTTGGCTCTATTTTAGGCTTGATTCTTTATCTAATTTATTTTGCGCTGTTTGGAAAATCTTTAGAGGATGCGGCGTCAAAACGGCCGTTTGCCACCAATCGTATGTTAATGGTCGCCTTGGTTTCAGCTATCCTGGCTCACTATGTCGAAATCCACTTTGGGATTGCGATTGCCTCATCCAGAACCCATTTCTTCCTTTACGTCGGGCTGATGTTTGTGATTGGTTATCTGCTTCCCTCAATTGAAGGGGAGGAACCGGCCGTTCCTGCAGAAACGGCACCCGAAGAAACAAAAACAACTCCTAAAAAGGGCAAGAAAGGGCGCGGTCGTCGGACCTCACGACCAGAACGACGTCGCGGACTGCCCAATGTGGTGGGTGGCCCGTTGATGCTTTCCATGTTTATATTGACGCTGATTGTGGGAACAATTGGTTTCCAATATACCACCTATAATCAACCGCCTGAGCGCCAGTTTAGTTCTGCTGCTGATTTACCCATTGGCGAAATTATTAATCAATCTTTCTTTGTTGATGCTGGCAAAGGATTTGTGGATTCGCCGTTTATTTTTGTCATGCTGGCTTTAACTTGGGGCTTAGGTACGCTGCTGATTGTGAGCGAGATGGTCAAGGATGGTGAATTAGAAATTGTGCCGACTTTGAATCTGACTGACCAAAAGCGAATGGTGATAACGGCCGTTCTTATCATCTTAGGTTTGGTTGGTTTAGGGGTTCGCTTTGTCGTTCAACCTCCGATTGGCTCAGGCTCTGCATTTATATTAGGGCGCTCTTTGTTATCTGCTTACGGAGCGGGGGCCTTGATTGCTGCCATATTGCTTTACATCAAATCCCCATCATCCCAATTTGTGGTGGGTGTGCTTTCTGTGATTGGGCTGTCTGCTGCCTTTCCAATTTTGATGGCGGGCGCATGGTGGCAAGCGCTGATATTGATCGCCCTAAATGGCTGGCTGTTTATGCAGGTGCGCGATGGCTCTTGGGGGCGGGTGTTGACACAAACGGCCGTTTTGGCCGTCGGCTCCTTTGGCATTGGTGTGATCTATACTTATATGCACGCGTGGGTCTTCCGCAACTCCCTCTTTTTCCAGCCAACCAGCAATATTGAAACGTTAAGCGAATACCGCATTTTAGAATCGAGCCAAGCCGCCTTTTTTATCACGCTTTATTTCCTGTTTGTTTTTGCCTTGATTTTGGGTCTGGGTGCCTTTTCGGTAGCCGGGCAACTGAGCAAAATTCGCCAGAACGGGGCTAGTGTCGCCTATATCTCCCTGATTGTGGTAGCTGGGCTGCTTATTTGGCTTGTACCCACCACCAATATGCAGGTTGTGCAAGCCGACATGATTTTTAAACGAGGGCGATTCTTTGACGGTCAAGCCTCAAGCTCTGGCGATCCTGATTTATGGCTGTCAGCCGTTGCCATCTACAACCGTTCTATCAATCTTGCCCCTCGTGAAGATTATTATTATCTCTTTTTAGGACGCGCTTATTTGGAAAATTCGGCTGTTGTGGACGATCCTGCCCTGCGAGTTGGGCTGCTCGATGAGGCAGAAGGTCGCTTGATTGAAGCCCAAAAAATCAATCCCCTCAACACAGATCATACTGCTAATTTGGCGCGCCTCAATACGCGCCGCTTTGGGTTTGAAGAAGATGCACAGCAGCAAACGTTGCGCATTGAAACGGCCGAATCGTATTACAATGATGCGCTGGCTTTAAGTCCTCAAAATTCGATTATTCGAAACGAGTATGCTCGGCTTGTTTATGATTTACAGGCAGACTGCGACCGGTCGATTTCGATTTTTGAAGAGTCAGTTGATATTGATCCATACTTCTCCGATACTTATTTCTGGCTGGTTGATACTTACGTTCGGTGTGCGCAAGGCAGTACAGATACGGCCGTTCAGGCAAGCTACTATCAAGCGGCAACAGACACCATTGAGGCTGGCTTAGAAATTGATGCCAATAACGCACGTGCCTGGCTCCGCGCTTCACAACTTTATTCCCAACTAGGCGAATATGAAAGCGGCATTGCGGCACTTGATCGCGTCCGTGAGCTTGACCCCACCCAGCAGGTTCTGGCGAATTGGAATTATGATTTTAGTCGGGCTCAAATGTACTCCGAAATGGGTGAGACCGACCTAGCGGTTGAGTTTGCCCAACAGTCATTAGTGGCGGCTCCACCTGAAATTACACCACAGATTCAGCAATTTATTGCTCAATTAACCGGCGAACCCGTTCCGATTCCAGAGACTGAGCCAGACCCTAATCAGGAAGAAACCTCGTCAACAGATGATCAGCCGATTGAGACAGAATCTTTTGCGGGGGAACGGCCGTTGGCCACCATCTCTCCTGAGCAGCGAAATGGAATTTTCCCAAGCTACCCCAATATGATTATCGACCTTTCGTTAACTTATGATGCCATTATAAACACCGAGAAAGGCCCAATACGCCTGCGGTTGTTCGATGATGAAGCCCCTCTCACAGTGAACAATTTTGTCTACCTTGCTAATCAGGGCTTTTATGATTGGACAACTTTTCATCGGGTTATTGAAGGCTTTATGGCGCAAGCGGGAGACCCATCCGGTACGGGGGCTGGCGGCCCGGGTTATCAATTTGAAGACGAAACGGATAATGGTCTGGTCTTCGATCGACCTGGTCTTTTAGCAATGGCGAACGCGGGTCCTAACACGAATGGCAGTCAATTTTTTATTACTTTTGTTAATACTGAATGGCTAGATGGCAACCACACAATTTTTGGCGAACTGATTGAAGGTCAAGAGGTGCTTGATTCGATAACGATTCGTGATCCGGGATCAGATGCTCCCGCCGATCTGATTATATCTATTGAAATTGAAGAGGTAACGCCATAGCATGTATGCCCGCACATTTATTGCTATCTTTCTGATTGCGCTCACCGTGACGCTTGTGGGCACGCCTTGGGTTCGTAAGCTGGCGCTCGCGTTTGGTTTTGTAGATGTGCCCGCTCAGCGAAAGCTGCACAGCACACCGATCCCATTGATGGGGGGCGTGGCGATCTTCGGTGGGGCCATCATTGCCATCCTCATTTTTTCCCCACAGCTCCCCCGCTCGGTGGCTGGCGTTATTATGGCCCTGAGCGTCGTGGCGTTAATCGGTCTAGTCGATGATCATCGTGGTTTGCCAGCCTGGGCTAAACTAGCTGGGCAGTTTGTGGCCTTTGTCGCTTTAGCTATTTTCGATATTCGCATTCAGCTTCCCACACCTGACCTGATTGATTATGCTTTAACATATTTATGGTTAGCGGGTATTAGCAACGGCATTAATTTTTTAGACAATATGGATGGGCTTTGCGCTGGTGTCAGCGCTGTTGCGGCCGCCTTTATTTTACTACTGGGACTGCAAAACGATCAGTTTTTGGTGTCGGCGCTGGCTGCCGCTATTTTGGGTGCTTGTTTAGGCTTTTTACGCTTTAATTTTAAACCAGCCCAAATCTTTATGGGGGATGCTGGCTCATTATTTCTAGGCTTCATTTTGGCCTTGCTGGCTTTGCAGCTTCGCTTTCCCTCAAATAGCAACTTTGTCACGTGGATGGTGCCTGTTTTTGTGCTGGGTGTTCCTATTTTTGACACCTCTTTAGTCATTATCTCCCGTCTGCGACGTGGCGTAAGCCCTAATACGCCGGGTAAAGATCACACCAGTCACCGTTTGGTCGCTCGTGGCTTTAGCCAGCGAGAAGCAGTGCTTATTTTATACTTACTGGGTGGGGCCTTTGGCATGATGGGGATTTTCCTGACTCAGGCTTCTGTCATTGAGGGATATGCTATTGGGGGTGTTATGGCACTGGTGGGGCTGTTTGCGATTTTTAAATTAGATAGTTAACTATTGGTAGCTAGTCAGTCTTTCAGCCCGTCAGCTAGTCAGCTAAAATGTTAGATTCTTGAAATACTGAATTGCTAAAACGCTGAGATGCTATGTAAATCACAGAAAGTTTTAAAAATTAAGTCAGCCCAAATTGCTGTGATTTACTCGGTGATTGACAGGATTTGCAGGGCATCTTTTTTAGAATACTTTCTGTCAATCACATAAAAAAGGAGAAAATATGGCAAAAAAACAACGAAATACACCCTCTGTGCGCAAGCGTCGTGAAGAAGCGCTCAAACGTCAAGAGCAACAAAATCGGATGATTACGATCATCGCTGCCGTTTTAGGGGTTGCTGTTGTGGGATTTATCATCTGGCAACTGCTTCCAGAACCAGCGGTTGAGCCGACTGCTACTGGCTCATCGGGTACCATTGGCACGGCGGTTGAAGGTGAACGGCCGTTAGCCGCTCTTGACCCCATTGAGCGAAATGGCTTTTACTCCGAATTTCCGGAAATGGTTCTTGAAGATGGCGTCGATTACCAAGCTAGACTGGTAACCAGTCAGGGTGATATGGTGCTTGATTTATTTGAAGACGTTGCGCCACTCACTGTCAATAACTTTGTCTTCTTAGCCAATCAGGGATTTTACGATGGCACGATCTTTCATCGGGTTATTCCTGATTTCATGGCCCAAGCGGGCGACCCTTCTGGCACAGGTAGTGGTGGCCCGGGTTATCAATTTGAAGACGAAACGGATAACGGACTCGTTTTCAATCAGCGGGGTCAACTGGCCATGGCAAATGCTGGCCCAGGCACAAATGGGAGCCAATTTTTTATCACCTTTATCCCCACCGATTGGCTGACAGGGAATCACACTATTTTTGGCGAAATGATCGAAGGTGACGACATTTTAGGGTCTGTTACTATTCGCGATCCTCAAGCTGGTGGTCCAGCAGATACGATTGAGCGAATTGAGATTTTAGAAAATTAGAAAATGTTGCAAGGTGTAAGTTGCAGGGTGTGCATCTCGACCTTGTAACTTGCACCCTGTATCCTGTAACAAGTTGATGCCCAAACTCCAACAGCTCCTCCAAAAAATTGATGCTGTGCTTGCAAATGATCCGACTGAAATTGAGGTGAATGGTGAGAAACGACCGTTGGCCCCATACCATGCTGAACGGCGCGCGTTCTGGATGGAGAAGCTTGTTGATGGCAAAGTTTCAGAACCGCTGCAGATTGCTGCTCGTGCTCAGCATATTGGTCGCTGGGAAGTGCCGCGCAGCACGTATCCAGATGGACGGGTTGGCTATTTAAAATGGCGTACAGATTTAAAAAAAATGCACGGGGAAAAAACGGCCGTTTTGATGCGTGAGTCCGGTTATGATGAGACAACCATTGAGCGAGTCAAAACTATGATTGCGAAGAAAGGCATCAAGCGAGATGCTGAGGTTCAGGTTTTGGAAGATGCACTGTGTTTAGTATTTTTAGAGAGTCAGTTTACGGCCGTTGCGCAAAAAGAAAGCGATAAAATCATCAATATTCTGCAAAAAACATGGAAAAAAATGTCGCCCAAAGGGCATGAACTAGCGTTACAACTCCCTATGAGCGACACTGATCGAGCGATTATTGAAGAGGCGATCACATAAAGGTAATTTCTAGTTTCTAAGTTGACAACATTAAATGTTTTTTCTGGCTGAGAATCATATTTTTGGCTATGACAAACTTTGATCTTTTCAAAAGAAGTAAGAAATAAAAAGACTAAATCTGACTTACTTGCTTTAATTTGTCGCCTTAAAATATTTTCTAATTCTACTGCGATTTTTGAATAATTAATATCATTTTTCGCTAGTAACCTTGCCCAAGCAATTCTATCAAAAACACCCCTTTCGATTAATTGAATGTTTGACCTCTTGCTTTCCATTTCTGATTGAGCTTTATTTATTTGTGAAATCGTATCTAATATGCTTCAGGTATTCTGGATTGGAAATTCTTCAGGCAGGAAATAATTTATATTGCTCGTTTGGATCTCATAAAATCCGAACTCACTGATTAAGAAGGGGGGTAAATTATTGCTCAAGCCTCTCAAGGATATGCTGGGTTTCATCAATGCGCTTTTTTCTTCCGGGTGCGGTATCATGTTGTGGTGAACTGTTCAAGAAAAAAAATTGTTGGATCGAATGATGGCTCAAGCTTTTGAAATCGTATCGAGAAAACGGCCGTTTC
>JBCCFD010000407.1:0-7413 GCA_039029915.1 Chloroflexota bacterium
CATTGCTGTCGATCCAAGCAGCCCTTTTAGCGGTGGAGCACTTCTTGGCGATCGCGTCCGCATGAATGAACTAGCGGGCGACAAAGGGATCTTTATACGCAGTTTGGCCTCGCGAGGCAGTCTAGGAGGCCTAGCTAAAGCTGCCAATCAGATGGCAAAACTGCTTGATGCCGCCGGATATAACCTTGTTTTAATTGAAACGGTTGGCGCTGGCCAATCTGAAGTTGATATCGTCCACACGGCTCACACAACGGTTGTCATCGAGGCCCCTGGCATGGGTGACGGGGTACAGTCGATCAAAGCCGGTATCTTAGAAATAGCCGACATTTTGGTGGTCAACAAAGCTGATGTACCCGGCTCGGCTAAAACAGTTAATCACCTTAAAAATATGCTGCATCTTGGGCCACTTGGCGGAACCCGCCATCACGGCCGTATTCTCAATGAGATCACGCTGTCAGAAGCACAATCTGATGAAATTTGGCAAATTCCAGTTATCGCAACATCTGCTACAACAGGCGATGGAATTGATTCACTGGCCAACACAATTTTAAACCATCGCACTCATTTAGAAACGCACAATCAATGGGTCCAAAGAGAGATCGATCGTTCTAATCAGGAAGTCACCCAGCTCGTTCAGGAACGATTGCTAAAATATTTAAATGAAAAAGTGCCGCAAGCGATGATGCAAGAAAAAATAACGGCTGTTGCCAAGCGGGAAATCGATTTGTATTCGGCCGTTGACGCGCTTCTACAGCAGTTAGAGGGAAAAAATAATGGATAAAAAAGAGTGGCAAGAAAAATTTATAAACCCAGCCATCCGCAAATTCCCAGAACGAAAAGAACAGTTCGCCACCAGTTCCGGTATCGAACTCGATCGGCTGCACACGCCTAAGAAGCTTGACCCAAGCTATCAAGAACAGCTTGGTTTCCCTGGAGATTATCCATTTACCAGAGGTGTACAGCCAACAATGTATCGCGGTCGCTTTTGGACAATGCGTCAATATGCGGGGTTTAGCACGGCTAGAGAATCAAACGAACGATACAAATTTTTACTTAACCAAGGGCAAACTGGCCTATCGGTTGCTTTTGATCTGCCTACTCAAATCGGCTACGATGCCGATGATCCAATGGCGTTAGGAGAAGTGGGCAAAGTAGGTGTCAGTATTCCTACGCTTGACGACATGGGCATATTACTTGATGGCATTCCTCTGGATAAGGTCAGCATCAGCATGACCATTAATGCCCCGGCCTCTATTTTGCTCGCTATGGTGATTGCCATTGGTAAAAAACAGGGCGTTGATCCAAAACAGCTGCGCGGCACGATACAAAATGACATACTCAAGGAGTATATTGCTCGAGGCACCTACATTTTTCCGCCGCGACCCTCAATGCGGCTAATTACGGATGTCTTTGAGTACTGTGCCAAAGAAGTCCCTCGCTGGAACACCATTTCAATTTCTGGGTATCACATTCGCGAAGCAGGCAGTACAGCCGCGCAAGAGATCGCTTTTACGCTTGCAAATGGCATCGCATACGTGCAAGCAGCCATTGAGGCCGGTTTAGACATTGATGTCTTTGCTAAACAGCTTTCCTTTTTCTTTAACGCGCACAACAACTTCTTAGAGGAAATTGCTAAATTTAGAGCAGCACGTCGCTTGTGGGCCAAAATTATGCGGCACCGCTTTGGCGCCAAAGACCCCAAGAGCTGGCGGCTCCGCTTTCACACCCAAACGGCAGGCAGCACGCTTACCGCCCAACAGCCAGAAAACAATGTGGTCCGCGTAGCCATTCAAGCCATGGCGGCCGTCATGGGCGGCACGCAAAGCTTGCACACAAACGGCCGTGATGAAGCAATCGCGCTCCCCACGGAAGAGGCAGCTCAAATCGCCTTACGAACACAGCAAATCATTGCGCATGAGTCTGGGGTGGCTGATACGATTGACCCGCTAGCTGGCTCGTACGTTATTGAACATTTAACAGATGAACTCGAAAAGGCAGCTGAGTCCTATATTCAAAGGATTGATGATATGGGGGGTGCATTAACGGCCGTTGAGCACGGTTACGTACAAGAAGAGATTCATGAGGCAGCCTACACCTATCAGCGTGATTTAGAAGCTGGAAAAGAGATTGTTGTCGGGGTAAATAAGTTTGTAGTTGAAGAAGAAAACTCAATCGAGCGGCTTCAGCTTGACCCAAGCATTGAAGCGGCTCAGCGCGATCGGCTTCAGGCCTTAAGAGAGCGACGAGATAATGAAAAGGTGGCAGAATTGCGTGGACAGCTAGAAACGGCCGCTTCCTCCACAGAAAATCTTATGCCGCTTTTTATCACTTGTCTTGAGAATGATGTGACCTTAGGTGAAATTTGCCACACTTTGCGCAGCGTGTGGGGTGAGTACAGGCCCTCTTTATAAAGTAATAAATAGAAGGAACGGAATGATCAAAAAAATCAACCATATTGCGCTTGTTGTGCCTGAAATGGAAGAAGGCAAAAAGTTCTGGACAGAAGTATTAGGGCTTCAAGTCGAACGAGAAGAGCACGTTGCCGATCAGGATGTTGACGTTGCTTTTTTGCCCGTTGGCGAAAGCGATATTGAGTTACTGCATCCACTAAGTAAAGATAGCGGTGTTGCTAAGTTCCTCCAAAAGAGAGGCCCAGGTATCCATCACATCTGCTTAGAGGTAAACGATATTGAAGCAACACTTGCCCAACTCTTAGCCGCAGAAATTCCACTAATTGATGAGACGCCGCGCATTGGGGCTGGTGGGCGTCGCGTTGCGTTTATTCACCCTAAAGGAACGGGCGGGGTTCTAGTAGAGCTGTATGAATAGGGTTACCCAAAAAGCTTTTCCCATAAGGGAGGACCTAAAATCAAAAATCCAATGATGGCTGCGCCTAAAGCACCCACTAAAACAGCCGCCGCAGCCACATCTTTAGCAACTTTAGCCAACGGATGTTTTTCAGGCATGGCCATATCCACAACGGCCTCAACGGCCGTATTCATAAATTCCCCCATCCATACCGCCATCATTGCTAAAATGATGACCGCCCAATCTCGTAATGAGATTTGAAGCCAAAAGCTAAATCCAAACACAAAAATACTGGCTATTCCATGAATCCAAGCGTTATGTTGGGTTTTTAAAACATACCACCACCCCTCAAAGGCATAGCCAAAACTACGGACTCGATTATAAATTTCTTCTTGAGCTTTCTCTTGCATATCCCTATTTTAGAGAGAGAAGAGAGAAAAGAGAAGAGAAAAAGGGGGTCATATCTAACAGTCACATACGACAATATGACCTCGTCATGACTTCTAGCACATCAAATAGTGACTTAAACAGCCTATACTGTGACCATAACAAATCAAGTAACGCCCAACGAAACAGATGGTCAAAAAATAAATGACTCTCTACTTCGTAACAAGAAAATGGGCCTAAAAATGGAGGAACAAATGACTCATAAGAAACGTGAAGATTTAAATGGTGGGATTATTTTAGTCGGTATTGGCTTGCTCTTTTTAATTGGCCGATTTATCAATTTCGGCGGACTGGTTGAATTTTTAATTTTGCCCGGCTTGGGTGCTATCTTTTTACTGGCTGGTATTTTAAAAAGGGAAGCTGGTCTGATGATTCCAGGCGGCATTCTCTCTGGTATCGGACTGGGGATTGTTCTTTCAGCGGGGCCTTTTGAACTTTTACCTGGCGTTGAAGATGGCGGACTCTTCTTGATGTCGATGGGATTAGGATTTATATCAATTACTTTTTTCAGCGCTCTGTTTGGTAAAGAAACCCACTGGTGGGCACTCATTCCAGGTGGCATTCTAGGATTTATCGGATTAGCAGTTTCATTAGGTGGGGTATTCATCACACTGCTTGAACTCGTTGGCACGTATTGGCCTCTCATCTTGGTTGGTGTCGGAGTTTACACGATATATAAAGCGGTTAAATCTCCAGCCCTAAAAGAAAAATCACCAGAAGATTTATTGGTCTAGATCAGTCAGTAAAAAATACACATAGACGGCGGGCCTGCTTTTAATGAAAGCAGGTCCGCTTTTTTATTTAGGGCTTACCCAAATAACGCTCAATGCGCCTACCGAAGGGGCATTCTTTAAACTTCAACAATCTCCCAATGCCCAAGTCTTATTATTTTGGCTCTTTTGGATTTGAAGGGGTAATCGGTAATTGTGGTAGGGTCGAAGCATGCTTAGACCTTACATTTAGTGTCAATCCCATGAATTCCCAAAGAGCCATTAATTTTAAAGTTAACTCAAATTTCACCCGCAGTAGGACCGTAGTCATTTGAATATCTTGTTCGCAACTTTTATGATTTTATCAAGTGGTTTCGGATTTGGTTTATTGACTGTCAAAACGAACCGCTTAGCATAACAAATGGAAAGCAGTCGCTTTTAAGTAATTTTCAATAAATATCTTGAATATAAATTGGTTAATGAAAATTACTTACAGGAGAACAAAAACTTTTACGAAGCTGTTTTATTTCAAGATACTTTTTGTTCTCCACATAGCTAGTTGTGTAAAAAGCTTTCCGTTTAGCAAGGAACAAATTACCGAAAAGTTTGGAGCGATCAGATGACATTCTTAACAACAGTTCCAGTTCAATCGCCTGTTACGAATCATATCAGCTATTTAAACCGATTTATTGACCATCAACTTGTGCATCTTGATAGGATTGGACAATTTATTCAATCTTGTGAGCAGACGCTCACGCTTAAAACGCACAATACCCACTTAGCACAAATTCAAGAGCTTTATCGGCGATTAGACCATGAATTCAAACTGGCAAAAGAACAATCAAATCAGATGTCTTTTGAAGAACTAATGGGCGATTTGATTCATTTCACGGCCGTTTCCTCTGAGGGATTATTCTCGATTACAGGTACCTTTATCCAAACCTGCGAATTCGTTCAAAATCAGACCCAGTTTGTCGAGCACGTTGAAACATTCTACCGTTTAAATTGTTTAAATCAGGCGATATTTTTAGCAGAGCAAGAGCCATATGTAACCCAGCAAACGGCCGTTTCTTTACTACACTGCTTGCAAAAGCCAAATACCATCAATCGGCCTATTTGCATTCAAATTTCCGGAACTGGCGCTCGGCAATCTGTGATTGGCCACGAGGCGATCATTCAAACTGTGTTTAATCTCGTTTTTTGGGTACTGGCTGGCAAAACACCAAACAACCACGTTTGGGTTGACTCAAATTTAGATGATACGGCCGTTTACCTTCAAATCTGGAATGATTCCTTAACCATCAAACCCGAAAGGCTAGACGCTATAAAAGAAGTGGGCCGGTTCACATCCATTTATCAAGTCGATGACTTTAACGGCATTCTGCTGCCGCTGACAGCCGCCCAAAAGTTAATCCAAAAATGCCGTGGTGATCTTTTTATCACCTATTCGAATCCGACGGTGATTGAAATCGTTTTGCCTTTACGGAAAATCAGCTAAGAACTTTTTAGAACCAAAATCTATGGCGACCCGGCCTGCCCAGCCGCTGTCGGATAACTAATGGGATCAATCATTACTTCAATAATCGCCGGGTGATTGTTCTCAAGAGCATGCTGAACGGCCGTTTCACACTCCCCCACCTGAGTCACCAAATAGTGATCAATCTCATAACCTTTAGCAATGTCCGCAAAGTTTGGATTAACAAACTCTGTGCCAAAAGGGGCTTCATCCCGTCTAAGCTGCTTGGCACGAATCAGATCAAGCGCGGCATCGTTCAAGACGATTGAAATCACGCACCGACCGGACTCTGTTAGCAGTCCAAGCTCCCCCAACACCATTTGAAATCCCCCATCTCCATGAATACAGACGGTCGGCTCATCAAGAATGAGATTAGCCGCAATCGCAGCTGGTAAGCCAAACCCCATAGCCGACAAGCCATTTGAAACCATATATCGATTTGGCGTTTCCGTTTGCCACTGTAAAGCAGTCAAGATTTTATGAGAACCGACATCGGTTGAAATGAGGGTATTCGGTGGCAATTGACGACGAACGGCCGTTAATGCCTGCTGGGGCAAGATACGGCCGTTTTCAGGCTCTGGATACGTTCGGCTGGCTAATTTTGTACGAAGCTGCCCCACTCTGGCCTCTCCCCAACCCTCCGCAGGCAGGCAATCCGCCTCACTTAGCACCTTCAGCGATTCCGAGATGGGTCCAACCAAGTCTAAAACAGACGGCAGTTTAGGGTCTTCATTCAACCACGAGCTAACCCAAATAAACGGTGCTGAGTGCTGCCAAGGTTTCACTAACTCCACGGGATCAAAGCCCACGCCAATCACGCAATCTGCTTCATCTAAGAGCTCATAAGCGGGGTCTGTTTGGGTCAGTCCTATTGTGCCTGCAAATAATGGGTGAGAGGTTGGAAAACAGCCTCGGCTTTTTGGCAAATCGATAACGGGAGCCTGTAGTGACTCAGCCAGCTGGCGCAGCTCACCATACGGCCGTTCTGGTTCTAGGCCCAACCCGGCTACAATGATTGGTTTTTTGGCCACAGCCAACGCCTGATGGGCTGGCGTGACGTCAGGCAAGGGTGCCGGTCTTTGCACAATTTGGGTAAGCGGCTCAGGTTCAACTTCTAAATCGGCAACCTGTCCCGTTAGCCGAATATGGACCGGTCCAGGACGTCCATGCTTGGTAACCAAAACAGCCCGATGGAGCTGGTTTAGCACATCATTTGGCTCAATAAGCAGCGTTTTTTTTGTAACCGGTTTAAAAATAGCTTCCAAATCAAGCACCTGGTGAGTGTGCCCTTGCTTCATCGCTTCGGGAAAATCAGCCGTGAAGATGAGAACCGGTGAGCGATCCAGCCAAGCATTAGCAACGCCTGCATATGCATTGGTGGCACCAGGCCCCAAAGTCACTAAGCAGGCACCGATGGTACCTGTCAAACGGGCCGTCACTTCGGCCATATACACAGCCGAGCTTTCGTTCCGCACAAGAACAAACTGGATACCGGCTTGACGGAGACCCTCAATCAAGGGAAGTGAAGCACCGCCGGGCAGCCCAAATACAAATTGAACGCCTTCATCTTTAAGATATTGAGCAATATGATGAGCAACTGTGTTTTTCATGGCTGATCGTTTGAACGGAAAATGGGCTAAACCGCTCGCGTCATGCCTCCATCAACGCGAATATTTTGCCCTGTGATGTATTGGGCTCCGTCTGAGAGAAGGAAAACGGCCGTTTCTGCAATTTCATTCACAGTGCCATACCGACCCATTGGGATACGGTTTTTAAAGATTTCTTTTTCAGGCAAGCTATCAATAAATCCCGGCAAAATATTGTTCATGCGCACATTTTGTGCAGCATATTCATCTGAAAAGAGCTTGGTAAAGGCCGCCAAACTCGAGCGAAAGGCACCAGAGGTTGGGAAGTTCTTATCCGGTTCAAACG
>JBCCFD010000408.1:0-7402 GCA_039029915.1 Chloroflexota bacterium
CAACAGTTGTCCCCTTTGTCGAACGTTAGGTTGGCGACTTGAGCCAATTCACCATCAATTGAATACTGCATGGTTAATCTCCTTTTCTTGCTTTTGAACAATTGTAGCGGTTGGCGACTTTTCTACCATTTTTGATTAAGTGTTCCGAAGTTTCTAAATTGAAAAATGTACTAGATAAAAGCTTCGGAACCTCGAGTAAACGAAGTTTGCAGCCGTCTTTTTATTCAAAACAGGAACTTCATTTCACTTAAACACATCATTATCTGATTTGAATCAATTAAGCAATAGGCAGTGAAAAATCACAGCATCGTTTAATTAGCTCCCCATCATGGGTGATAATTAGGATAGATTTTCCCGATTTTGCTAGCTCGCGAAAAAGGGTGGCTACAATATTCATGTTGCCCCCGTCTAACCCGCTGGTTGGCTCATCAAAAATAAGAATTTCTCTGTTGGACATTAATCCACAAGCGATGGATAGCCTTAATCTCTGCCCGCCTGAAAGCGTGGCTGGGTGGCTATCTTTATATTGATATAAGCCTAACCTTTTTAATAGTTCTCTTGCTTTTTCTAATGTTGATTCAGTTAAATTTTGGGTTAGCAAAAGTTCGCTTGATACGCTGTTTGTAAAAAACTGTGTTCCTGTTTCGTTTGAGCTGTACCAGACTCTCGAGCGTCTTTTGAGACGACGAGTTGATTTTTCCAAGATTTCTATTTTGCCGCTTGTTTTTCCATCCAAACCAGCTAGGGCCAGCGCGAGGGTTGTTTTACCAGCACCATTTCGACCCGTTACAGAGATGATTTGGCCGGGCCATACTTTGAAATTTTGGTTTTGAAGGATTGTATTTCGGCCTCTTTTAATAGAAAGGGCAGTTGTTGATAAAAGTGGTGACCCCTGTCCCGCTGGTCTCGGCAGATCGGGTATATGAATAGGCGTGCTGCTTCTTAACCAAGCATCGTCTCTTTGCTTTTTCGTCAGCTTTCCCATTTCTTTCGCGGTTTTTTCCCATGTAATAGCACCATCTTTTAGATAAACAAATCTATCAACAATCCCATCAAGCCAAGAGAGTCTATGTTCTGCAATGATGAGGGTTTTCCCTGATGACTTTAAGTCTGAAACGGTTTGTTTTAATTGGACAACCCCCTCAGCGTCTAAGTTTGCTGTTGGTTCATCAAACACATAGATTTCAGGATTTAATGTATAAACGCTGGCGATAGCGACGCGCTGTTTTTCACCACTGGAAAGATCATCTAGGTTTCGATTTATCAAGCTATTAAGTTTGAAATGCGAAATTGCTTGGTGGGTGAGGCGGACGACTTCTGGATGAGCCAGCCCATAATTTTCTGTTGCAAACGCGATTTCTCCGGCTAATTCCGATGAAAAGAACTGGCTTTTTGGGTCTTGGAAAACTGAGCCGATTTGACGGCTAATTTCCCAAATCGGTTTTTGGGTGAAGTCATCATTGCCGATTGTGATTGTGCCAGATAAACGGCCGTAAAAATAATGAGGCGCCAGTCCGTTTAAAACGCGAGTTAACGTGCTCTTGCCGCCACCCGAAGGACCAGTTAAAACGACGCATTCTCCCTTTTGAATCGATAGATCAATCTCCTTTACACCATAATCGCTATCGGCATACGTAAAAGAGACATTGCGTAGCGCGATCAAAATTTAACGCCTCCTATGGTTAAAAATGCAATCGTTGCCACCAACCAAACAAAAATCCACACCGCATCTCTGGCTTCAAATCTCTTCTCATAATAACTGCTTCGAACGTTTGGGTTCGTTGCCCCACGAGATACGGCCGAAGCCGACAGTTGGTCAGCGATTTGCAAAAACCTGAGGAGAATTGGCACTAAAATATATTCGGCCGTTAAGAATGGATGCCTGACAATATGTTGCCAATCCGTTAAGCTGCGATTTTTCATGGAGCGGAAAACACCATTTATTTCCGATTTGAGCGTGGGGAAAAATCGAAATATAACCAAAACGCCTAAAATGACCGGTGTAGGTGCCTTCATTTTTGATAAGGTTGATGCCATCTCACCGGGTGGTGTCGTCATTAAATCCCAACCAACAATGGCCATCGGTAGAATGATCCAGCTGGTTAACAGAAAGATTTCGGAAATAAGAGGGAGGTTGACACCTTGAAAGCGCACCGGTAGTAATAACGCCCCAATGACAACATAAAATATGAAGGCTCTGATTGCAAACTGCCATCGTCTTTGTATCGCTAACTGCAGCAGACCGAGCAAAACCAGACTGCCCATTGCGATGACATTCGCTGTAACCGCAACAATAATAGACATGCATAGCACTGCCCAAAGCTTAACGGCCGTTGCAAAGCGCCTCTCTGTCAGAGGACACCCGCCTTTGAAAAATGCTTGCTTAGCAATCTGGCGCCAATGAGGCTTCCCACAAACCCGCCAGCGGCAGACAGCACGATAATGATGGTGACCCAAATGGGATCTGCAAAATATCTTGTCATCGCATCGACCATTTCTTGACCACCCGCATCGGCGATAAATACTTGATAGGTATCCCAGAAAAACCAAACGGGTACAAAGTTTCTGCCCGCATACATGACCGCAGCAACCATCCAGGACACCGTGATTTTGCGAATGCTGTTCCAGCCATCATTCCATAATATTGCTTCACATACGACAGCGGCAACAGAAAAGAGCACCAGCATGGTCCAGTTGCTTAACAGCGTGAACATAATCCCATTTAAAATCATTAGCACGGCGGTGACAAATCGTTTTTTCACCCTAGAGATCATCAGCATGTAGATTGGCCCCGCTACAATCGCCCCGATTGGGGTTGAGAGCACCATACCCACAAAATCATTAATGGCGCCACCAATGTTTGCCATGACTTGAACAACGATTATTAATAAACTGAGTAGAACCGTCGTAATAACGTTGTTGACGGTCCATGATTTGGTATTTCCCATCTTAACTAACATTCCTTTTAAATTTTGTCTGAGGAAGTATACCTTTTTGTTTAGAAAATCTTTACCTAAATTTGGCGGTGAATTCTTCAATAAGCGTTGCCACAATTTTAGGATGATCCCTGGCGATTAAATGACCGCTTTCCAGAGTGATTATTTCTGCATGAGGTATATCATCTCTAAATGTTTTGATCTCTTTATCCCCAACTGCTTGGCTATGTCTGCCTTGAACTAATAGCACAGGGCACGAAATGTTTTTTGCTCGTTTTCGTATTAAAGAAGTTTGCGCTAGGATATCTTTTACCAGCGCTCCAGACGCTAATTTAGGGTCTAAAGTTGAAACTTGAGATTTTCCTGCAGAAATCGCTGAAGCAACTTTAGCGCCTTCCTGCCTACCGGCAGCCGTTGGGGGATGGGGTGTTACATCCAATGAGATGAGACCGTTTACAGGAGAATCTTTCTGGCCCGCGATCATGAAACCAATTAAGCCTCCGATTGAGCCGCCCACAATGACTAAAGGTGTGCCAGCTATTTTCGAAACGACGGTGTTTATATCTTCAACAAAATCCGTGAACTGATAATGATTCACACGGCCGCTTTGCCCGTGCCCTCGTAAATCTGGTGCGATGATTTGCCACTGAAGATTGCTTAGCCGTTCAATAATGGGTATCCAGACGGTGCGATTTTCCCCACCTGCATGTAGCAACAAAAGCGTTGGCCTTTCCTTCTTGCCGCTAATTGTCAAGGTAAGATTTAAATCTTTAGTTACTTGTATATTGACATCATTCAAAATAACGTCCTTTATTTATTTCTTTTGTTTGGCATAAAGTTGATGAGATAAAGGCCACTGCCTATGAGGAACATACCAATGAGCATTGTCTGCGTAATAATTTCATTTAACCATAGCGCGCCAGTGACGGTGGCAAAAATTGGAACGAGAAACGAATTAAGCGAAAATGCTGTTGCACCGTATGTTCGCTGTATATAAAAGGCTAGAAACTGGGCTGCCAGAGCGCCAATAAATGCGGCATATCCAAGCGTTAAATAACCGCTACGTGTGACATTAGCGAGCGAAAAGTCGCCTAAAAAGATGGTCACAATAAAAACAACAGCGGTTGCAACAAGCAGGCGAATTGCCGTTACTTGCATCGGATCTGTGTTTCTCATTTGAGTTCGTACAAACATAGTGTTACATACTTCAAATACCAGACCACCAACGACAAGAAAGAAACCGATTGGGCTGGCGCGGCCAACATCTGCTAAGCCGCTTTCCCCACGCAAAGCCAAGAGTAAGGTGCCGCATATTGCCAAGCCAACGCCTAACGCTTTCGGCCGTGTCATTTTTTCGTCTGGTAAAATGAAATGGGCCGCAATGACCAGCATAACCGGCAGTGTAATGACATATAAACTGGCCACGCCGCTAGATTGATATTGTAAAGAAAGAATAAAAGTGGGTATAGGGATAGCCACACCAAGAATGCCGCTAAGCGAGGCCTGTCGCCACAGTTTTTTGTCGGTTGGGAGCTTGCCCTGCGTGAGATATAGGATTGGCCAAAAGACGAGTGAAGCCAATGCAAGACGAAGCGTGATAAAAAAATACGGATCGAACTCACTAATCCCAAAACGGCTAGCCACAGCGTTCACACCCCAAAAAAGGCTAAGAAGCGCAACAATTGGTAATGCCTGTAAATAATTTGGAGAGGCGTTCATATTACCAGCGCTATCGCTGCAATACCCCGAATAGCATCGTGCCTATACGTGAGTTTCTTGACTCAATAATCTCCATATTTATCTCCTTCTCTAGCGTTTATGGCGTTGAGATTTGGTCATTTTGGATGCTAGATCCAAGTTGCACCATCGATGCTCAGGGAATAAAACGTTGCCTCATTGTTTGGGTTTTGACCATGAGTAAACAAACCTATTTGGAATTCTGAACTTTGCTCAAGCCAATTGGGGTATTCTTTTTCACCAGCAACGGTAAGGTCATCATTGTTCCAGAAAATTGTTATCAAACTCGGTTCAATCTTTAACTTTAGATTTGTTCTTGATGATTCAAAAGGGATTCTTATTTCTGATGCCGGTTTGCCTGCCAGTTCTTTTGCGAGAACGAGCACATGTTTTTGGCTGACCATCTCCCTGACAAACTTGACATAGTTATCGCTGTCAACAAAAAGAACGACCCCAGCCTGCTCACCATCAAATTGGGGGAATAAATCTAGTGATAGTTCAATGGAAACCTTTCTGTATTTAGGTGGGAAAAGGATGATGTCAGAGCAACTATTGCCTTTCCCCCACATAGACCCTGTGTTAGTTACGATAGTTGGGATGCCATCTTTTGTCTTGATGTTGTTGGCTAGATTAACTATCTTAGCATTATTGAAATCCATACTTTTGATTCCTTTTGTTACATAACGGCCGTAAATTAGCCTCAAAAAGTTAGCGTTTTTGAGAGGTTACATTGCGCTCTCCAATTTTTGTGATTACGCCGTTTTTCTTCTGTAAACCCAAAAGAAGACGCCAATGAGTAATCCCACCAAAAAAACGATAAAACTGCCTCTCACAAACACCCACTTGGTCATGGTAAATACGGCCGTTAAGCTGTCTAAAATTGGGGTTGTTATTGGATATCTTGCCATGACAATGGAAGCGGAACTGTTTTCAAATAGGTCGAAAATCCCTCCAAAAATTGGCACCAAGTTTGCTTTTTGCCAGAGAGCGTCCGCTGCGTGTAGCTTCCGGAAAGCCCAGCTTATCCACGTGCCTAAAAACAGCGTGTAGGCCAAAGGCCAAACAACATCGAAGGTAAATCGGGAGCGAATATAGGCTTGCCGTCCCTCAGGTCCATATGCTTCAGCCATTGCGTAAAGCTCTGCAGCTGAGTAGTAAAAAGAGCTGTCTGGTGAGCCTGCCCCCCCGCTAATGGCCTCTGCCTGTTCAGCCTGATTAGGCAAAATCCAAATGATAAATGCAGCAAATAGGGCTAATGTTAAAACGGCCGTCCAGCCATTCGAGATTGAGTGCATTCCTGAAGATAGCTTGTTGAGCATGTTATGATCCTTTCTGCTCCATCATTGCATTGCGAATAAGAGGATTACCAAGAACAACAGACATGCTGGGCGTGCCAACATGAGATAATTGATCGACGATTGCTGTTAAACTTTCAATGGATTGGGCAACAACTTTTACAATAATTGAGTCGCATCCTGTAGTCCGGTAAAGCTCAATCACCTCTGGAAATTTTTCGATCTCAGCCACTCTTTGCTCATCCCGCTGTCCATTGGCAACGTGGATGTAAACAATGGCCATGATCGGTAGGCCAACTTTCCCTAAATCGACCCTAGCATGATAGCCAGTTATGACCCCTGCATCCTCTAATTTGCGAACTCTTTCAGTTACAGCCGGAGACGAAAGACCAATCCGCTGTCCTAATTCTGTGTAAGATAGACGAGCGTTAGCCTGTAATTCTTGCAGTAGTTTCAGGTCTGTACCGTCGAGCGATTTATTCATTTTTTTTAATCCCACTGGTTCTATCATGACTTGAAAATTTGTTGTCATCAATTTGCTTTATTTTTAAACCAATTGCGTTGAAATACCGTGATTATCCTCTGTATCTTGCTATCCAACAATGATAGGCTTTACACATCACAAAATTTCAAAACCCGTATTAATAATTTAAAAAATGAGGGCGCAATGCAAAATTCCCGGCGGTGGCAAAAAGAGATTCTAAAGTTAAATAACCAACCTGAACAAAATATTGGTGTGCTACTTGTGCTGATTTCAGCGATAACGTTCAGCACGGCTGGTTTATTTACGAAAGGGGTTGATGCAGGGGCTTGGGAAGTCATCTTTTGGAGAGGTTTTTTTGCAGCTTTTTTTACGGTAGCGTGGCTGATTCAAAAGAGAGCGATGCATCAAAATTTTGTGGGACTTGGCCAAAGCGGATTAGCCATAGCAATTATTGGGGCATTGGGAACGGCCGCTTTTATTTCATCATTTAAGTTAACAACGATTGCCAACGTATCCCTTATCTACGCTGCCTCTCCACTTCTGGCTGCTTTGCTAGCTTGGGTTTTTATTGGGGAAAGAGTGACCTTTGCGACGATGGCAGGCAGTATTGGCGCCCTGTTGGGCGTTGGATTAATTGTTTCAGGCTCTCTGGGCCAAGTTAGCCTGAATGGTGATTTATTGGCGTTGATAATGGCCATCGCGATGGCATCGATTATGGTGATTTATCGTAAATTTCCTGAGACGCCGGGTGCTGGCCCCGCGGTTTTATCATCCGTATTTTTATTACCTTTGGCGATGATTTTAGGAGAGCCGTTTGCTATTTCTTTGCTAGAGGTGGCCATCCTAGGCTCATTTGGGTTTTTGTTTGCCATTGCATCGGTCACTTTAGCAGAAGGGGCGAAACGAATTCCAGCGGGTCAGACGGCGCTTTTGAGCACTTTGGAAACCCC
>JBCCFD010000409.1:0-7389 GCA_039029915.1 Chloroflexota bacterium
ATTCAACGGAGGTTTTGAAAAAATTCGACACCAATTTGAAATCAATTTTTAGGACTTTAGAATGAGAGGAATACGGCCGTTTGTGACCATACAAACGGCCGTTAAAAAATGGCAAATTTTATCTATTTCTTACCGCTTAGCAGAACCACCATTACCACCGCCAAGATCAATCAAACAAACAGCCGATGATTCACAAGGACTACCGGGATCGTTTGTGTTGGGTGAAATAAAGCCCCCGAATAAAAACAGGCTTAATGCGAGAGCGACAAAATAGTTTTTACAATGCTTACTGAAGTTTGAGAAGTTCATAACAATTCCTTGTTTCACTAATGAATGTGAAATTAGATATATGAGTCGGTCTCCGTATAGGCCATTTGATGTTTAGCCTGATGACGGAATAATAAGGCAGGTGCTAGAACGCTCACACCCATTTCCGATTCCGGGAGGGTCAAAAGGGGGCACTGGGACAGCGAATGTTGCCATAACCACGAGGGTTAACACGCCCATGGCGATTTTACTTTTCAATTGTTTAATCATTCGTATTCTTCCTTCTTGCTTGCTTACTTCATTGATAATTTTGCTGTTTTCCGTTCATTTAAAACAATAAACGGGAGGATTGCCAAAATTACGACATCAATTTAAAAATTCATTTCTCCCTTTGCATATTTCATAGATAGTGTCAAAAAATAAATTATGGTAAACTGCCTCTGATTGATGGGAGTCATCTTCCTGACGCTTCCTGATGACGCATCAAAACAATAGTAGGTTGAAACTTGTTGGATCAAAAAAGAAATAGACCTCTGAAAAGAGATTTAGGTGTTATTTGGCTTGTTGTTGCCCTACTTGTTTTGGGTGGCATTGGCTCTATCTTGGCGGATGCGAATCGGATTGCGTATGGAAATTTAGGTGCCCTGATCTGGTTTACCGGAACGGCCGTGTTTTTCCTGCTCGGTTTGCTTTACTTTGCTCAATATATATTGCCAGTTCGCGGCACGGATGGTTGGGCTGAAGGCTTTGCGCTTCTTATTCGATACACCTTAAACGCTGCTAACATCCTCATGAGTACCCCACCACGTCAATCTGAAAAAGGTGATCCCATACCCAGAAACGAACGCCCTTCCGAAAGCTTCTATAGCATACAGGCTGGTATCGTGCGCGGGAACCAGGTCTTGGCTTTAGGAAAGGGTGAGCTGTTTACAAGAGCCTCAGGACCGGGCTTCACCTCATTAACGCGCGGAGAGCGAATCATGGCGCTCATTGAACTGCGTCCGCACAATCGGGCTGTCCCTATCAGAGCCAATACGCGGGACGGAATCCCCATTGAAACCACTGCAATCGTGACCTTTCGAGTAAAACAGGTAAACGCTCAAGAAGACCGAACAGAATTAATTCATCCGTTTTCCTCAGAAGCAATATTTAAAGTGAGTAGCTACACCAGTGTGGATTCATCAGGCATTCTTCAGCCGTGGACAAAGCAGCTTTTACCAAGCGCCGTGGCCCTGATCAATCAAGAGCTTTCCAATTATACGCTCGATGAATTGCAACAGCTTGGCTTACCACCGCTCGCCTTAGATGAAGTGAAGAAACGGGTTAAACAAAAACTTCAGTTAGAGGCTGATCCGCACGGATTAGAAGTCATGTCGATGGGCGTTGGCTCTTTAAGCTTCCCTGAAACAGTCACCGATCAGCGCATTAAAGGGTGGCAAGCAGAGTGGCAGAGAAAAATTGATGTACGTAAAGCTGAAGGTGATGCTGAGGCGGCTCGACGAATCAAGCAGGCGCGAGCGCGCGCTCAAGTTGAAATGCTTGAACGCATTACGCAGAGCATCGATTCGCTACGCGACCAAGAAGATGCCCATCTCAATGAGATTATTACATTAAGAATGATTGAGGCTCTAGAAGAAGCCATGTCCGAAGGGTCTGTACAGGCCCTAATCCCACAGCAGGTTATGACTCGTTTAGTAATGGACGCCTCCAATCAGATGCAAAGATGGATGACTCAACCTGCGCCAAACGATCAGCTTGAGGGGCCAAAGGGATGAGCTTTCAATTTGGCAACAGCCGATTCCAATCTAGGGACCGCGATACAGGAAGTTGGCCGCATACGCCGCTTTTGTTTGGGGCGATTGTTTTTTGCATATTGATGTATTGGCTGTTTTGGCGTTATTTTGAGCGGATTGATTTAAGAGATGTAGTGCCCATATGGTCCGCATTCCTATCTTTACCAATGCCCGGCTGGTTAATCTTTTTGCGAGAGATGTTTCACTGGCGGGTGTTGCGTCATTTTCTGCCACTTATTGTTGGGTGGTATTTAGCCTACAACATGGCGGTTGGTCTGGTGAGGGTGCTCTATGAACTGCCCGATTTCCCAGCGGCTCGCCGTTTTTTAACTCAACTGATTTACACAAACTCAGCCTCGACCTTACCCCCAGTGACTGTTGATTCCGATTTGCTTTATCTCAAACGGGACCAGTATGTTGTTTTGCGTATTGGTGGCCCGGGTCGCATCAAGGTGCGCAATGGGTATGTGGCGGTAACAGAGTTAAACGGCCGTTTTCATCACATTCTCGGTACAGGTACACACACCCTCGAACGCTTTGAATACGTTCACGATGTCCTTGATTTACGTCTGCAAGAGCGGGAAGCCAAAGCAGTAGACATTATCTCTAAAGACGGCATTCCGATTAATGTCAATATAGCTCTTCAGTTTCGTTTAGCCACCGGGGGTGAATCACCTACTCGGGCTAAGCCATACCCATATGACGGTGCAGCCGTTCGCGCTGCCGCTTACAGTCAAACGGTCCGTGAAGATAGCACAATTAGCCGCTGGGATGATGCGCCCCTTGGGATGGCAAAAAGCCAGCTGGCTCGCATTGTGAGTAAACATAATGTTGACACGATTTTGACACCACCCGAAGCAACAACCAATCACGGTATCGCCTCGATACCGCTCTTGTCCATCCGAAATGAATTAAGCTATCGTCTGAAAGACAGCTTTAAGCTTAAAGGCATCGAACTGGTTGATGTTCAGCTTAGCCAAGTTGAACTGCCCAGAGATGTCTCCTCTCAGTACATTAAATATTGGCAATCCCTGTCTAATGCACGTATTCGTTTAAGCCTGGCTGATGGTGAAGCAACTGCCTTAGAGGAAAAAGAATTAGCCCAAGCAGAAGCAGAGATGTCAATGATTCAAGCGATTTTAGAAGGTGTTCAGCGCGCTAAATATGCCAACAATTCAGCCAATATGCGCGATGTGGTTGCCCTGCGTTTAGTCGAGGCATTAGAAAAAATGGCCCGACAGACCCAACAGACCACTCAGATGCCAGTTGTGCCCAATTTGCTGACGCAAATCGACTCTTTCCGTCAGCAGCTTGGAGATGGGACACCCTTGCTTGAAATTGAAGAGACGGAAAATCAAGAGGATGTAAATGGGTGAACATATTTTAGTAATCGGCGCCATTTTACTTGACGTTAAAGGGAAACCTGTGGCTGGATTGGAACCCGGCACTTCTAACACCTCAAGAATCCGCGTTACGCGGGGTGGAACAGCCCGAAATGTGGCTGAGAATTTAGGAAGATTGGGGGCTGATGTCAAGCTAATGTCTGCCGTTGGTGACGATCAAACGGGGAAGCGATTGATAGCACAGACGGCAGAAGCCAATGTTGATGTTCAATATGTTCAAATTATTGAGGGCAAAAATACAGGTGCCTACATGGCCGTGTTGGAAACGGATGGCTCTCTTTCAGTAGCGATGGACGATGTGAGCGTACTGGAGGCCATTACGCCGGGCTATCTCAATCAGCACCGCGCTCTTTTCCGAGATGCTGATATGGTGATGATGGATGGCAGTCTGTCTAGTCAGGCAATGAATACGATTGTACGCTTGTGTAACCAGTATGACGTTCGGCTGATTGCAGACCCGTCTTCAACGCGATTAGCGGAGCGATTACGGCCGTTTCTTAACGATATCTTCCTCATTGTGCCCAACGAAAAAGAAGCCGCCGCGCTGTGCCAGTTTGACGTATTGCAAAATGACCCTGATAGCATGCTGCATTTGGCTAGAATGCTGGTTCAGGAAGGGGTAGACAACGTTATTGTCACGCTATCAGACTTTGGCATCGACTATGCGACATCAAATGAATCTGGCTACATTCCCCCGAATTATAGTGAGATGGTAGACAGTACCGGTACCGGTGATGCAGCTACAGCTGCTATCATGTACGGATTGTGCAACGAGATGCAGCCGATTGAAGCAATTCGGCTGGGTGCGGCGGCGGCAGGGCTGACTTTACAATCGAGCGAAACGGCCGTTCCTGACCTGAGCCTCGACATGCTTTACGAGCATTTGATCGTATGAGCAATTGGATCGGTTTACTGATTTGTTTCGGCTACGTCTTTGCCATTATTGGTTTGGCGGAGCTTTTGCGACGGTGGCGGGGCTATACGGTTGATTTCACGCGCAAGGTAATTCATGTGGGGGTTGGCATGATGAGCTGGGGGCTACACTTTCTGTTTGATAACCCGTGGTTTTTTGTGGCCGCCTGTGCCGCGTTTGTGGTGATTAATCTGCTTGATTGGAAATATGGTCTGATTGCCTCAATGGCGAGTGCGGACCAATCCAACTTAGGCACCGTTTACTTTCCTTTTGCGGCTGGCGTAGTGTCACTTGTTTTTTGGGATACGCCGCCCCTAATGGTTGCGGCTCTTATGCCGCTAACGTGGGGAGACGGATTGGCACCGGTGGTGGGCAAATTATACGGCCGTCACCCCTACTACATCCACAAACATAAACGCACGCTCGAGGGGTCGCTCGGCTTCTTCGTGGCTGGCTTTATTTTTACGTGGCTAGCTCTGTGGGTCGTGCCAGGCATGCCAGAAATCTCACCCGTTGTCGCCCTTCTTCCCGCTTTCATCATTACGTTGATTACGACCTTTGTCGAAGCGGTCTCCATTTGGGGCTTGGATAATTTGACAATAACGGCCGTGGCCATCGGGATTTTGGCGTACTGGCCGTTTGGGTAATTAGGGACTGGGGATTGGCACTCTTAATTTCGAGAGGCCTCAAGGATTGACCGGCATTTTGACACACAATTTTGACAGATATTTCGAGTCCCCTTGGTTTGAAAAGTTGTTGTATTGCTGCCGCACCAGCTGCAGAGTGCAGGTTGAAAGCTTTCAACCTTAAGCCCCCGAAGACAATCACAACAAATAAGCAGGGTGCGTTCTTTCCCTTTATGCAGTGGGCGATTTGAACAAAGGTGAGTGTTGACTTGACCACATTCCGTGCATTGAGACATTGTCATGCTCTATTTCCCATCTTGGGGCCGCACTCCCTCCCACCCGTCCTGACCAATTAGCGGCACGAAGCGTACGGGAGCTAGCCGCTTTTTGCTAAAGCGGCGCTGACTTTTGCGAGTGACTAGGATGAGACGCTGCTTCTTTTCTTTGCCAACTGGGAGGATCAGACGGCCGTTTATAGCCAACTGCTTTGGTAACTCAGTTGGAATTCGGGGGCCACTCGCGGCGACTGCGATCGCATCGTACGGTGCGTGGTCTGGTAAGCCTAGCGTGCCGTCGGCATCGAAGACGGTTACATTGTCAAAACCGCCCTTTTCGAGATGATGCCGAGCATAGGTTGCCAATTGGGGTAGTCTCTCAACAGAATAGACGTGTGCAACAATCTGGCTCATTACAGCGGCCGCATAGCCAGAGCCAGCCCCAATTTCCAGCACTCTATCAGATGGTTTAAGCTGTAATAACTCAATCATCTTGGCCACAATGAACGGCTGGGAGATTGTTTGCTCAGCCAATAGAGGTAAAGCGCGATCCCTATAGGCGGCGGCCCGCACTTTGGGCGGTACGAATAGTTCTCGGGGCACAGTGCGCATGGCGTTGAGAACGGCCGTATCTCGGACGCCTCTTGCCTTGAGCTGTGTTTCCACCATCTCTTCCCGCAGTTGCCCAAAATCAGGTAACGATTCAGCCATTTAGGATGTCTTGAATTTGATTAACGTGTGTTTTGTCGTGCCCGACCAAAAAACGGCCGATTATTTGGCCCAGCGTGTAACGGCCGTATGCGGGATGTTCGCACTCAAAGGCGAGATGGGCTGGTTGGACGTTGCCTAGTGCGCTGGTGATCTGTGTGTAACTGCTTTGAATTGAGCTTTCAAGTTCTGCTACGGCTCGGTTATTGCCTTGTTCGATGGTTTCAAGCCGATGGTGATCGGTTAACGGCCGTCCAAAAGCACCCCCCTGTTCATTGGCCAATCGGGCCACCTCACTCGCATAAAATGTACGTCCATCGCTGATATGGGCCAAAATGGTGGCTGGCGTCCACCCTTCAGCATCTTTCTTTTGATAAAGGATGTCTTGGTCCGTATCGTTTAGAAAATTTAAGAACGCCGTTTGCGACCTCTCAATCTGAGCTTTGTAAAAGGTTAAGGCGGAGACATGATGCAAAACGGCCAAAAAATGGTCCCAGCCGTCGATATGACTTTGACGATCTGCCTGATCCACCTCAGTCTGATCGTAACGGCCGTGTTCAATTTCTAACCGACTGCCGTTCCCATCAGCGTTGATTGTTAGATGGACGGTGCGGGTGGGTAGCTCAGGCTGATGATCCCATTGCCACGTAAAACTGAGCCCGTTTGGAGGGGATACGGCCGTGTATTGACCGCGCAGCGTCCAGTTCATAGCGGGCCATTTAAGCTCATATTGACCCCCTGCCACAACATGAGTAACGGCTTCTTGAGGCCACCACGTTATGAGCTGCTCAGGTTGGGTAAACTGGTCAAAGAGCTGCTGGGGCGTCAGATGTGGAAATGTGGTTGTGAGATTAACGGCCGTATTGTCAGTTGAAATATCCTCAATTTCTTGTGTCATACTGTCTACCTCCCATTAATCAGGTCTTGCTCAATAGTCGATTACTAAAATGATCAGTTCGCTAAAAATTCCTTTACCAAAGACAAAAACCTTTCAGGCTGTTCACGATGTAAGAAATGGCCTGCCCCTTCAATAATTTCGTAGCGGTAGGGCCCTGTGAACGCGTGCGGTGTGATTGCCATGGTGTCTGCATTGAGCGCCCCGTCAGCGTCTCCAATAATAGTGAGCGTTGGCACAGATGTTTTGCCATTGGCAAACTTTTGGATGTCTGAATCACGAAACCCTTTTGAAAACGACCAATAGTAACCCAAGACAGCTTCTAGCACGCCCGGTTTGGCGAGCGCTTCTTTCATGGGGGCTGTTTCGGAGGCGGGAAAATCCCAGGTAGGTGACCAGCGGCGGTAAATTTCGTCAACAAAGGCATAGTTATCACGTCGAAATTTGCGCATTGTGGGGCCTCGAAATTGAAAGGTGATGAAGTGACGTGCTGCCCACATGCCGGATAG
>JBCCFD010000410.1:0-7335 GCA_039029915.1 Chloroflexota bacterium
ATTGATATTCGCTCTGGTCAGCTGAGGTGGCTGGTTGACGTTAACGATCAATCCGAACCAGATTGGTGGATAGACGATATTGAATGGAATTTCCCACTCAGCTGGTCGTGGGGGCCAATTGCTGTTCATGACGGAGCCATCTTTATGGCCGATCGCTTTTTAGTGACCACAACTGTGACCGCCTTTGGTTTGGAAACGGGGGAGCGGCTGTGGGAGCGGGAGATAGGCACCTTAAACGGTAGCCCGGTCAGGCAGATGAATATGGTTGATGGGTTATTGGCTGTACGCATTGTTGAACCCTCATACTCTGACCTATACGTGATTGATCCAAGCAATGGATTTCGAGTTTTTCGGGAAAATGAATCAGCCTCCAGCCTTTTTTGGCGAGAAGAAATCGAAGGGTTTGATCGAGATTACCGGGCCTACTCAATTGGTTTGGAGGCGACGACGGTTAATCCGTGGCAATTTGAATTTGACAACTGCGGTGTGACGCCTCAGCTTCTGCCAGACCGAATTATTGTGCATGCGCTGATGTGTGATGAGTCAGGAAGAGGGGGAATATTTGCACTTGATCGCTTTTCAGGTGCTACCTTGTGGCGTTTGGACGTGCCTGTGGTTACCCAAATGGCGATTGATGGTGCGTTTGGCTACGTCATGGATCATGATAACCAACTGCTGGCGATTGATATGGATACAGGTGCTATCTTGTCGATCTTGCGCTTTAATGAGCCAATCCGAAACTTTACGCCAGAGACGCCAATTTTTGTGGGGGCGGGTGATGGCAAAACGGCCGTTTATTACGGCATGACCAACCAACTCCTCTTTTTTGATTCCGCCTTTAAAAACCCCGTTCAAGAAAACAATTAAGCAAGAATTCCCTAAGGGTGCTGCCAACCTAGAATTTGCTCTGCTTTTTGGCAGTTAAATAAGCTGGTGTTTCCCATAAGCTCACTTTTGCGCGGGACATCTGGGAAATGTTCTTCGATTAGGTCAAGCGTTGGTTTGTCGAGCATTGTGTCTGGTGCGACGATGTAAAAAACTTCGTGACCCTCAAATTCGGCCGTGAGGCTTAATAGACAAGCTTCGGCGGTTGCCTCAGACAGCACGTATCCCCAAAGATGTTTAGCGAGCCGTTCTTCACCTAATCTTTCATACCAAGCTACTGTATCAGATCGTTTGGGAGCGACCCCGTGGATACGCAGGGAGGCAATAGACATCTTTTCATAGCGTCGGGCTATCGCATCTGCTTGCACTTCGCATATCCATTTTGAAAGACTGTAGGGGTCTTCACAGTAGGTGGGGTGCGCTTCATCAACCGGAAAATAATCGTAGCTGACTTCACGACTGTAAGCCCCACCGATGGCGTTGATGCTTGAGGCTTGACAAACGCGCCTGATACCAACCTCAGCGGCAGCGCGCAGGGCGTTGTAGCTGGAAACGACGTTATTGTTGTGAATGATGTGATCGGGTTGATGTAGTGGCGAAGGGTAGGCGGCAAGGTGAATCAGGGCCTCACAATCTTGAAGAGCATTTTGGAAAGCCTCGTAATCGGTCGTGCTAATTTGGAAATAAGGCACCTTTTCATGCTGACCGGACGCTTGGGGCAGTTGATCGATGTTGACGAGGGCATGCCCTTTTGCTAGAGCGAGCTTGATAACGGCTTGCCCAATACGGCCGTTTCCCCCCGTGACGGCAATTTTCATTGAGTGACTCCTTGCGTCAAAAATTTGATACAGGATGGGTCACTTAGCTCAAGCTGTGCTGTAGGTGCTGTGCTCACTGCACCATTATCCAATCCCATTACGGCAATTTGATTTGAACGACGATTGGCGATGAGCGCAAAACGGCCGTTTGGCTCAAGCGCAAAATTTCGGGGCCAGTTGCCACCACAGCTTGGCGCGTCCTTGAAGGTTATACGGCCGTTATCCGCTACCTCAAAGATTGCCAAGCTATTGTCACCTCGATTTGAAATGTAAAGATGTTTGAGATCAACAGCGAGATGAATGTCGGCCACAAAGCTGTCAGGATTGGGCTTGGCTAAGGTGGACAGCGTTTCAATGTGCGTGAGCGAGCCTTTGGTCACATCAAGCTCATAGTGAGAGACGGTGCTGTTAAGTTCATTGGCGACATAGAGAAAACGGCCGTTTGGATGAAACACCATGTGGCGCGGTCCAGCCCCGGGTGCCGCGACCGTATCACCATGCTTTTCAACAAAATCAGAACCCGAATTGAACGCATAAACGACTAATCGGTCGATGCCTAAATCAGCAATGATAATAAATCGGTTGTCTGGCGAGATAATCGCAGAGTGGGCGTGTGGCCCCTCTTGTCGCTCTGGATTTGGCCCACGTCCCTCATGAGCTAGCAGATTCTCCATGGCTCCCAATTGCCCGTCAGGCAAAATAGGGAAGATGGCAGCGTTGCCACTGCCATAATTGGAGGCGATTAGTTTACGGTTTGTATGGTCAATGAATAAGTGGCACGGGGAGCTACCTCCTGTAGAGTGCCGATTGATCTCTTTGAGGGTGTGAGTATTTGGATCAATCTTAAAGGCTACTACGGCACCAGCGCCAACTTCACTGGTGGCGTAAAGAAAACGGCCGTTTGGGTGAACAGCTAAGTATGATGGGTTATCAACCCCAGACGCCATGCTTTTGATAGTCATTTCACCTGAATTTGGGTTGAACTCGACGGTGTAAATGCCTGACTGGTCTTTGTTCGCATAGCTGCCTGCAAAAAATATTTGGTTGGGCAATGAGGTCATTTATCTCAATATCCTTATTTGATCGGTAAACTGATTGTGAACTGTGCCCCCTCACCGTTGGGTAGATTTTTAGCGTTAATACGGCCGTTATGCGCTTCAACGAGGGCTTTGCAAATGGCTAGCCCTAACCCTACACCACCGCTGTCACTTCGTCGACTTTCGGCTGTTCGGTAATAGCGGTCAAACAGATAGGGCAAGAGGTCTGGATTAATGCCGTTGCCACTGTTAACTATGATAAGCAAAATTTCTGTAGATGTTTTGGTGGTTTCAATAGAAATTCGCCCACCTTGGGGCGTGTGGCGCAGGGCGTTGCTCATGATGTTGTGGATGACCTGACGCAATCGATTGATGTCCCCTTCAATTTCGGGGAGCTTATTACTTAAAGCGGACCGAACCGTAATCGACTTTTCAGCTGCGGGTAGTTCAAAAAAGGTAGTCACCTCTTTGACGAGATGAGAGAGATTAACGGCCGTTAACTCAAACGGCAAATTGCCCGTTTCCGTCTGAGAAAGCAAGCGTAAATCTTGAACAAGCTTGATGAGGTGTTTGTTTTGCTCGTACAAGTTCCCAATTTCATCGTTATTCAGCTCATAAACCCCATCTAAAATCGCGATAAGGTTGGCTTGCAATACAGTCAACGGCGTGAGCAGTTCATGGGAGACGTCAGCCAGCATATTGCGTCTGGCGTTTTCTGATCTGGCTAATTCTTCCGTCATGTGATTAAAGTTTTGAGCAAGCTCGCGAAGCTCTTGAGGACCTTCTACTTTAACGCGATGGTTTAAATTTCGCGCTCCCACCGCTTTGGTTGCTGTGGCTAACTTCTCAATCGGTGAACTTAGACCCCGTCCCAAAAAGACACCCGCCACTAAGGCCACGAGTAGCGTCGTAATCGTTAAAAATTGAGCATCAAATCGCAATTCGCTTCGGACGTCGATGGCTAATTCTTGGGCAATCCCATTAATTTGGTCAGACGTTAAGGCCAAATCAGCATCATGGTCAATATATTCAACATATTCAACCATTTCATTGAAGGTATCGCGGGGGCGGGGGAGCAATAAACTTGAGGCGGGGATGACATTAGCGATGAAGATGATGCTGGCAATGGCCACACTAAATCGAACCCATAAGCGATTGAACGGTTTGGGGATCATTGGCGTTCTCCAACGAGGCGATATCCAACGCGGTGGACGGTTTGGATCAACAGCGGCCGTTTAGGGTCCACCTCAATCTTTTGGCGTAGATTTTTGATGTGGGTATCGAGCGTGCGGCCCATCCCCTCATAAGCGTAGCCAAGTGCTCGTTCAAGCAGATGTTCACGATCAAAGGTGGTGTTGGGGTGGGTCATGAAATGATGCATGAGCTCATACTCGGTTGGCGTAAGCTCTATGGAACGGCCGTTTACCGTTAATTCCCGCCGTGATACATCTAGAACTAAGTTCTCGACCTTCAAGCGTTTTGTTTGGGCTGGTGCACTCAGTTGGACTCGGCGCAACAGGGACCGAACCCGCGCCACGACTTCACGGGCATTAAAAGGCTTAGGAATATAATCATCGGCACCAAGCTCAAGGCCAATAATCTTTTCACTGTCGTCAATGCGAGCGGTCAGCATGATGATCGGCAAGGCACCTAAGCGTTCGTCAGAGCGAACCAATCTGGTGATATCCCAACCGTCTTGGTCAGGCAATCCTAAATCTAAAACCATCAAATCGATATTTTCTCGGCGCAGCGTATGAACGGCCGTGTTGCCATCATAAGCCGTAAAGACCTCGAATCCAGCCTGTTCTAAATATTGCCGCAGTAGTCGAATGATTTGTTTATCATCATCGACCAACAGAAGTTTTGATTTGCTCATAGGCCCCTAGTGGTGCACCAAACAACTATTAATGGGTAGATTTGGTGCACCTTTAAGTAGTCCTAGCCATCGCGTCACTTAGCAAAAGATGTTTGGCAGACTACTAGTTTACCATTGTCCAGAAGAAAAATAATTCTTGCCAAATCTAAAGGTTTGGCAAGAATTGCTCTTAAATGCCATCTAGTGGACGACCTGCGCCGCTTGTTTCTTTTGAAGCGGCTGCCAGCGACGGTGACTTAGTATGCGCCAAACCCATTCCAGCGGCCCGTATTGGAAGCGATTGAGCCACCAAGTTGAAAATAGCAGCTGAAATACCCAAATTAGCCCAATAATCCCCAACTGTTGCACTCTGTCAAGATATCCAAATAAGCCAAACCCAAAGCCGTAAAAAATGGTTGTGCCAATTAACGACTGCCCAATATAGTTGGTGAGCGCCATGCGCCCCACGGCGGCGAACCGGTTTTGTAAATTGACGGCTAAGCTGGATTTGCTCCAGAGCATAATCAGAGCGATGTACCCGCTGGCGACAAATGGGGTGGCGATGTGGTTGGGAATACGGCCGTTGAAGGTTGAGTACAGCGCATCCCAGCCATTGATTGAGTAAAGCGAAAGACTCAAAATCGCCATCGGTAACCCGATCCCAAACCCAATCCAGGCCATTTTCTTGTAAAAGTCAGGAGATTTTTTAGCGGTTAAGATGCCCCAACTGTAAAAAGCCATGCCCACAAGCATCATGCCGAATGCCCTTGCAAAAAACTCCACCATGAAGCTCAAATCAATCAGTTCTGCCGCCAACGTTGCGCCACTGCTTTCCCAGCTATCATCAATCCAATCGCCATAGTTTCCCCGATAAAGAGCAAGTTCATTGGCAATATCATCGGCTGATGGTTGCCATGAGGTTTCTATATAGGCGGTATCTTCTGCTGTGAATGTGGGGGAAACGGCCGTAATACCTAAATTCAATAGCGCAGGGATGAAGAAAACGAATAGCCCAATACCCAATTGCCACTTTGGAGACATCTTCCGAAACCAGTAAAGAACAAATGAACAGGCGGCATAAATCATCAAAATATCCCCTTCCCAAATAAAGGTAGCGTGTATGAGTCCAATGATGAGCAGCCAAAAGTTGCGAATGTAGTGGAACCAGAGCGGATTTTGACCTTTTTTCTCCATATTGGTTGTGACAAGCATGACGGAAGCGCCAAACAGCATTGAAAAAAGCCCCATCATCTTTTGGTCTGCAAAAATGTAACTGAAGCTAAAAACCATTCGATTCCAAATGTCATCCCCACCGTAAACGGTTGGGTTGTAATAAGCCATTGATGGCATAGCAAACGAGGCCATATTCATAAGCAAAATGCCAAGCAGGGCAAAGCCGCGTAGTGTGTCGATAGCTACAATTCTATTTTTCATTGTGATCTCCTGTATGGTTTGTTTGAGTTGGCTGTGGCGACCCAAGACGACTAGAAATCTCTTGAAGTCGGATAAGTTGTTGTGCAAATAAGGGGAGGGCAACCACGCTTTCAATGTATTGGAAAACATACATTAGCAGCGAAAAAACAAGCCCATAGTTAGTTACGCCACTGTCGATGACAACAATCGGAGCGTATACAAGCAGTCCAATAATGCCGAGCCAGATCAGGCTAAAGTTCAAAGTTTCCAGATCAGACAGCTTGATGTTCCAATGCATCATGCGCCCAAAGTGAGTATTGATGGAATCCATCTTCTGACTGTTGAGGACAGACCACTGTTTTTCGAGCTGGTCGTTGTATGCTTGGTTAAGTTGATAATTCTTCTTGCCGCTGAGCAGGTAAATCAGGCTCATGAAGCCAAATAGTCCGAGGGCTGCCCAAAAGACAGGTTGGCTGAGCGAAAAAATAATAATCAGAATGCCCACAAGCCCAATTAAACTGGTGACAATTGCTGGAACGGAGTTTTCTAAAAATTCGACTAATTCTGTGAGAAGGGTGGCTCGGGCGGCAGTGGCGGAAACGGCCGTCTTGTTGGCTTGCTCCTGCACCACCATTTCACTAGCTAAAGCGGTGTAGATGTTGGCGTATGCTCTTGTATCATAAAATCGGCGACCGCTGCCAAT
The DNA here is from genome assembly GCA_039029915.1 of Chloroflexota bacterium. Lineage (GTDB taxonomy): Bacteria > Chloroflexota > Anaerolineae > Promineifilales > Promineifilaceae > QQUD01. The sequence goes on from JBCCFD010000410.1 coordinate 6,712, forward strand.
CAGCAGCGCCAAGACGCCTAATCCCCCCAGTGCCAGCACGCCGTCAAAATTTTGTTGCAAAAGAGTATTAATCGCGAAGCCAATAAAAAGTGGGAATAGTAAATCAAGGATTGATTCAGCAATAACCAGCAGGAAGGTGATTGATATTTTGGTTTTGAATCGTTTGAATACTTCCCAAAGGGAAAACGGCCGTTTAGCTGCCAATTCGACTTGCATCATCTGCTCCAGTAATTTGATGACTAGAGCATAGAATGCAGTTCTGAAGAAGTTCTGAAGAAGTTGTAAATTTGGCCTGAATTAGCGGGGTTTATCCGACAGCGGCACGACCTCGAGCTTTTTCTGTATCGCGCATTTTTTGTAAGGAGACACCAATGCCGTAGGTTACAAAGCTTTTGGTGGGTTTAATCTGAATAATAACTGAAGCTGCTTTAGCTTCTTTTGACAGCTGAGTTCCTTCATGGAGCTTGTTTACAATTTCGGCGGGTGCATTTTGGTTGTCTAACACGGTAGCGATGCCGGGGAAAGTAATGGTGGCCGCTGGGATTTTAATCCACGGCAAAAATGGAATTCGTTTCGCGATGGGAATGGTGACCGAAACATCTGGATTTTGAGCGATGTGCTTTG
>JBCCFD010000411.1:0-7326 GCA_039029915.1 Chloroflexota bacterium
AAAGAAAGCAGTCAGCGGGCCAAATGGGGCGCTATTTTCAGGCATCATCTGCTTTTCGTGGCGTGGGGTCTGATGGAGGTAGCGCTCATTGTGCCGTTGGCTTATGCGCTGATGGGCTGGCTAGAAATTTTTCAACCAGTGCCGCTGACGCTCAGCTTACTTGTCCTTATTTTAATCCCCCTCTACTTTTCCACCCTGCTGACAAAACTCAGGGTTCCTATGGAAACTCAGCAACAAATCATGATCGTGACCGTGATTTTTATAATCATCTGGGCCATTCGCACATTTTTGTACGGGGGTGGCTCAAGTTTTGATTTTAGCTGGGTGGGCCAGTTGCTCAGAAGCATGACCCAAACAAACAACAATGCCTGGCACAGTGATGTCGGGCTTTTTGCTATCATTGCCGTTTGCTGGTGGCGCGGCATGCTGTTGATTACCCGAGAACTGAACGTGACCCGCTTTGGAGAACAGTTTCGGACCGGCGGTCTTTTTATTGCGCCGCTGATTCTATTGACGGCAGCGTTACGTTTAGACTGGTCAGTTCTGGGGTATTTGTTGCTGTTTTTGTTTTCGGGCTTAACGGCCGTTGCGCTCACGCGGATTGAACAAGCTGAGCGGGATCAAGTCGCTATTCTTGACTCGATTGGTTCGCGCTGGTTATTGACAATCTTTGGCAGTGGGTTGGTCATTATCCTCTTGCCTAGTGCACTTTCCTTTGCAATTAACGGCGCGCCAAGCTCACGAATAGGAAACTTTTTTACACCACTATGGCTAGGCCTCCAGTTTGCTTTTTCATCAACGCTGTTTACTGTAGCATTTTTAATTAGCCCTTTGTTAGCCTTCTTTGAATCTTTAGCCAATCGGATCATGGCGACATTACAATGGCTTTTTTCAAGGGTCTTTGTGCCGCGAGATCAACCGCTTGAAGAGCAAGAAGATCCGGCAGAAATGGTCAATGAACTCATCGCTGAATTACAGCGCCAAGCCGCTGAGGATGGCTACTCTCCCGCGCTAGACTGGAATTTGGTTTTACTAATTTTGCTCTTTCTGCTCGTCATTGGAGTAGCAATCTGGCTGGTGCAGCGCTATCGAGGAAATCGGAACAAAGCGAAAGACGGCCGGTTTGACCGCACCGTTGGAGGCCTGTTCTCAAACAACATCCCTAGTCGATCGGCCAAGGACAATGACGCGAAGAAATCACGCAAACCTGACTGGCGCGCTGCCCTAACAATTCGCCGCATTTATGCCCAAATGAGCCAGCTAGCGGCCGATCTGGACACGCCCCGTGAGAAAAATGAAACCCCATATGAATTCTTGTCACGCCTTGCCACGCTCTGGCCGAATCACGAAAATGAAGTTAGCCTCATTACTCAAGCGTTCGTCAAAGTGAGGTACGGCGAGCTACCGGAAAACCAAGAGGAGTTTGAGGCAATCAAGCATGCATGGGAGTTACTGAAGCGTGAGCGTATCAACAGTTGAAAGTATCAAATAGTTAGCATATAAATTGTTCCCTGATTGCTGAATACTAAATACTAACCATCTTCCCTTGACCCCTATCTCAATGCCTGATATGCTGTCCAACTGACACACGCAATTTTTCCAATACAAGGACATTATGAATAATCCTATACTTTATGATTCACACATGCACACAACCCTGTGCAAGCATGCTAAAGGAGCGCCGACTGAATACGCGAAACAAGCGGAAAAAATCGGTTTAAAGGGCATTATCTTTACCTGCCATAATCCTGGCCCGAAGGGATGGGATGAACGGGTACGTATGTCAATGGCGCAGTTTCCCACTTACTTAAAGATGGTTGAGGAGGTGCGAGAAGAATGGAACGGCCGTTTAGATATCCGCCTCGGTTTAGAATGTGACTACTACCCTGGCTTTGAATCCTTTCTTGAAGAGCTTCTAACAAAAGCAGAGTTTGACTACATCCTCGGCTCCCTGCACCCAGGGCACCCCTACTACAAAGATCAATTTTATAAAGGGAGTGTACTCAATTTTCAAAAACTTTACTTTAAGCATCTCGCTATGGCGGCCGAGTCGGGGCTTTTTAATACGCTTTCACATCCTGATTTAATTAAAAATCTTTACCCCAACGAGTGGCATGTTGATCAGCTGATGGATGACATTCGCCACAATCTTGACCGCATCGCCCGCACAGGTGTTGCCATGGAGCTCAATACATCTGGGTTAAATAAGCGGGTCAAGGAAATGAATCCCGGGCCTGAAATTTTAGAAGAGATGGCTGACCGCCAAATTCCCGTCGTTCTGGGTTCTGATTCACACGCTCCTGACCGCGTTGGGGCTGATTTTATTCAAGCAATGGATCTTCTTGAAGATGCTGGCTACCGCACATTGACTTATTTCATTAATCGACAACCGCAAGAGATTAGCTTAAAATCTGCTTATGATAGCCTGCTGATCAAAACGGCCGTTCAGGCTGTATAATATCTAAATTTTCAAATCTCCGGAAGAATTCCGAAATTTCGGCCACCATTCCGGAGGCGTAAGGAGTTCCCATTGCCCCTAGCTATTCTCTATCTACTAGCCGCTCTCTGGTTTTTAGGAAATCAACTTTTGGCCTACCGTCGTGGCCTTAGTAGCCAAGAATGGCCTAAAGCAACGGGGATCATAGAATATGCCCAGCGTCAGGTATTTGCCCTTGATGACTATGGCAACTTAACTGGTGTACGGATTATTTACTCCTACACCATCAAAGAAGAAAAATTTTCAGCAAAAACGATTGGGTTTTCGCCCAAAATTGTAACTTCTCGAAAAATGCTTCGGACCCACAAGCCGGGGAAGAAAGTTAGCGTTTATTACTCTCCCAATGACCCATCCATTGCCACATTAGAAACTGGCATTACAAATGGCAACTACATTATGATGATTGCCGCGCTGGTTATCACGACCCTCACAGTTATTAATTTATTTTTACAATTTCAAGCAGGCGTATAAGGCATTTAGCGTTTAACACTGAAACCCTTCTCGTTGTGAACGGAAAATATTCTGGAATAAATAAGGCTGCTTATTTTCCATTCACATAAAACCACAGTACTTCTGCAATAGTTGCAATTTCGAGGTAAACTAAAGTGATTAGGGCTACTGAGTACACAATATCAACCTTTGAAGTTTGTGTTATTCTAAAACCTCTGCAGTTGAGAATAACATCAAGAAGGGAAGACAAATGTTAGCAACTCGATTAAACAACCTCCGCTCCCGAAGACCGCTAATGCTGGCCTGGGGCGTTCATCTTTTCACCGCCACGGGTGCAGTTTGGGGCTTACTCGCCATAATTGCCGCCATTGCCCACGATTGGCAACAAGCTTTTATTTGGATGGCAGCAGCAGTTGTCGTTGATGGTATTGATGGCACGCTGGCACGCCGATTTAAAGTGAAAGGGCTTACACCAAGCTTCGATGGGGCTCTACTAGACAATATTATAGATTATCAAAACTATGTGCTTGTACCGGCTTTGATTTTGTACGAAGCGGCTCTTCTACCAACGGGAACGGCCGTTGTTACCGTCGGTGTCATCGGGCTGGCAATGGTTCTTCTTTCATCAGCCTATCAATTTTGCCAAGCTGATGCCAAAACAGATGACCACACCTTCAAAGGCTTCCCCTCTTATTGGAATATTGTTGTTTTCTACTTGTTTATGCTTAATTTGTCCCCGTGGGTTAACTTTTGGGTGATTTTTATCTGTGCCGTTCTTGTTTTTGTCCCGATTAAGTACATTTACCCATCACGAATGGTCAAATATCGGCGCATGACGCTCGTCGTGACCACGCTTTGGGGCATTGTTAACATTATTATCCTGTTTAATTATCCAAACTATTCGACAACGCTCGTCTGGGTATCAGCCAGCTACGCCCTCTATTATGTTGGTCTAAGTTTGTACATGATGTTTTTTGACCCAGACACAAAATAAAACGGTCATTGGTAATGGGTGCTCGCTCATTAAGCACGTTTGTAAAGGCTGAGCGATGTCCGTGCGAGTTCATGAAATCGTTCGCAGGGTAACAGTTACTTTACCTATGATTCACAACTACCAATAACCAATTCAAAAAAAACAAACCATTATCCAGACCTATACCGCTCTTTCTGCTTTTCCCAAACTTCATCACTCTCTAGATGGATGATACGGAACGCTTCTGCGTACTGAAAATCACTGTCTTTAGCCCGCTCTGAGGCCCTTTCCATCATGCGTTCGCGAATTTGAGGGATCTGTTTAATTTGGCTTTTATGCTGAATAAGCGCTTCAATCTTCGTCTCAATCGTATCTGAAATATCAACCAACCCATCCCCACTGCCGTACGCTTGGACATAAACTTTGCGCACTTTATGGGCAAAAAGCCCTTCATCTTCAAGCTCTTGAAATAAATTAGGCTGACCGGATGATGGAAAAATTGCGTCAACTACGGCCCCAGCCACGGCCCTATGGTCAGGATGATTGATGCGACCAGTTGGCGTAAACACCATCGTCGGATCACCTGCAATGACCACCTCTGGCCGAAAACGGCGAATTTGTGCCACCACCTGCTTACGCAACGCCATCGTATTTTCTACCATGCAATCTGGCTCTCTAAAAAAGGTCACATCTGTAACACCGGCCACCTTAGCGGCATCTAGCGTTTCAGCTTCCCGTATCTCAGCCGCTCTGGCTTTCGTCATCCCCGGTTCGGCAATCCCAACATCACCGCTAGTCACAAGAACATAAGCAGCCCTAGCACCTTCTTTGACCCATTTGGCCACCGTGCCGGCGCACCCAAATTCGATATCATCTGGATGGGCAAAAATCGCCATGACGCTTTCTGGAATATAGGTTTCGTTCGTATCCACTGTTTTTTTCCTTAAGTATTGTGTGAAAAGTAAAAATTAGCTTGAAAAAGATCGGCTGAATTTTTACTTTTCACCAAGTACATTTCACATATCTGCCCCATTTTATTTCAAGACATTTTGTGAAGTTTACAAAATTTATAGGGTTTATCTGTCTCTTAGAGGGCGTTATAAACTGCCTCAAACTGCTTTACAACCTGTCGCCAGTCGTATTTTTTAACAAACTCTGCGCTATTTAGAATAAGCTTTGTGCGGTTTTCGGGATTATCTAATAGGGACAATACGGCCGTTGCCATCTCATTCGCATTCTCCACCAAGAGCAATTCTTCACCGGACGTCACGGGGAAGCCCTCTGCCCCAACGGGCGTACTCACAATAGGCGTTCCAGACGCCATCGCTTCGATAATTTTCAAACGAGTCCCACTGCCTATGCGAAACGGCATGACAGCAACCTTTGCCCCTTGCCAATACGGTGTCATCGATTCAACAAAACCTGTTACAGTAACGCCCGATTGGTCATGAAGCAAATCCAGTCGGTCGTGAGGTTTTTGACCGACAATTGCCCAGCTGGTAGCGGGCCGTTTTTCTAAAATCAACGGCCACACCCGCTCAGCAAACCACAAAACCGCATCCACATTGGGCCGATAATCCATCTTTCCAGTAAAAATAATGTCAAATGAAATAGGCTCATATCCCTGCTGCTGATATTTTGTCAAATCAATGCTGTTTGGAATCGAAACGATGCTAGGTGCCTGCGCCCCACGCCCCAATTCCTGTTCGCCAACAACCGCTTTGAGCAACGCCACATCTGCTTCTGAAACGGCCGTAACACCATCCGCTTCCAAACAGGCCCATCGCTCGAATTCTCGCAATCGTCGCACCTGAATCCATGAATACACGGCCGCTGGCAGCCGTTTGACGCGCCGAAGATCCGTTTGAAAATTACGATACTGCAAATTTGTTTCAGCGTTGTGATTATCAAACACAATCTTACTTTTTGGCGCTATTTCACGGATAATCGAGATATAGCGAGCCAGCTCTATCCCTTCAACTTGGACAATTTTAAACGGCCGTTCGCTCAAAATCGCCCGCAGCTTCACCTCAAAAATTGCGCTAGCCAACCGATGTGCCATATCAGGCTGAGACGTCGTTAGCAATTGCCAAAGCCGTTTAATCGTTGATCGTTTGGGAACATCAACCGTTTCCAAGCGATCAATTTTCTCCAAGAGTGGCCCAATCGTGTTCTCATCTATCGACTGATTTTCTTCAACGAAACTAAGGAGTGACACGGTATGATGCTGAACCAAGCCACAAATAATGTGATAATTACGAAGGCTCGTCCCCTGATGTGGTGGGTATGGAAGCTGTGGTGTGAGTAATAAAATTTGGGACATCAAAAAAAGTGTATCATAAGATGCCGTCAGCTACAGCTTTTTCAAGCCACGCTTCTACAGCTGACCAAATCTTTGTGCTACCGGCTGAAATTCGCTTAGAATTTAAGCCAAACACCATCTCCTTGGTAATATTATTTTCTTTCCAGCCGCGACCCTCATCATGGATATTGTGAAGCAGCGGCGGAATGCGATCAACAGCTTTGGCAAACTTTGCATCAGCTGATTCACCGGCTTCAAACTCCATCCATAGCGCCAAATAATCATCATCAACCGCGGCTGGCAACAGGTTTAATAGCCGCTGAACGCCTGCAGCTTCTTCTCTTTTTTGAGCAACGGTTTCACTCGCGTAAATAATTTTATCCCCAGCATCGATTTCACCAAGATCGTGAATCAACAGCATTCGAATAACGCGATTAATATCAACCGGCTCATTGGCATAGGGATACAGCATTAAGGCGCTTACACAAACATGCCAGCTGTGTTCGGCTGAATTTTCGTATCTTTCCAAACCAACAGGACGCGATTTACGAAGAACAGCTTTCAGCTTGTCGACTTCAATCATAAATTGCAAAATTTTTTCGACTTCTTCCATTTTTAGCGATTTGCCTTCTTGTAAATATCCAAAGTTAGTTGAGCTGCTTTTTGCCAAGAGAAGGTTTTGGCGTGTTCATAGCCGATTTTTATCATCTTTGCTCGATGTTCCGAATCCAACAATGCCATTTCAATCGCGCCAGCTAGGGTGTCGATATCGTCGGGATCATCAATCATGACGCCCTTGGGCCCCACAATTTCTGGCAAGGAGCCACGCCGACTCACAATGGCGGGGCAGCCACAGTTCATCGCTTCTAAAGCGGGTAAGCCAAAGCCCTCATAGTGGGATGGCGTCACTAACACCCCTGCACTATAGTAAAGATGAGCCAGCTGTTCATCAAACACACCGCTTAAATGACGAACGTGTTCGCGCAACCCTAACTCATCGATCGTGGTAAAAATGTCGTCGTAAATCCAGCCTTTACCGCCAACGATGATTAATGGCACATCAACGGCCGTTTCTTGCCTTAACTTCGCGTACGCCCGAATCAA
>JBCCFD010000412.1:0-7320 GCA_039029915.1 Chloroflexota bacterium
CGCAATCAAATTGATCAGATGGGATTGATGCCTGACGTGATTGTTGAATTTACCCAGGAGGATTTAGATAATTCTCGAGATGTGGTGTTACTGGAAGCGGTTCAATTATTACAAAATGAGTAATTCACACATTCTTATCAGATTGGGTTAACCTTTTGTTTACAAATTCATTCTAAAACCAATTCAATAGAGCAAGACAGAGAAAGATTTGGCCTTATGCGCTGTCTGATGCACTTTCTTTAAACTCTACTTTCATTCAATTTGCTATATTCTTCCAAGAAGGAACTTTCGATGACATACTACGATCCAAATAAAGAAAATGAACCGCCACGCACAAATCGACGTTTTTTAGGCCTGATTGCTATTGGGGCTGTGGTTCTTTGTACGTTAACGGCCGTTGCTGGTTATTCGCTCGGTCGAGCGTCGGCAACCCCGCAGGCGACGGCCATTATTGAAGAACCTGCCGAAGAAAACACCCCTGTCGTTGAGGAAGTGGCTACTGAAGCAGTCGTTGAAGAATTTTCTTCGGAAGAAGTTCCTGCGGAAAGCGAACCGGTTGATGAAGTTGAACCGAATGAAACGGACGTTGCGGAAGTAGAGGAGCCTGTTGAATCCCCTGAAGAACCAACGGCCGTTCCGACTGATGAACCTGCTCAGATTGAACCAACTCAAGAGCCGTTTGATCTTGATTCACTTGACCTGTCTCTGCTTGAAGAAGCGTGGTCTATCATCGATGGGGAGTTTTATGGCGATTTGCCTTCCAATGACGAGCTAATTTATTCAGCCATCGAGGGCTCGCTTGAAATTTTGGATGATCCACACACGAGCTTCTCGAATCCCGATACGGCGCAAAGCCTGCGTGAAAGTCTCAATGGTTCGTTTGAAGGTATTGGTGCTTTTGTGGGTGAAACAGATGATGGGTTTATTGAGATTGTTTCGCCAATCCCTGAGCAGCCAGCCGAAAAGGTTGGTTTACAGCCAGGTGATTTAATTATTGAAGTTGATGGTGAAAACGTGGTGGGCCAATCCGTTTTAGACGTGGCGTCGAAAGTGCGCGGTCCACGCGGTACGGACGTGGTGTTGACTATTTTACGGCCGTCTACTGAAGAAGAGCTTATTTTTACCATCACCCGTGACCGGATCGAACTCCCTAATGTGGCATCGGAAATGCTCGAAGGGGATATTGGCTATGTTTCCCTATTGTCCTTCACAAGCTTAGCGGGTGATCAGGTGAATGAGGCGGTTGCAGAAATATTAGAGCAAAATCCCCAAGGCCTCATCTTTGACCTCCGTAACAACGGGGGTGGCTTCCTCAATCAATCGGTCGTCATTGCTGATATTTTTATGACGGAAAATATCGTTTTGTATCAACGAGATAATCAGGGAAATGAGCAGATTTTCCGGGCAGATGATGGCGATATTGCGGAAGAAATCCCGCTTGTTGTTTTAGTCAACGCCAGCAGCGCGAGTGCATCCGAGATCGTTACGGCCGCTATTCAAGACACTGGCCGCGGCACCATCATTGGCGACCTAACATTTGGTAAAGGGTCAGTTCAGCAGGTGCATACGCTATCTGATGGTTCAGAGCTTCGCGTGACGATCGCCCGATTCTTCTCACCCAATGACAATGTGATAAACAACGTAGGCATTACACCTGATATTGAAATTGCCGATGATTTTGACACTGATGTAGATGAACAGCTCGAACGCGCCATCGAATTTTTGCTGACTGGTGAATAAGTAAATTAGCCAGGACTTACGCACCCTGAGCCTGTCGAAGCGACTTTCTAAACCCTTCGACAGGCTCAGTGACCGCTATTTGCGTAAGTCCTATTAGCATCTTAAAAACGGTCGTTGGGCCTCTTTGAGTGTTTCGTAGCCCAGAGGGGTGCCAATTGCATCCTTTGCAATTTCCCCTTATCATCCCCCCATATGGCAAAGCAAAAAGATAATCCCAACTTCAAAACGGTAGCCAATAACAAGCGGGCGCAGTTTGAATATGAAATCCTTGAAACATTTGAAGCCGGTTTAGTTTTAACAGGCACAGAGATTAAATCTGTGCGGGCGAATCAAGTGAATCTCCGTCAAAGTTTTGTGCAGGCAAAAGAGGGGGAACTGTGGCTGGTCGACGCGCACATCTCTGAATACAAACACGGCAATCGTGAAAACCATGTGCCTACCCAGCCGCGAAAGCTCTTACTTCACCGCAAAGAAATAAATCGGATTATTGACCGACTGAACCAAAAAGGGTTAACGGTTGTTCCCACGCGCATGTATTTAAAAAAAGGATTAGCAAAGTTAGAAATTGCGCTTGGCCGAGGCAAAAAATTACACGATAAACGCTCGGACATTGCTAAACGTGATGCTAATCGTCAAATGGAGCGGGCGCTGCGGCAGAAGTATCGGTAATGGCTGATGTTCAAATAAGTAAACAGTAAAATGAGCTCTAAAAATGATCTCAATTCTCAAAGATAAAAAAATAGTTATTGGTGTGACTGGCTCTATCGCTTGTTACAAAGTGGTTGATTTAGCGTCAAAGCTGACTCAAGCCGGTGCGCTTGTTGATGTCATCTTAACCGAGGCCGCACAGCAGTTTGTGACAACACTTACCTTTCGTTCTGTGACAGGGCGGCCCGTATTTAATGATATGTGGGATTTGGATGAACACGTGCGGCATGTTGGTCTTGGCGAAACGGCCGATTTGATGATGATTGCGCCAGCCACTGCCCACACCATCGCAAAATTAGCACACGGTCTTGCTGATAATTTGCTAACGGTTACGGCGCTTGCAGCTCGCTGCCCGCTGCTTGTTGCGCCAGCAATGGATGGGGGCATGTACGAAAATCCAGCTACTTTGGCTAACGTGACGCTCCTTAAAAGTCGCGGGGTTCGGTTTGCAGGACCAACAACGGGACGAATGGCGTCTGGGCTATCAGGGCTGGGGCGAATGTTGGAGCCAGCCGAACTGTTTGCGTATGTTCGGCTAGGGGTTGCCCAACAGGTGGGTGAGCTCGTGGGCAAAAAAGTAGTTGTCACTGCTGGCCCAACGCGAGAAGCATTAGACCCCGTTCGGTTTATCAGCAATCGGTCCACCGGCAAACAAGGATTTGCTGTCGCCCAGGCGGCTCTGGATGCCGGGGCTGACGTCACGCTGATTCATGGGCCGGTGAATCTTTCTGTCCCAATCGGCGCAACGGCCGTTCCCGTCACAACAACACAAGAGATGGCGGATGCGACCATAACGGCCGTTGAAGATATTGATGCCCTTTTTATGGTTGCGGCCGTCGCTGACTTTCGTCCAGAAACAAAGTCCGATCAAAAAATCAAAAAAACGGATGAGCAGTGGGGAATGGCCATCGCGCTTGAAAAAACCCTTGACATTTTAAGCTCCGTCAAAGCAAAACGAGAAAAAACGGGCTCACCCAAAGTCGTGCTCGGTTTCGCGGCTGAAACCCAAGACGCTTTTACCTACGGCCGTAGCAAGCTGCTTCGGAAGGGGCTTAATTTTATTGCCGTGAACGATGTTACAGCACAGGGTGGAGGCTTTGAAGTGGATACGAATCGTATTGTGCTGCTTAGCTCCGCCGGTGTGGTTGATGAAATGCCGCTTTTAAGTAAAACGGCCGTTGCTGAAAGACTGGTTCATCACGTGGCCCAAGCGATTGGGGAGTAGGCCGTAGAGCGACAAGGCGCAAGCTTGTGGATTATAGTAAGCAAACCATCTGAAAATGTGCCCCCTCTATCCTCTAACTCTAGCTCTAACCATTTTCTCAACTTTGACCCGTTTATCCATCTTCGCCTCGTACAGCGTTTTCCTAAATCCGACATAATTTTGTATACTTTGCCCCATGATTAACAACATGCAGTTAAGGGACGAGCTCGTTCTTGTCTTCAATGAAAGCGAGCTCAGGCGATTAGCCGGCCAATTAGAAATTCCTTATTCGTCTCTGCGGGGAAAAACTCAGCGAGATCGCTTTGGTGTTTTAATTGGTCGCATGGAGCGACAGGGTCGATTACCTGACTTAGTCATGGCATTGGTTACCGCTAATCCAACCTACGCTAAAAAATACAGACCCTATTTGGAAACGAACCTGCCCGGCCAGCTGGATGAAAATGCTCGAAAACTGTTGATTGATATTTCTAAAAGTGGTCCAGTGATAGAGGAACCGCCTACGATGAAATGGGATACCCAAGTTCGTCAGAAGAGAGATGATTCTGAATGAGTCGATTTTTACTACTAGCAGGAACGGCCGTTATGTTTTTGGGGGTTTCTGCCGGAGCGTTTGGTGCCCATGCGTTAAGCGGTTATTTTGAAAGATTCCCCAATTTAGAGGGAACCTATGATACGGCCGTTCGGTATCAACTCATTCACGGGCTGGCTTTATTGATAACGGCCGTTATTTTTGCTCAAATGCCAACACCTCAAGTGCGCTGGGCCGGTAATGCGTTCTTAATAGGCACAATAATTTTTTCAGGCAGCTTATATTTACTTGTTCTAACGCGGGTTAGATGGCTGGGTGCCATAACACCGCTTGGCGGCGCTGCCTTTTTAGCCGGTTGGCTTTTGCTTTTTATAGCTGCCCTGCGAAACGGGTAACGAATAGACCATAACACCTAATCACAAATTACGGAGAAAAATATGCCAAACCAGTTCGGTGTTCCTGAAATTTCAGTTCAGGAAGTTGTTAGTAAACGTGAAGCAAATGAGTCGTTTATCTTGTTAGACGTACGTGAGGCGCATGAGCTACAAATTGCAAACTTAGGAGATGGCATTTTGCATGTTCCTCTGAGCCAAATTGCTCACCAGCGGGAAGGTGCTTTTTCAGAAGAATTCGCTCAAGATAAGGACGCCGAAATTGTTGTTTTTTGCCATCACGGGGCGCGGAGTGCTCAAGTTGCTGCTTTTTTGAGGCAAGAAGGATGGACTAACGTATTAAATATGAACGGCGGTATCGATGCCTATTCAATTGCGGTCGATTCATCAATTCGAAGATATTAGGCAAGCGGGAAGTGATTGCTGAATGAAGACTCAACTTAACTTTGTCATGATGCAGTTTCAAATTTTTCTCTTTCGAGAGTAAAAATATACGGCCGTGTCTTCCTTACACCCTCAGCTCCTCATTTCTGCCTACTGTCAGGGTGTGTTTCCCATGGCCCATGATGACGGGGATATCTATTGGTACGATCCTGATCCCCGCGCTATCCTCCCCTTAAACAATCTTCACATTTCTCGTTCGCTGCAGCGCACCTTAAAAAAAGAAAAATTTATAATAAAGAGAAATACAGCTTTTCGCACGGTAATGGAGGCTTGCGCCGAGTCAATGCCCGGACGCGAAAAGACCTGGATTAATGATGAAATACTAGCGGCCTACACTGAGCTTCACCAGCTGGGATTTGCCCACTCTGTGGAAGTTTGGGAAGAAGATGAGCTCGTGGGCGGGTTGTATGGGGTGGCCATTAGGGGGCTGTTTGCTGGTGAAAGTATGTTTAGTCGCCAAACAAACGCCAGTAAAATAGCTCTAGTGCATCTTGTGCAGCATTTAAATACTCAGAATTTCGAGCTCTTAGATATTCAATTTATGACTGAACATCTTTCAAAATTTGGGGCAGTAGAAATTCCGGCCCAGGAATATAAGCAGCGTTTGCTGTTAGCTCTTCAGGTGTCAGCAACGTTTGCATAAAGTCATTCAGAGCAACTTTTTAAAAAATATGAGTGCAGGATGTGAGTCGCTTTTAGGAGAACAAAAAGGTTAACTGAGATCATTTTTTTGAAATTTTTGTTCTCTACACCTGTTCTGTTAGGTATCAAATGATAGGAATCTAAACGAACAGAATCTGAAGTTTCGTCAACCTCCTACCTGGTTTTTACCCATCAAATGACGGTTGATGAATAAAACAAAATGGTATTAGGAACATGGAGAAAAAGATGAGTGTATTTGATAAAGATGACGTAAGAATTTTTAGCGGGAGAGCCAATCCTGAATTAGCCATAAAAATTGCTAATTGTTTGGAAATACCAATGAGTCAGACACATGTCTCTCGTTTTAGCAATGACAATCTATTTGTTCAACTTGGGCAGAGCGTTCGCGGTAGAAACGTGTATATCGTTCAATCATTAACACCTCCTGTTTCCGATCACCTTGTTGAACTGCTCATGATGCTCGATATTGCCAAAAGTGCCGCAGCTAAAGAGATTCACGCGATTGTGCCTTATTTTTCATATGCTCGCTCGGATAAAAAAGATTTGCCACGCATTTCGATTACTGCCCGCTTAATTGCAGATTTGCTAAAAACATCTGGTGCTACCCAATTTATGACGATGACACTTCACTCCCCTCAAGTCCACGGCTTTTTTAGCATCCCCGCAGACCCGCTGACGGCCCGCTTTAAAATTGCCGATTATGTGCGGCCCCGAAATTATGATCCTCAAAAGACGATTGTTGTCGCGCCTGATTTAGGAAATGCGAAGCAGGCAGCCCGCTTTGCTAGCTTGCTAAATCTTTCGGTTGCTTCCGGTGAGAAAACGCGCCATTCTGATGAGAAAGTAGCTATTTCTCGAATATTGCTACGTCAGATTGAAGGCTTTGAAACGGCTCTCGTCTATGATGACGAAATAGCAACAGGCGGTACAATGGCAGAGCTCTGTCATTTGCTGGTAGAAGGGGGGATCAAAGAAATTGTTTTGATTTGTACGCACGGCCTCTTTTTAGGGAAAGCGATTGACCGATTCCAAGCAATTCCAGAAATCGTTGAAATTATTACCACGGATACTGTGATGCTTCCTCCCGAAAAGAAGTTACCAAACATGACAATTTTATCGGTTGGCGACGTGTTTTGTGAAGCGATAAAAAACAATTATTTACACCGCTCAATTGAGGAAATTTTTGAAGGATAGAAGGTCAATGGCCAAGAAGGGATTTTTATCACGTTTATTTAACCGAAAAAAAGAGGTTCCCGAACTACCAGATCCTGAATCCCCGGTATTTTCTATACCACAGGTGACTGTTTCGAAAGAGATACGGCCGTCTGTTGAAATGAAGGAAGATGCGGCTGTTGATGCTGTGTATTTGCGACAGCAGATGCTAAATTTTCTGACAGTGGAACAGATTGATCTTTTAGCTGAGCGTTTAGCGGTTGATTCAACTCACCTTGAAGGTGGGAAGGGACGCAGGGTGATGGCGTTATTAACGGCCGTATCCCAACAGGACAACCTCCCCCAATTAATCAAGCTTTGCCAAGAACTAGACCCCAAGGTTTCTTGGCAAGAATAAAGGAAACGAGATGTCTGAACAAGATTTTTCAATGGCGTTTATTGACACA
>JBCCFD010000413.1:0-7287 GCA_039029915.1 Chloroflexota bacterium
AAACGGCCGTTTATCAACAAAATGGGTCGCCTCTTTGGTTCCTCTCGCTATATGTCACCCGAAGAGTTTGAACTTGGGGCTACGATTGATCAGCGAAGCACAGTGTTTACGATGGGCAGAACGGCCGTTAACCTTTTAAGTGATGGGACGCTAAACCATGAGCTGTTTAGAGGCAGTTCAACACGCTTTGAAGTTATCCAAAAAGCGTGCCAACCTAATCCCGAAGATCGTTTTCAATCATTGCAGGATTTCGTTGAAGCATGGAACCATTAAAACATAGACCTACCCTAATTGCTAATGGGTATGGTTCATTTTAGCCTCATTTATGGGGTGGCCTCTTTTGGGCGGCGGTGATTAATCACCGCCCAAACGCGAAGCGCTAGATAAATCTAGCTTTTCAACTCATTTAAAACACACCTATCCCACTTACCAATGAATATGTTTCTGACTTAATAGGTTTTAGAGCGTTTGGTATCGTTTATTGATGATGTAGACGGGCAATGGACGCCAAAAATACGACACAAAGCAACAAACAATTTAAGCTGAAATACTGAAATGATATTAAATAGGAAGAAAAAAATGAAAATCCAACTCAAATACAAAGACCAATTCAATGAACACATCGAGCTAGACGGTGACATGAAAGTACGGGCTGTGACCGAGCGGTTTATCAAACAGCTTGGTGTCAATAAGGACCACAGACTGTTCAAAAATGGCAAAGGGTTGGCTGCCAATCAAACCTTGATTAAGGCAGGCGTGGTATCAGGGGATAAATTGGAATTAATGTCAGCAGGTATGGGGGGGACAAACGTTTAAACATCACTCGCTCAAAACAGAGTCAACTGAAAGCCCCATTCCTTCAAAATTTGCAAACGTTAAATCATCAAAAGGCAGATTATGCTTGGCCTTCATCTGTGCCATGAGGCTGAGGTAATTGGTGAGTATGCGCTGGGACCAGTCGAGGCTGAGGGTAGAAACGGCCGTTTTGATCCCAGCCTCGGTCCCTTCTAGCTCCACAAAGTTGCCAAACGGCATTTCGTCGAGTACAACCTCGACATCATCCAGTTGAAGGGTTTCGCGGTACTTTTCGTAGACCTGCATGGGGGCAAAGCCGAGACGTTCAAAGATAACGGCCGTTTTGTCAAAATCACTGACTTCAATCTCAAACTCTTCGCGCACTTTGGCTTCGCTGGTGGCTTGTTCTGCGGCTGGGCCTTTGAAGGTGACTTTAACGGCCGTGTCCTGCCGCAAGCGCAGCAGCTCCAGCCGATGTCTCAACGCCTCATCCGGTGTATCAAAACGCACATTCCGTTCATACACCCGCGCTTTCTTAATAACACCACCAGCAGCCAGCACTCGCTCACGAAAATCCGCCAAATCCGTGACAAAAAACTTAACTTCAACTTCAAGATTGCTCATACGATTTGTGCAAGAAGAGAGAAAAGAGAAGAGGGGGTCACGAAGTGACAGGGTGACGAGGTGACTCAATTACCTAATTACCTAACGAACCAACCCGTCGAGATTGCTCAAGACAGCTCTCTTAATCTCTAAATCTCCCGATTACCTAATCTCTAATTACCCTCTCTATCTCTCGCTCAATCCTCTAGCTTTCTTCCTCATCCCCAATAATCGCCAGCACCTGATCTTTTTCAACGCTGGTGCCGGGCGTGACGGCAACACGAGTCACAATGCCGCCGCGGGGGGCGCGGAGTTCATTTTCCATCTTCATCGATTCAAGGATAATGATTTGGTCCCCTTTCTCAACAACTTGTCCGACTTCTGCCGGAGTCGCGATAACAATACCGGGCATCGGTGATTTGATGACCAGCTCGCCACCAGAATCGGCCGTTTCGCCCCGCGCTTCCGCCAATCGACGCGTTCGCTCATCCTGTACCTTCACAGAATAAAGCTCACCCTTAATCAAAACAGACGTTGCTTCATCTTCTTCCTCAACGACTGCCTCAATGGAGCGATTATTGATCAGGAGTGAGAACATGCCCCGTTCTGCTAAATCCATAAAATCAACGTGATAAGTCTCATCACCAACAGAGATCGTCTCTTTGCCAATGTCAATGATATATTCTTCACCTTCAATTGTTGCAAAATATCTCATAGCCTTATCTCCTCAACCGTTCCCAGCGACTGTACCATTTCCAGTTGGATGTATCTCGCTCACCGGGGGCCACAATTTGGCTTGCTTTTTGACTTTGGCGATGAGCTACTAAGGCTGCCACAATCGCTGCTTCAAGCTGATGGTCTGCCTCTTTTTGGTCCATACTAAACTTCTCTTCCACAAAATTGGTGTCAAACTGGGCCGTGTGGAAACGATGGCTTTCCATCATATGTTGATGGAATGGAATGTTCGTCTTCACCCCCATAATGCGATACTCATCAAGGGCGCGACGCATTCGCAAAATAGCTTCACCGCGCGTTTCGCCATAACAAATTAGCTTACTAATCATCGAATCATAGTAAGGAGATACGGTATAGCCGGGAAACACGCCTGAATCGACCCGAACACCGGGGCCTGTTGGGACACGACTTGTCGTAATCGTACCTGTTGAGGGCAAGTAGTTGTTATACGGGTCTTCCGCATTGATGCGGCACTCAATCGCCCAGCCGGTCATCGTGACATCTTCTTGAGTCAATCTCAGCTTACGACCGCGCGCCACGCGGAGCTGCTCTTGAACAATATCGACACCTGTTACTAATTCAGTCACGGGATGCTCAACTTGAAGCCGTGTATTCATTTCCAAAAAGTAAAAGTTCTTATCCTTGTCCATCAAAAATTCGATGGTGCCGGCGTTGACATAATCAACGGCCTTGGCCGCTGCCACGGCGACTGCTCCCATTCGTTGACGCAACTCTTCATCGACAACGTGGGAGGGGCATTCTTCAATGACTTTTTGATGACGTCGCTGCAGGGAGCATTCACGCTCGCCCAAATGGAGCACAGTGCCGTGGGCATCGGCTAAGAGCTGAATTTCGATGTGTCGTCCTTCGGTAATCAGTTTTTCGATATAAACGGTGTCATCACCAAAAGCAGAGGCTGCTTCCCGCTTAGCACCAGCAATCGCATTTTCTAGCTCTGACGCTTCAAAAACGGGTCGCATCCCCTTACCACCGCCCCCAGCAGATGCTTTAACCAGCAGGGGGAAGCCAATTTTGTGTGCCTCAGTCAGTAGCTCTTTATCCGTTAAGCCGGGTTCGGTGCCGGGAACAACAGGAACACCTGCCGCAATGACTGTTTCACGAGCCCGCAGCTTGTCACCCATGACGGCAATCGCGTGAGCTGGAGGGCCTACAAAAACGATATCATTATCAACACACGCCTGAGCAAATTCTGCCCGTTCAGCCAAAAAACCATAGCCGGGGTGAATCGCTTCCGCCCCAGATTTTTTGGCGATCTCTATAATCTTGTCAATACGTAAGTAGCTTTCACGTGAGGGTGAAGGGCCCACATAGTACGCTTCATTGGCAAAACGCACGTGCAAAGCGTCACGATCGGCATCTGAGTAAATAGCGACCGTTTGAATACCTAATGCTTTGCAAGCCCGCAAAATACGCAGAGCAATTTCCCCTCGATTGGCGATGAGGAGCTTGTCAAATTTTCTAGTTAATAATCCGTCTTCTCGCATAATAATTTACGATTTACGATTTGCGATTTACGATTTACGATTGCATTTGAGCAATCGTAAATTTGAAATCAAAAATCGTAAATTTATAGGGGCATATTGCCGTGTTTTTTAGGTGGGTTTTCGTCACGTTTGTTTTGGAGCATGTGGAGGGCATTGATGAGCCGTGGTCGCGTTTCTGCCGGTTCGACCACGTCATCGATGTAGCCTCGTTGAGCGGCAATGTAAGGGTTGGCGAATAGCTCCCGATACTCTTCAACAAGCTCTGCTTTTTTTGCGACTGGATCATCTGCTTCGGCAATTTCGCGGCGGTGGATGATGTTTACTGCGCCGTCCGGCCCCATCACGGCAATTTCGGCCATTGGCCAAGCAATATTTAGATCAGCGCGGATGTGCTTGCTGTTCATCACGCAATAGGCACCGCCATACGCTTTACGGGTAACGACGGTGATTTTGGGTACGGTCGCTTCACAGAATGCATAAAGCAGCTTCGCGCCGTGCCGGATAATCCCGTTGTGCTCTTGGTCCAGACCCGGTAAAAAGCCTGGTACATCTTCAAAAACAATAAGGGGGATGTTGAAGCAATCACAGAAGCGCACAAAGCGAGCCGCTTTTTCACGCGCGTTGATATCAAGTACGCCGGCCAGCACCATCGGCTGATTGGCCACAATGCCGACGCTATAGCCACCGAGTCTAGCAACGCCAACGACGATGTTTTCGGCATAATGCTGTTGCGTTTCATAGAATTCGCCATCATCGACGATTAGCTTGATTGCTTCTTTGATATCGTATGGTTTGTTGGGGTTGTCAGGAACGAGGGTGTTGAGGGCTGGTTCGGTGCGGAGATCGTCATCTTTGCTAGCTTGAAAGGGGGGATCTTCCATGTTGTTTGAAGGAAGATAGCTCATCATTTCACGAATGAGGAAGAGGCAATCTTCTTCAGACTCAGCCGCCATGTGAGCCACACCACTGGTGCTGTTGTGGGTCATTGCACCGCCGAGCTCCTCAAAGGAAACTTCTTCGCCCGTGACGGCTTTGACTACTTCAGGCCCTGTAATGAACATATGGCTGGTGTTTTTGACCATGAAGATGAAGTCAGTGAGCGCGGGGGAGTAGACTGCGCCGCCGGCGCAGGGGCCCATGATGGCGCTGATTTGAGGCACCACGCCAGAGGCCAATGTGTTGCGCAGGAAGATGTCTGAAAACCCACCAAGACTGACAACCCCCTCTTGGATGCGTGCCCCACCAGAGTCGTTGATCCCAATGATGGGGGCGCCGTTGCGGGTCGCCATCTCCATCACTTTACATATTTTTTCGGCGTGCACCTGGCTGAGACTGCCGCCAAAGACGGTGAAATCTTGACTGTAGACGTAGACAAGACGGCCGTTTATCGTGCCCCATCCGGTTACCACACTATCCCCAAGAAATTTTTTGTCGCCCATGCCAAAGTTTTGTTCACGATGAACGACTAGAGCATCAATTTCGCGGAATGTGCCGCGATCGAGCAAAAGGTCAATGCGTTCTCGTGCCGTCATTTTACCTGCAGCACGCTGTTTTTCGATTCTTGCTTCCCCACCACCTTTTTGTGATTGGGCTTTGAGTTGGTTGAGTTTTTCGATTTTTGAATCCATAAATATCTTCTAAGGATGAAGGGTGAGGGATGAAGGATGAATGGTTTACACACACTGCCCTCTGCCTTCCGCCTTCTGCCTTTTATCTCTCCTTCATTTATGATTTAGAGTACTCTCTTTATTCTCCACGTAAGCCAAAAATTTAAGCCAATAATTAAGATGTAGCCCATAATGGTTGATATCCAAAATGTTGGGTTTCTGAGATTTTGGTTAACGAACAGCTGGATACAAATTGAATAGATGACAAAAAGTATAATGATGAGCGGTGTGCGCCTGAGTAGGGTGAAGTTTTTTCGTTGGGCGGTAACGGCCGTTGCTAAAAAAAGCCCGCTCCACAGCAGAGCGCCAATACTTAAAAACCGTAAATTAATGAGCACATCGTAACTTTCTAAGAGGCTTGACTGCTGCCAAAGCAATATCCCTCTCAACAGTTGCCATCCTCCTATCAAAAACACCTCAACCTTTAGGAGAGTTACGATGAGTGGCATTTTATTAATAGATGAGGTGGGCATGAGTGGAATTGTAGCTGAAATAACGTCGGGATTCATCCCGATGAGAAGAGAGAAGAGAAAAAAAGAAAAGAGAGCTTGAGCGTAGTGGGAGGACTCTAGCTCTAGCTCTCGCTTCATTCTATAATCGATAAAAAATAGGAGATCGGTTTTAATGGATAAGATTATTGTTCGAGATTTATTACTACGAGGCATTATTGGGATTAATCCAGATGAGCGAGTAAAGAAGCAGGATATTTTAATTAACCTCGTGATTGATGCGGATATTCGCCAGGCGGCTCAATCAGATAATATTGAAGACGCCGTGGATTATAAGTCAATCACGAAGAAGATTATTCAACATGTTGAAGCGTCATCAGATTTTTTGGTTGAAAAACTAGTAACCGACATTGCCCGTTTGGTCATCAAAGATTTTGGCGTTTCAAAGGTGATGGTACGCGTTGAGAAACCGGGTGCATTACGTTTTGCTGAGTCGGTTGGCATTGAGATTGTGCGGACACGAGAGGATTTTGAGTAAAAAAAGCTGTGGGTCTTGAGCCATGAGCTATGAGCTTGTTAATCTACGTTAGAGGTTGAAGATTTTGCCAAATCTAGTTGTTATTGCGCTGGGATCGAATATTGATAAAGAGCACAATTTACCGGCGGCGCTTGCGCTGTTGCGGGGAATGTGTGAAGTAACGGCCGTTGCCCCTATTTACGAAACGGTGCCGGTGGGCTTGCTCGATCAGCCCAACTTTTGGAATACGGCTGTTCTCATTCAATCTGATCTCACCCCAGAAGTGATTAAACGGGACATGATTGGCCACATTGAGCGTGAACTAAAGCGGGTGCGACAAGAAGACCCCAATGCCCCACGGACGATTGATGCTGATATCATTTTGTACAATGATGAAGTGCGAGAGTATGCAGGGGAAGACGGCCGTATGCGTCAGATTCCAGACAAAGATCTGAGTCGATTTGTCCATGTTGCGCTGCCCGTTGCTGACCTTCTACCGGAGGGTAAGCATCCCGAGACAGGGGAACCACTCAAAGCGCTGGCCGATCGCCTGTATAGAGCGTCGTTTCAAGATAATAAGCCAGTTATTTGGATGACTTACGCCCCGCTTGCTCCTTACGTCGGTTCTTTTCAGCTAGCTGGAGATTTAGACGCCGACGTGAAGCAGTTTTTTCAGCAGCATGATTGTTTACACCTTTATCGGCATGTGCGCGGTGTTGCCTTAAAAGCGGCTGAGCTAGCCGAGCGGTTTGGTGCCAATGTAGAGCACTGCGTGCAGGGTGCGTGGCTTCATGATATTAGCGGCGTGGTGCCAAATCGGGAGCGCATTGGGTTGGCACAGCAGTTAGGGGTCGAAGTGCTGCCCGAAGAGGCCAAATTTCCGATGATTATTCACCAAAAGCTATCGGTGGTGATTGCCCGTGAGGTATTTAAGATTGAGACGCCTGATGTGCTGAGCGCAATCGGGTGCCACACGACACTCAAGGCTGAATTTTCACTTTGTGATCAGGTCGTGT
>JBCCFD010000414.1:0-7274 GCA_039029915.1 Chloroflexota bacterium
ATTTGAACGGCCGTTTTTTCACTAATCTCACCAGCAAACAGCGTGGGGCCGCTCGTTTCTGTCAAAATTGTTTGCCACGTTTTGATGTCGGGGTCACCAGATGGTTGCCACCCTTTTTCTATAAGCCATTCGTATTCAGCCATGCAAACTCGGGTTCGGCCCGCCTCGGCGATGGCAATAAGGCGACCTTCGGTCGGCGGCACCTGAATGGCAACAACATCTAATGTAGAAACGGCCAGTAGCGGTATCTGATGAACCAGTGCAAATCCTTTTGCCATCGCGAGTCCGACTCGAAGACCAGTGTAAGAACCGGGGCCAATTGCCACGGCAATACCGGTCAAATCATTTGGCTCCATTTTGGCCCGAGCCATCAGCGCTTGAATGGCATCGGCTAGCTCAGTGGTATGGTTATTGAGGCAACGCCAGCCACTTTCTGCCAACACGGCCGTTCCGTCATGGATGGCGACGCCCAACCAACGCGTCGCCGTATCAATCGCTAAAATCATTTATTTTTTCCAAAGGTGTTTTTTTGAAATTGCGTCATCAGGCTAAACGGCCGTTTGCCGTGTGCCTCAAACCGAATGCGGCGTTTTGTCTCTTCAAAGGGATCGAAAGTGATCCACAGCCGGTCCGCTGGCAAAAAGGTTTTTAGCTGTTCTGGCCATTCGATCATCACGGTTTCACCATCCAACAGGATATCTTCAACGCCAGTCGTCATCACATCATCTTCCGATTCCAACCGATAGCTATCCATGTGATACAGAATACGGCCGTCTTTTTCTCGGGGGTATTCATTAATCAATGTAAACGTTGGACTCGTAACCCGATAAAGGCTGCCCCAACCTAAAGCAACACCGCGAGCCAAGGCTGTTTTACCAGCCCCCAGCTCACCAGACAAACAGACCACATCTCCCATTTGCAAAAGCCCACCCAAACGTACTCCAAACCGCTCCGTTTGTTCAACGCTATGGCTAATAAATTCGATTGTTTGCTGATTTAGAATTGGCATAAGGCAGTCATTTTTGACCTGTTTTTTCGTTTAGATCAGTTCTCTGTCTCAAAACCATTTATAAAAATGTCCAGATAAAGATTGATGGTTCCTTATATTACGGCATATTTAGCTAGTTTTTATTCAAAAATATTAGTGAAGTTTAGTAAAATTCACTCCAATATTATACCTTCTCAATTTAATCATGGTATCATTAGCGAACATCGAACAAATTGATAGGAAGTATTAATGCGCATCCTTGTTATCTCTGATATCCACGCTAATTTAGTAGCTTTTGAAAAAGTATTACAAGTCACCAAAGGCCAATGGGACAAAATTTGGTTTTTAGGCGATCTTGTTGGCTATGGACCCGATCCGAATGAATGTGTTCAGCTTATGAAAGAGCAAGAGCACATTAGTTTATCTGGCAATCACGATTGGGCAACACTCGGCCGATTGGATATTGAGGACTTTAACCGAGAAGCCAAAGCGGCTATCGAATGGACCCAAAATACGATTACGGAAGAAACAAGAACCTATCTCGATCCCCTTAAATCAGTTGAGGACCACGAACCATTTACCATCGCCCACGGTAGTCCCCGTCATCCGGTGTGGGAATACATCCTTGATGGTCAAACGGCCTCCATCAACTTCCTTTATTTCCACACCTCTTACTGCTTCGTAGGCCACACACACGTCCCGCTGATTTTTGAAGAAAAAGCGGGAAGCCATATTGCCGCCTACTCCCCCCCTTACGACACCACCATTCCACTTGGCCGAACGCGTCTCATCATTAACCCCGGTAGCGTTGGCCAGCCGCGCGATTCTGATCCACGAGCCGCTTATGCTCTTTTAGACAGCGAAAAATTGCAAATTGCCTTCCATCGCGTTGAGTACAATATCGAAGAAACCCAAAACAGAATGCAGGCTCATGGACTTCCCGAACGGCTCATTGCCCGTCTTAGCTACGGCTGGTAATTTACCCATTAGGCCAAAATATTCACTGATCCAGCTCATCTCACACAATTAAATTAGGTCAATTTAACCGTCAAAAAAACGTGATGGAACCTTTTCGGTTGAAATATCGTTTTAGAACTGTGCGACCCGTTTTTTTGGATACTAAAAAACTCTCTCCATCCATCCAAATAGCAGGTCGCACTTTCTTGGAGGTACATGATTATGAAACTGAAATTTTTAATTCCCTTTATCATGCTTTTGGCTATTTTACCAGCCTGTTCTCCTGAAGTTGTCACAGAAACAGTCTACGTGTCTGATGAAAGCTTCGGAGCGGCTGAACCTGCCTCAGCACCCGCTGAATCGCGCCTAAGCTTTTCAGTCGATCAAGCAACTAGTTTTGATGGTGATGAAGGTGGAGATTTTGACGATTCTTTTGAAAGCGAAGCTAATTTAAGCGAAGAACAAGAGCGACCGAGGCAGGAACGCCTTATTATTCGCACGGCTGAGCTTAGTCTGATCATTGAAAATACGGATGAGGCAATCAATGTCATAACTGAACTAGTTGAGTCAAATGACGGTTGGGTTGTGTCAAGCAATGTCTACGAATATAGTGATGTGAAACAAGGATCTATCACGGTACGCGTGCCGTCTACTGGCTTTAATAGTGCTCTATTGGCAATGAAAGATATCGCTTTGGAAGTCACTAATGAATCGATTTCAGGGCAGGATGTCACGGAAGAATTTGTTGATTTATCGCTACGGCTTGAAAATTTAGAAGCCACGGCCGATCGCGTTCGCGCTTTCTTGGATGATGCCACAGAGGTAGAAGATGCCCTAGCTGTTAATCGAGAATTAAGCCGCCTGGAAGGGGAAATCGAGCAAATCAAGGGCCGACGTGAATTCTTATCCCAGTCTGCCCAATTTTCAACGATTACGATTAACTTAATTCCAGATGAGCTGACTCAACCGATTGAAATTGGTGGATGGCAGCCGCGCGGTATTGCCAAAGAAGCGATTGAGACCTTAGTTGAAGCTCTACAGGGTCTTGGTGGATTTGTTATTTGGTTCTTCATCTTCTTGTTGCCGATGGGCCTTCTCTATGGCGTACCGCTTTATTTTGTCGGTCGATTTGTTTACCGCTGGCGTTTAAGACGGCGTGAACAACGAATAGCTGAGACAATTGCAGAAGAATAGAGCTATAAAGCTAGCCGAACGGCCGTTGCACAATCGTGAAAGACGGCCGTTCCTTGGCTCTCTAAAGATCGAGGGCGGGCAATCGGCACCGGAATCTGGGCTGAGATGGTTGCCCCCCGTTTTTCTTCCATTTCCCCAATGACCAGCACCTCATCCGCTAAAAAGACAGCCTCTGTGATGCTGTGCGTGACCATCACCACGGTCACAGGCTTAGCATTCCATATCCGCAATAGCTCCTGCCCCATCCGTTCACGCGTTAGCGCATCTAATGCACCAAAGGGTTCGTCCAACAGCAAAATTGACGGCTCAGCCGCTAGGGCACGGGCTAAGGCCACACGCTGTTTCATTCCACCTGATAGCTGAGCAGGATAGCTGTGCATGGCGTCACTTAGACCCACAAGGTCAAGCATTTCTTCAACACGATGCCGAGCATTACGGCCGTTTATCCCCTTAATCTCCAATGGCAAACGAACGTTTTCATAAGCCGTGCGCCACGGCATCAAATTATCCTGCTGAAAAACGATCCCAATATTTTCAGACGAAACTTGTTCATCCCCCAAAGAAATATGTCCAGAGGCCGGTTCAACCAAACCAGCTAAAATCTTGAGTAACGTTGATTTCCCAACGCCGGACTGCCCGACTAAGGCCACAAAAGCCTGAGACTCAACCGTCATTGAAACATCACGCAAAACCATCTGATCTTCGACAAACCAGTGGGACACATTTTGAACAGCGAGTGATGCAGTCATAATTCTTTGAGTTTTCACTGATGTGTAACCAGCACCCAGCCTTTAGAAACAAGTTACATAAGTCCTATGCTGAGTGCTGGTTACTGATTACTAGTATTCTGTCAAGCATCCAATTCTGGGAATCTCAATAAACAGAACCAAGATGCTTTTTTACTCCACGAACTCGTTCGTGTAGGCTGCTTCAAGATTCTCGACGGGGCCATCAAGGAAGCCCATATCAATAAGCACTTGCTGCGTTTGCTCCCAAGAGCTAGCTTCTGTAACACCCAGTGTTTCAGCTTCCCACATCTCTATCGATGCGTCTAAAACAGGCATTCTTTCGTCTTCAAGCCCTTCGACAAAGTTCTTGCTAATCTCAAAAGCCGCTTCTGGATCATCGATGGTATCTTGCAAGCCGCGCAGAATCGCCCGAGTGAACCCTTCAACCAGCTCCGGATTCTCAGCAATGGTTTCTTCATTAGAAATCAGACCCGTGGCTACCATATCAATGAAATCTGCCACAAAAAGCACGTTGATATCTTCACCCTGCCCAGCTAGTTGGATGGGTTCGTTATTCCCATAGCCCACAACCGCTTCTACCTGATCAGTTAAAAGTGATTCAACCTGTGTAAACCCAATTTCGCTGGCATTGACATCATCTTGCGTCAATTCATTGGCTGATAAAAGACCAACATATCCAACATAGGTTGCCCCAAAGAATCCAGGGATTCCCACAGAACGGCCGTTTAAATCAGCGGGGGTTTGAATATTAGCGTCGGCTTTACTGACAACCGCAATGGGGTATTTTTGGAACCATTCCAAGACATAAACTACGGGCAGACCCTGTGCGCGAGCCAAAACAACTTGCTCACCACCAACAAGCGCAAAAGGCAATTCATTGGCACCGACCAAAGCCATACCGTCTGTTTCAAAGCTGTAATCAAACTCAACTTCAAATCCTTCCTCAGCAAAATATCCGTTTTCAACGGCAACATAGAATGGTGCATACTGTGGATCGGGAATGAAGCCCATTGGTAAGCGAATTGATGTTAATTCATCAGCCGCAGGGGTTGTTGGACCACAAGCGGCTAGGAACAATAATGCCCCGAGAACAAAAAGTAGAATGCGTTTTAACATGATCATCTTCTCCGAATTATTGTTGGTCTTGCCAACGTAATAAACGATTTTCTAAATAGGTAACGATGCCATACATGGAAAGTGCAATGGCCCCTAACGTAACTAAAACAACAAAGACAAGATCCGTTTTAAATTGATATCTCGCTGTTACAAGCAAAAACCCAAGGCCAATGCTCTTGGGCTGAACAAACTCCCCCACTAACGCCCCAATAACTGACAAGGTCGCACCCACTTTCAAACCAGCCAGCAATATTGGAAGCGCTGAAGGCACTTCTAATTTCACAAAGATTTGCCAAGGAGTTGCTTTCAGAGACTGCATAAGTTCATACAGTTCTTTGGGCACAGCGCGCAAACCAGCTACCATATTGACGAGGATCGGAAAAAATACGACGATAACGGCAACGAGCACCCGAGCCCAGTAGGTTGAACGCACCCAAATGGTTAATAATGGTGCAATGGCAATGATTGGAATTGCTTGTGATGCAATTAAGTAGGGTGAGACAAGCTTTTCGGCAAGGGGGGATTTGGCAAGAACATAGCCAAGGGGAGCGGCAATGGCAGCACCAAGCAGCAGACCTGGAATAACTTCCCCAATCGTTATGAGAGAGTGACGTAATAAACGGCCGTCTTCCACCACGATCAGAAATTGCTTCCAAACATCAAATGGACCGGGCAGAATAAACCGATCATATCCGCCAAGCAAAACCAGCAATTGCCAAAACAAAAGCAGAATGCATCCCGAAATTAATGTCACCAACCATCTAGGTTGATTCAATAAGCTATTTTTTATCATTATATTTTTTCAATTAATAGGGAGAGAGCACGCAGAAGCAAAATGCGCAGAGAATGTTGCCACGCCGCCATAAGCGCAAAAACAACAATCTCATCTTGCCAATAAAAAACCCCACTCTAAAGTGGGGCAACAATAGGCAAACGCATCGATGTGCAAACCTTCTCCCATCCAGACTATACTGTCGGCTCTAGAGTCTCACTAGATCAACCAAATGATTTTCAAATGGTTCGCGGGCTTGGTCTGCGCTGACCTCACCGCCGGTCGGGAATTTCACCCTGCCCCGAAGGTAAATATTAAATTGGTGAACTATATTATATAAAAGTCACCCAAAAGGTCAATAAATAAAAATGGTTTATTAATAGATAGCAATCAATAGCTATTAAAAAATTTATAAAAATCTAGGGTATTCACCCATTCGTAAGGTCCAATTAAAAATGGATTGTGATATACTGTTTCCAACAGATTCCTCATTAAGATGAAAATCCAGCTTAATGAGCTTTTTTAGGAGAATTTCGGATGACTAAAACATATAAAAGACGCCAACCCAAAAAGAGATTACCCAAAATGTCGAAAAGCGCTCGCATTTACAATCGTAAAAGAAGCTTTGCTGAAAAGTTCTTGATCGTTATGGGCATTATCATCGTTTTGAGTATGGTTATTAGCCTTGTTGCGGGTCAATTAGGTGGCGGACACGGCGGATTTTAAAAAAGCCAATCAAGCACAGAGATTGGGAATAAACGAACAAATTCCCAATCCTTAACCCCCAATCACAGCATCAACTTCAATTTCAATCAACATATCAGGGTTAATCAATTTGGAAACCTCCAGCATTGTTGCAGCTGGACGTATATTTCCGAAGAACTCCCCATGGGCGCGCCCAATCTCTTCCCAATAGCTAATATCTGTCACAAACATGCGTGTTCGGACAACATCTTCTAGACTTGCGCCAGCCTCATTTAAAGCGCTCTGAATGATTGTTAAAATCTGCTTAGTTTGAGCATAGCCGTCCTTTTTGCCTACTACATTTCCATCTTTATCAACGGCCGTTGTGCCCGCAACAAATACCATCGAGCCAACACGAACTGCCCTTGAGTAACCCACTTCAGCCTCCCAAGGTGCCCCGCTTGAAACCAATTGACGCTTCATATATATACCTCCAATCAATATAGTTTTGAGGAGGATTTTATCAAAAAATGGAAATTTATTGGGTTTTCATGTCATCGGTTAGGCGCAAGGTCGCTGGTAACATGATTTCAAAAATTGTGCCCTCGGTTTGACGATTTCTGGCCACAACTTTTCCGCCGTGCGCATCGACGATTGCTTTAACAGCCGCTAAACCAACACCTGATCCGCTTTGCCCACCGGTTTGGTTACTGCGGAAGTATTTTTTTGGCCATGGCCGTACATGTACGTGCACAGCTAGGCTTGTGTTGGCGAGGAAGTGAAGTCTGTGGTTTTCACCTCCAGTCAGTCCGCC
>JBCCFD010000415.1:0-7212 GCA_039029915.1 Chloroflexota bacterium
ACCTCAGGCATGGCGGGATGAACCCCAAATGCTTTGCCATTGCCATTTGTAACGTTGATTGGAATGAGATCCCCTTGAGAGAGAGCTAAGTCTGCTCGAATTGTGGCGTATTCGGTGTACTCTTCATTGCCACGCGGCACTAACATGTTGAAGGAGTCGTTCCCTCCGGCCAAAAAGATACAAACCAGCGCTTTATAATCGTTACTGTTTGCTAGATTGGTCGCGGAGATGGATGGTGTGCTGGTTATGGCTTCAGCGGCGGCGGAGTTAGTCATCCGCAGGTTCATTAAGGTTGAAAAGAGAGAGGCAGAGCCAACGGCGGTGCAGCTGGCTTCTCCTAAAAATCGTCTTCTGCTTATTTTGTGACTCATTTTGTTGCTCCTTGTGCGCTTGGTGTCTTTCTTTCTAAATACTTCGCTACATAAGAATTTTTAAATTTTTCAGAGAAGAAGTATTTAAAAATTTTGGTAACAAATTGCTAAACTTGAACGGTGAATTCTGGGCAAATCATGAATAGGAAAATGGCAAAGCGGATAACCCGAAGGTCTGGGTTTGGATTTGTGTCTTTGTAACTGGACACGGCCGTATAAATAATGTTCCGCATTTCCGTTGATAGCGTTCCGTAGGTCATCAATAGATTGAGACGATCAATAAGGCCATCAATGTCGTTTATAAGGGCGAGTTCAGCCGTTAAATCTGGTGCCGGTTGGTCAATGTCATAGGTTTGCCCCTTAATTTCATGGTCAGGACCGGGAATGTCCAGCACATAATTCCAATCAAGCTTGCCGTAGAAAAAGTTGATCGTAGAGATAGCGGTATAGCTATTGAGAATTTGAAACTCAGGTCCCGTTAAACCCGCCTGAGCCACGGGGCCAGCCGGACGAAAATCCGGTGAGAAAAAGTTGAAAACGCTGGGGGCGTTGAACATATATTGGCGCAGCTCGTTGTCGATGGCCCAACCGGCGTCCCAAAATTTATTTTGAGGATTAGAGAAGTTGAACGCTCGCATCAAGTGAGTGAACCGGAAAAACGGTTCGCGTAGCTTGCCGTTAGTTGGGTCGTTAATGTAGGACAGGTTACGTGCTTCGTCGTCGAGCAAGATAGCCTTGATGACAGCCTGCATATCGCCTCGGACGCCTGAGCCGTTATTATTAAATACGGCCGTAATTCGGCCAATATACGCTGGGCTTGGATTTGATTTAACCAGCCGCTGAATCAACTGGCGTCCAATAAATGGGCCCACGTTTTGGTGGTTAAACAGATGATCGAGGGCATCGCTGATATCCTGCATTCCCGTTTGACCATTTGGTACAACGTAACTATTGAGCAATGTTTTGCTGCCCGGCTCGTGTTCCTCCTCCCACATTTTCATTGGCCGAACGGCCGTGTAAGGGTTTAACCACCCGCTACCAAATCCAGGATTGGGCCAAGTAACGTGGGGATCGCCATCGAAATCGTACTGCAAGCCGGTAAAAATTTTGGCGAATTCTGTAATGTGTGAGTTGTCATAGGTGGGAATGGGCTGATTATTACCATCAAGCTGGTAAGACCCATCATCATTTAAGAGAAATAGCCCAATTGAGAAGAGTTGCATAATTTCTCGAGCGTAGTTTTCATCAGGAAATCGATTGAGCGATAAATCTGTTTTTCGGTTGCCGGCGTGGCTCAGATAGTTGCCCATAAGAGGAGATAAGGTGACATCTTGAAGCAGGTCTCGGAAATTACCAAAGGCGTTGCGTAACAGCATATCATACCAATCAGCTGCACCATTCGCAGACACGTAAATGTCATCTTTATCGGTTGAAATGACGAAAATTTCACTAAGGGCTAGCGCGACACGCTGCCGAAGTAAATCGTCCCCATTCATAATGTGGTTCCAGAGGGCATAGCGCAGTAACTCGCGATAGGGGGCTTCGATTGAAATCGTGGCTTCATCGAAGAGGTGAGTATATAAATAATTTAGAATCTGACTCTGAGGGATTAGGAATTGGGCATCAATCCAACTTTCAAAGCCCTGCGACGCAACCTGCTGGATCAGATTGATATCTGCCCCTAAGGTTGCTTGGCTCAAAAATCGAGCTGCTTCTTCGTTGGCATTCAGGCTGGCATTTCTCTGGACGGCCGGCTTGGCTGCGGTTGGATTGGCAAGCTGCTGAAAAAATTCTCGCCGACTTCTCTTCTGACTCATGTTACTCTCCTTGACGTGGCGCGTTTTTGGACAAGGTGTGCTTTTTTATTCAAAGCTGGAGCTTCGTATCACTTTTGTGCTCTGATAGCGCAACTTGAAAAGCGTTGTGAAAATCTTGGGTGCTTTTCGTACCGAAATTAGGTTAATAAAATCAGTCCGAATGTGACTCAGATTAAACCTGCCTTTACAATTTTTCTAAGACGAAACGTTAAAGCGTTTCATTTTTATTATTTTGGGGGAGATAGATGGTTTTTCTGGTAATGCCCGATAAGGCCCAAGCTTTGCAGACTCCAACTTGACTCAAAGTGAGTAGATTGCCCCATTCTTTCTATCATTCTAAAATGTGCAGATCGAAAATAATATATGACCATTTGGCCTTTTTTGGGTGAAGAAGCTGTCAAAATCATTGTTGAAGAGTATAAAAAGGGTCTGACAATTTTGTAACAATTAACCGATAACTGGTTTTATTTGGGGATAAGTGGGGAATATGCTGTTATTTTGAATGAATTGACTTGATCAGGAAGAGGAGAAAAATGTTTGAAACTTTAGATATAACTGTTGATAAAGGAATTGCTTGGGTGACGTTAAACTCGCCTGAAAAATTAAACTCACTATCCCGACAGCGATTAGTTGAACTGGCTCAAGCCGCCCGCTGGTTTGATGACCAGCCAGAAGTCCGGGCGGTTGTTTATCAAGGGGCGGGGCGGGCCTTTTCAGCCGGGGCTGATCTTTCTGGCTTTGCAAATAGCAATGAAAGGCCGCGAGATTCAGCTGATTTAGGCAGACGCATGGCTGATGCGATTGAGGAGATGAAGGCGGTCGCGATTGCGGCCATTCACGGCTGGTGTGTTGGTGGTGGCTTGGTTCTGGCGGCCGCTTGCGACTTGCGTATAGCCAGCGAGAACGCCCGCTTCTCTATTCCAGAAGTTGACCTAGGCATCCCGCTGTCTTGGGGCGGCATTCCCCGTTTGGTACGTGAGATTGGGCCCGCGCTTACGAAAGAATTGGTGATGACGTGCCGTCCATTTGATGCACAAGAGGCAAAGCAGGCTGGGTTTTTGAATCGGATTGTGTCTTCGGACAGGCTGACTGAAGAAGCCAAACAGCTGGCGGAGGCTGTGGCTAAACGGCCGTTAACCCCCATCCAGGTGACCAAACGTCACGTCAATGCGGTTACCTCACAAATGGTGGGCGTTTCTCGAAGCTGGTCGGATGCTGATGGTTTGCTCGCCTGCTTTGCAGATCCAGAGTGCATTGAAGCGCGAACGAACTATCTTGCAAGTCGAAAAAAGGGTAATTAATCAAAATCATGACCCAAAATGAGTCGCTTGGTGAGCAGCTCCTAGAAATCTATCCGGGACGTCGTTTTTTCATTTTTATGCTAGCAGGTGGGTTACTTTTATCTCTCTGTGGTCTACTGAATCTGATAACGAATTTTTCGCAGTCAACTGGACGAGCTGATGCTGTTGTGGGGGCTGTATTTATTATTGCTGGATTAGCTGCCTTAAACTGGGGCTATCGGAAGACGCAGAAAAATCAAACGAGTCTGACGGCTTATGAAGATGGTGTCGTTAAAGTTCGGAATGGGAAGCAGACCATGATACGGTGGAATGATGTCCCGTTTTTGTTCCGGACTGAGGTTTCGATGGAGCAAAACAAGACCCGAGGCTTTGGGCGTCACTTGCGGACATTAACGACTTGGCGACTACTGGATGTTCATCAAACTGAAATTAGCTTGGAAAGTTTTGGCCAGTTGGGTCAAATTGCTGAAGAGAAGATTTATCCTCGACTGGAGCGGGAAATGGTTGAGAAGTTGGCTGGGGGCGAAACGGCCGTTTTTGGCCCCGTAAGCGTTACCCATGAATTTATTCAGCATCAAGACGAGCAATTTACCTGGGCTGATATCATATCCATCGAATTTGATCGTCATCTCATTTTACACCTGCCCAAAGAGCGCCAGCGAAACTGGCGCACCGCCTACGTGACGCACATTCCCAACATGCCGTTGCTACAGCAGTTTATTGACGAAAAATTAGGGGCGTTCACCCCAGCAGAAGATTTGGATGATGATGAATTTTCAGGGTGAGCCAGCGCAGGCAGCATGACTTACCTAGCTAATTGGTTAAATATTGAATATGGCAGCTAGTCAGCTTTCCAAATATTGACCTTTGAGAGGCCTAATTATAGCCAAAGGGTATTAAACAATATAAAACATTTGTGCTATGATTGACCTATGTCCCGCTTAAAATTAGTAATTTTTGTTGGATTAAGTTTTATATTTATCTGTGGTGGAATCTTTCTTTTTCCACTCTATTTTTATCGCCAGATACCTCATTTTGGTCAATATGATGACACACGCTTATTGAAACAATCTGTTTCAGCCACGTATGATCACGTCAACTGCCAGATGAGTGTTTATATCAAACAATCATTTGAAACAACCCAAGTTTCGGATGCTTTTTGGGAGCGGCTTCCTGCAAGCTGGCGGGAAAACGATCATGAATTTCTTGGCTATCATGATCGTGCCCTTCACCGTATTCGACTCCAATCATTAGCCACCATTAATAACAAAATTTCGGTTCTACGAGGCCCAAAGCAAAATCAGGTATTCACTTCAAATACAGCAACTACTCATTTTTCAAAGATTGCCTGTCAGCTTTTGCCCTTTGAGAGCGGATATATTTTCGACAATTCATAAAGAAGGAGAATTATGGCTACCCCCGACTTGCTTGGCATTATCGTAAAAGATATGGCTAAATCGCTCGCTTTTTATCGTCTCTTAGGGCTAGAGTTTCCGGCAGGGGCTGAGAATGAAGGCCATGTTGAAGTTCAGACCCCCGGTGGGTTTCGTTTGGCTTGGGATACGCTTGAGGTGATTAAACGCTTTAATGACCAGTGGGAGGAGAATCCAGTTGGTCATCGGATGGGGTTTGCGTTTTTGTGTGACTCGCCAGCTGAAGTAGATTCACTTTATCAAACCGTGGTTGAAGCTGGTTACCAAAGCCATAAGTCCCCTTGGGATGCGTTTTGGGGACAGCGTTATGCGGTTGTGGTTGATCCAGATGGCAACCTGATTGATTTGTTTGCTGAGCTAGAAAAGTAATGATGCGTTTGCGGATTACTTCTCTTGAATCATTCTGAATTCATTTGGGTTATTGAGCAGGATGTAAGTGTTCGATAAATTTTCATTAAAATAGAAAATTGCGCCTCTTAAAAACTCTTGAAGCACAAACCCGCTCATGCCCATTTCCGCATCTTTGGGAGCGCCAATTTGTGACTGCACCACACCGTTAATTGTCCAAAGTTGTCCAATTGACCCTTTGAGCCGTTCATTATTGATTGTTACATTGGCAACATTATCCATGGGGAAGATTTGGTAGCTGTTGATAGCTGGTCCTTGGGTGTAGAAAACGTAGATTGTGTTATTGTCGCCCCGCCAAACCATAAGTCCATTTTCAAATATTTGAAAAACACCCGTTAGCTGCTTTTCACCGGATGTAGAGCAGCCTAATCGTCCGGCGAATTCTGGGTAGATGTTATTTTGCCACCGATTAAGGGCATTTTCAACGCAGTTGCCGGCCGTTGATGAGCCTGATGATGCCGTGGGGTTTGGCGGTATTGTGGGTGTTGGCAAAGCCTGAGTGCCAGATGTTGAGATGGCTGGTGCCCAAGATGGATAGCCACCGCGCTCAGCAATAAGTCGAGGACTACCTGGGTTGTTGATGTCGACGATATACAGATGGCTTGAGTTATCCGGTTGGTCAACTGAGTAAATAATTTGCGTGCCATCTGCTGACCAGGCTGGGCCCCATGCATCAAAATCTTCAACAATAGGTTGTATTGAACTACCGTCTGCATTCATGACATAGATACCAGAAATAACGTCCGAATTTCGACCTGACAAAAAGACAATTTTCTCTCCATCAGGCGACCATTCTCCAGACCAGTTGGGTGACGAATCATCTGTTAGTAGTGTTGGGCTTGACCCATCGCTATTCGCTAGAAATAGCTGCCAGAACTGGCTGCTATCTTCTCGACGATTGTAGAGCAGCTGCCCTTGTGTGGATAAGCTGGGGTGCGCTTCATTATATTGACTGGTGTTTGTGAGCTGTACAGGCTCTCCACCGGTAGTGGATACAGAAAAAAGGTCTGTTTTTTCTCGATCGGGCGTCGAGGCATTGTAGATGATGCTTTGGCCGTCGGGTGCCCAGCTTGGCAAATGATCATCTTCTTCATTGAACGTAAGTCTTCTTTGATTTGAGCCATCCCGATTCATAATATAAATTTCAAAATTGCCGTCTCGGTCAGACTCAAAAACGATGCGGCGACCGTCGGGAGAAACGCGCGGGAAGCGGTCAGCGGCCGTATTGTTTGTAAGCTGGCGTTGGTTGGTGCCGTTGGTGTTCATGATGTAGATTTCAAAGTCGTCATCTCGATTTGAATAAAAGACGATCTCATCGGGAACGGCCGTTTCTGGGACATACGTTTCGTCAAAATAGCCGTATTGATAATTTTGAAGCACCGATCGAACCGCCATCAAGTTTCTTTGGAAATCAGGTTCAATAAAGTCTCGGAGCAGAACAGCAATCGCCGGGAAGCCCTGGCTATCTAAATAGTTTGAAACGTCTCCATTGATGTCAAATCCTACTGCAGCTTGGTAGTCCGCTTCATACACATAATTGGTCGCGTTGCTATAAAGTGTGGCCAGATCCCCTGAGACTGTTGTTGGTTCCCAACACCCACCTGGAGAAATGGCACCCTCTGGAAAGCTAGCCATCCAAAATACGACAGCTGCTGGTTCAATTTCAAATATATAATTATTTAAACTTTCTGTTTCGGGTTCTGAGAAGGGTTCGGGTCCCCCTTTTCCGGGTACACGATCTCCACCAACTAGCGGATCCTGAACATGGTGACAATCCCAGTTTCTATTGAGATCTACTCCATTAGCGTTATAACGTCCAGTTCTTAATCCTATATCATTTGGGCTATCTGGATTGAGGTCGGGAATAATGTGTAGCGTGACG
>JBCCFD010000416.1:0-7188 GCA_039029915.1 Chloroflexota bacterium
CACTGTAGAAATATAGTGGAATTCCAGGAATCTTCCATGATGCTTTTCCAGAACTATGGCCGATTTCAGGAATATCCAGAACTTTCAAGGATTTTTTTTTAAGGATTATAGGCCACCAAATATTTAGGCAAAACATCCAAAAAAAAAACTAATCAATGCAAGTACATGTTTTTTGCACTTAAAAAAGATGCAGTTTAAAATTACATATTATGCTCTAGATAGTGACAATGGATGATTGGACACCTACTAAGTGACTTCCAAAAAAATTACTATCTTATGACTATACCCATCGATTCACCTCCGAAGGTTTTAATTATTGATGATGAGACTTCTGTAAGAGATGCTCTGGTTGATATTCTTGAATTAATCGAAGTCAAAACGGTTCCTGCACGCGATGGAGAGGAGGGTATTCATCTTTTTAGTACTCATTTAAACGATATTGAACTCATTATCTTAGATTTGACGATGCCAAAATTAAGTGGAAAGGAAACGTTTAGAGCACTACGAGAGCTTGCATCTGATATCCCCATTATCATTTCATCAGGACGCAATATTGCTGAAATTTGTGATGAATTTTCAGCAGATAATCATTGTGAATATATACAGAAACCATTTACTATTGATTCTCTTCTGGAGCGCGTCCAGCGTCACCTCAAAAACTCGACATAACTATAAATTTTATGGTACAATTAATGGTAGATTAATCTGCACATTCTGTTTTGGAAATCATCATTTAGACTTTTTTCTATACAATGATTGATAACCAAAACCTCAGAATCCGTCAGGCTAAATTAACGAGCATAATTAAATTGGCGGGTTACCATTTGACTTGAGAAAGCAAGAATGGCTCAGCGTTCTAAGAAGAAGAACAGAGTATTGGCAGTAGTCAATAGAAAAGGTGGTGTTGCTAAAACAACAACGGCCATTACGCTTGCCCATGGGCTATCTAGAAAGCTTCTCAGGCGGGTCAATCAAAAAGACCTCGAACAGATTGACGACAGTTCCCAACTATTCCAATTTGGCGAAAAAACATATTATATTTTAGGACATGTTCTCCTAATTGATTTTGATGCGCAAGGGCACTGTGCTCGCGGATTAGGCATTCAAAACAGATCGGCGGATATCGGGGAAGTCCTGCTGCAACAACAGCACCTTTCGGAGGCTGTCATTTCGGCAGATCGGGCTGAAGAGGGATTGCCACGGCCGAATTTATGGCTTTTGCCATCTTCTGATAATTTGGAAAGAGCGAAAGAAGCGCTGCGCATCCATTCATCCAAAAATTTACTCAACGATCTTGGCGTGCCATCCACCATGCCGGGCAATGATTTTGCGCTACTACGAATTTTGGAAGACCGACTCCATTTAGCGCTACAGCGATTTGATTATATCGTTATTGATTGCCCCCCATCGGTAGATGCATTTACGCAGGCTGTTTATCAATTTTCTGATGCAGCTATCGTGCCGGTTAAGCCAGATTACTTCAGCATGGATGGCATGGGCACCTATATTAGCAACATAACGGATGCCCAATTGAGGGGCATTGATATTCAAATTCATTCAATTGTGCCCACCTTTAATGTAAAACGTCATCGTTTGGATCGTAAAATGATGGAAGAGCTAAATAAAATTCACGGGGAGAAGGTAAGTTCCCCAATTCCCAGGAGTCAGGCTGTGGCTGAAGCACCTGCCTATCAGCAAACCATCTTTGAATATGATCCCCGTTATTTAAATCCGGCAACACAAGCGTATCAAGAGTTAGTTGATCGAGTTTATTATGGCTAAAAAGCAAAAAAAATCGGTTAAGCAAGAGGTTTCGGCGGCTTCTGAAAATCCTTTAGACCAAGTTGAGGAGCTAAATATTAAGGAGCTAGGACCAACCAGAAAAAATGGTGCCAACACAACGGCCGTTTCCAGCCGGCCGATCTCGCCCTTAGGTCCGCCACAAATCATCGAGAAACCCACCTTAAACGGCCCCGCGGTCCCGAACACCGCTCGGATGCACGAATTAACAGAGCAAATTGAAGCGCTTGAAAGTGAATTAACAACGCTTAAACGGGCCAATAAACGTCTTGAAAAACGGAATATTGAACTAGAAACGGCCGTTAAGCTAAACCATAACCTTGAAGACAATCTCGAACAAGAGCGTCAACAACGGCTTGAGGCAGAACGCACAGCCGCTGCATCCGTGGCCCAGCTAGAAAGTTACAAACAGATTTCTAACCAGTTAGAAACCGTTCGAGCCGAACGTTTGACCCTTGAGAAAAAGGTATCCTCTTTAGAGGTTCGCGCAGAGCGCACGCAAGAAGTGGCAGCAATGCTTCAGCAAGAGAGAGACGCTCGCCAAAAGCTTGAAAAAGAAAAAGCCTCATTAGATGTTCAGGTCGAAAGCCTTAAAAAGCTTGATACGCTCTTAGCCGAAGAGCGTCAAGCTCGTATGAATGCCCAATCTCGCGCCGCTTCAGCAGAGGCCCAGCTGGCTCGACTAGAAGGTGAGCTCAAAAATAACGGCGGCAGTGGGTCAAGAGGATCCCTGCTCGATCGCCTGCGCGGCCGCTAAAACCCTAACACCTGAAACCTGACACTTGACACCTGATACCTAGTACCTGACACCCACTTTCTATGCCGACGCGCCAGAATAATGCGCTAAGCCATACTTCCAAAACCATCTCGACAACACCCCTAAACCAACCGTTAAAAGAATCATTGTGAGCATCAGCGTCTCATCCAGACGACCAATTAGCCCTTCAACTGGCACCGTGACGGCAAAAGCGATAGGAATAATAAAGGTTAAGCCAAAGCGCAACCAAAATGGATAAATTGTGATGGGCCATCGGGCAGCGGAGTAAGTGCTTTGAAAAATAGTGAGCATATTTTCAACTTTGATAAACCAAAATGAAAGCGTCGCTAAGATCATCCAGAAGCTGTAAATGATAATCGCCCCGCACGACAGCGCAAAAAGAAACACGGCCGTATCGGCCAGACTCACCTCAGACCGCAAGCGGACCAAACCAATCAGCACAATCGAAATCCCTAAAAACAGATCAATCAGCTTCCAAATTTCAAACCGGCTCACGCTAACCAACAGCTGAGCATCAGCCGGTTTGGTAAGGGCAAAATCGAGTGTCCCATGCCGCACATCCTGCATCAGCCGCTCCATGCTGGGGCTAATCATAAAATTGATCAAGCCACCAATCAGCGTATAAATACCCACCAGCACAATCATCTGCTCAGGCAGCCAATCGCCTAACGTTTCAGTGTGCCGAAAAACGATAGCTAAACTGCCTAAGGAGACGGTAAGTACAATCAAAGATTCGAAAATTTGGATAAAAAAGTTAACACGATACTCCATTTCTCCAAGCAGACCAATTCTAAAATATTCCCGAACAACGTGGTAAATATGCTTCATCGTTATGCTCCTACCGCCGAATATTTTTTGATACCCGCTCGCCAAATGAGTTGAGAAACAACAACCAAAACGATGACCCAAAACAGCTGAATCAGCAATCCTTGCCACACCATCGCCCCCGTTTCCCAACCGAGTAGCAGCTCAGATGGAAAAGCAATCATCCAGCGATACGGCGTGTAGGAAGCGGCCGTTTCCAAAGCGGGCGGCAGCAGTGATAAGGGTGCCAATTGACCAGCCAGAAAGAGCTTCCCAAAAAAGTAAATGCGATTGACGGCACTGACACGATTGGTCCAAAAGGACATGATAGCCACCGTCCAACCAAATAAAAATTGAATGAGGAAGCCCATGACCAACGCCGGGAGAAACAAAACGATCTGCTGGGTGTTTAATGAGAAGTCGGGTTGAAAAGCCAGGATTAGACCAATGGTAATGGGCGCCATCACAAAACTGGTCAACAGTTTATAGGCGATATTTTCGGCAATATCTTGATGGATGGGATGAAACGGCCGTAACAGCCGAGGCGACAGCAAGCCCTGTCGGATAGAGTTATCGTACTCCCACATCACCCAGGTGTACGTCAGCTGATTAACGACCATAATCGTAATGAAGTAGGCAGCCAGCGCTTCTCTCGTAAAGCCATCAATTATCCCTCCGTTCGTTTCCGCCACGGTTGACCAAACGGAAAGCGACACGATGGGGGTGATAATGAGTCCTATCATCCAAATCACCATCGACACGCGATATTGAAAAAAGAGGGCCAGATAGATTTTGATTTGTTCTCTGTAGATTTTTAGATGGTAAGTCATGGTTTTTAGTTTTGTGGTGTGAGCGATAAGCGTTTCAGCTTGCTAGCATTCCAGCGGTCAGCGAGTCGGTAAGCAATGACTCAATTACTCAATTATTGAATCTTCCCAATTCGCTACCCTTCTTGAAAAACACGATCAATGACATCATCAATCGGTGGGTCTTGAATAGTGAGGTCCTGGATTTCGAAATGCTGTAGAAGCTGGTTGGTAAGAACGGCCGTTTCGCTTTTGGGCACCTGCAGGGAAAGCTGACTCTCTGAAATCGTCAGCGTTGACGCAACCGGATCAACAACCGATTCAAGCTTTGAAGGTTCCGGTTGATGGGCAAACTCAACATCAATGATTTTGTAAGGTGAAAAACGAGTCACCAGCTCCGATAGCGCCCCATCAAATAAGATGTTGCCATGATGGATCACCACGACCCGCTTGCACAAGGCCTCCACATCCGCCATATAGTGGCTTGTCAGCATAATGGTTGCCTCGTGACGCCGATTGTATTCCGCCACAAATTCACGAATTTTGCGCTGAGCCGTCACGTCTAGACCAATCGTTGGCTCATCCAAAAACAGCACCTTGGGACGATGAAGCAGCGCCCCAGCGATCTCACACTTCATTCGTTCACCCAGGCTCAAGTTACGCACGGGCTTGCTGATGAGGTCTTTTAGATCCAGTAGCTCAACGAGCTCTGCTAATGACTCCTTGAATGTCTGGTCGGGAATCTCATAAACAACCCGATGGAGTGCAAAGGTGTCGGCCGCTGGAATGTCCCAAACGAGCTGGTTGCGCTGTCCCATCACCAGCGTCATTTGGCGCAAATACGGCCGTTGACGCTCCCACGGTGAAAAACCCAACACGCTCGCTGAGCCTGAGGTCGGATGCAATAGGCCAGCCAGCATTTTAAGGGTCGTCGTCTTGCCGGCTCCATTAGGGCCTAAAAACCCTACAATCTCCCCCTGCCCAACCTGCAAATCAATCTGATTCACGGCCACAATATCACGAGTTTTGCGTTTAAACAGGCTGCGCACCGCTGCCGCCACGCCTGCTTCGCGCTCATTGATGGTGTACACCTTCTGTAATTTCTGAACATTGATGATTGGTTCCATGCCCCTAGTATGAACAAATTCCTAAAAAAGAAAACTGATCGTTTGGCCGATTTCGTCCCTCTGATAAAATGACATTCATCGATTTCCAAATGATTTTAATTAAAAAATAAACAATGATTAAAACAGACATCCTTATCGTCGGGGCTGGCATCTCCGGATTGCTAGCTGCCGAAAAATGTAAACAGGCCAACTTCAACGTTCAAATTGTAGACAAAGGACGCGGCGTCGGGGGACGGATGGCCACTCGTCGCATCGGTCCCGGTCGAGCCG
Organism: Chloroflexota bacterium; assembly: GCA_039029915.1. Taxonomy (GTDB): domain Bacteria; phylum Chloroflexota; class Anaerolineae; order Promineifilales; family Promineifilaceae; genus QQUD01. The sequence continues at coordinate 5,586 of JBCCFD010000416.1, forward strand.
ATCACGGTGCCCAATTTTTTACGGTCCGCTCACCTATCTTTCAAGCGTTTGTAGACGATTGGCTCGCCCAAAATCTCGTTTTTCAATGGGCAAAAGGCTGGTCAGATGATCCAGCCATCCCGGCAAAGGAGGATGGCTACCCTCGATATGCGGGGGTCAATGGCATGACGGCCGTTTCCAAAGCGCTTGCCCCAAAATTTGACGTTCAAGTGAGCTGCAAACTCACCAAAATCGAGCAAAATGGCAATTTATGGCTGGCATTGGCTGAGAATGGAGAGGCTTTCGAGGCCAGCAAGCTGCTCCTCACCCCACCCGTTCCCCAATCGTTGGCCTTACTTGATGCAGGGTGTGTGCCGTTAAAGGCTCAAGATCGGACCGCGCTTGAGCAAATTGCGTATGCACCATGCGTTGCCGGTATGTTTTGGATTGAGGGTCAGGTTAATCTACCCGAACCGGGGGCCTTACAGCGACCCAACCACACGTTTAGCTGGATTGCCAACAATCAGCGCAAGGGCATTTCGCCAGATGCTCAACTGATTACGGTGCACGCCAATGAAGCAAAAAGCTGGGAAATATGGGATGCATCACAGGATGAAAAAGTAGCAGAGCTGTGGGACGGTTTACGGCCGTTGCTAGACCCTAACGCCACCCTCAAAGAAGCCCAAGCCCACCGCTGGCGTTATGCCCAACCCACCGTGCTTTATCCTGAACGCACCTTGATTGCTCAAAATCTGCCGCCGCTTGCTTTTGCGGGTGATGCCTTCAAAGAGGCCCGCGTCGAAGGGGCGGCTCTTTCGGGACTCGCCGCTGCCGATGCGCTGATCAATCATAAATGATCTCATTTAAACCAAAAAACGAAAGCTAAGCAGGCTCAACGAGCGTCAAAGAAATGATTTTGACTAAGGCGGTTTGCGTCGCTGCGACTTCGACAGGCTCAGCCTCCGCTTCTTGTTAGTTCTTACTTAAATGTTGGCCGTTCAAAAATGGATTATTTTCCAAATGACAACAACCCTTAACCCAACCGATAAATTTCCTGATTGGACCCTTCCCAATCACGAAAACCGCCCGATTACCCTTTCAAAACTCACGGCTCCCAGCCCAATCGACCAGCGCCTCAAGTTTCACGACGGCTATCCACTCATCATTGTTTTTTATAGAGGATTTTACTGCCCTCGAGATAACGTCCAAATGAGGCAGTTAGTAGCGTTCCAGAAGGAACTGCGCGTCAACTATTGCAAGATGGTGGCTATTTCCGTGCAACCGCCTCAGGTACAAGCCGCCTTTCGAGCCGGGTTAGGGGCAAGTTGGCCCTTCTTATCGGACGAAAAACGAGCGCTGATCAAAGCGCTCAACATTCTTGATGAAACGGAAGGTGAATACGCTTATCCACCTCAACCCTACACCTTTGTGCTTCGTCCCGATCTCACGATTTATAAAATTTACAACGGCTGGTTTTACATCGGCCGTCCATCCCTCGACGAGCTTCGCCAAGATTTACGCACCATCATGTCGTCGTTTGCCAATTACGGCTACGAAAGCTACACAGACCCCCACGTCACCCAAATCCGCATCCCACAGCAAGCGTGGCTCGATGGCGCACCAC
>JBCCFD010000417.1:0-7170 GCA_039029915.1 Chloroflexota bacterium
GGGGTTTCCAAGTGCCTCATTAAAGCGAAAAGCAGGACGTCCCATATAAATAGGAACGTCTTGAAATTCTACATTCGGATAACTTAAATGACGATAATCCATACCAAAATTGTAGCGGATTTATGATATTGGCAGAAAGTTTTTTAAGAGGACCTTGATGAACTTGTCATTTAAGTATGAATTCTGCGCATCTTAGTCCAATCATCATGATTGTTAAATTCGGATTGACGCCAATCATTGTGGGGAAAATAGACGCATCTGCAATACGTAAGTTTTCAATACCGTGTAGTTTGAGGGTAGGGGAAACAACGGCCGTTTCGTCCGCCTCGGCCCCCATCTTGCACGTTCCGGCCGGATGATAAACGGTTCCTGCCACCTTTCGGCCGTAGGCTGAGAGGGTCTCATCATCTTGAACGTCAAGTCCCGGAAAAAGCTCTCGTTTTACCCACTCATTGAGCGGTGATTGTGAGACAAGTCGCCGGGCGAGCTTCAAGCCTTCGACTAATATCTTGGCATCGTACGGGTCTGTAAAATATTGGAAGTCAATCTCTGGTGGCACGTTTGGATCAGCAGAGCGTAACCTGATGCTACCCTGGCTGCGTGCTCGTGCAACGTTTGGTGATAGTGAGAAGCCATGCTGCGCAGTCGGATAACCATGTGGCTTGGTATAGGTATCAAACACGGCCGTTCCCACATGGCACATTAGATCAGGGGCAGGCAGAGACGGATCCGTTTTGTAGAATACGGCCGTTCCCATACTGTTTAAATCAGTTTGGGGAATAGTCTTGACCGTTTCCCACGCTATCATCGAATCGGGATGGTCTAAAAGATTTTGGCCCACACCGGGAACATGATGCTTCACCTGAATGCCAAGAGCTGTCAACTGGTCAGCAGGACCAATGCCAGACCGCATCAGCAAAGCTGGAGAGTCAAAAGCCCCACAGCTAACAATTAAATCAGACGTGCAGGTCAATTTTCCTCGATTTGTTTCTACGCCAACGACTCGATTATTGTTGTCTAATAGCAACTGATACGCCTGCGTTTGGGTAAAAATGGTGAGCGTTTCACCCCATTGAGAAAGCGGGTGCAAAAAAGCAACTGACGAAGATTGGCGCAATTTCCCCTTTTTATTGAAGTAAAGATACCCAATACCCGGCTGAACCGCTGAATTTGGGGAAAAGTCAACGGTGGATAGTCCTATTTTTTCAGCCGCCGCCATCATATCATGATGAAAGGCGTTTCTCGTTTGAGGGCTTGTTTCAAGGTGAACTGTTTGCAAAAGTTTGTCAAAAATAGGAGACACATGCTCTGGGCTCCAGTCGTGGGCACCTGCTGATGCCCATTGATGTAAATCATAATCAGGGGTCCGCCAGCCGATGATTGTATTGATTGAACTGGTGCCCCCTAGAATGCGCCCCCGAGTGTGTCTGATACTGCTGTTGCCATATGGCTGGTGGGTGATTTGATAATCGTAATCATGCTCACTGCCGACAAGATTTTTCCAGCGGCTGGCGTCAAGCGCATCTTGATTAAATTCATCACTTTTTCCAGCTTCGATGATTGCCACCCGCCTGCCAGCCCGGGCTAAAGTAGCGGCTACAATACAGCCCGCACTCCCTGCGCCAATAACAATGTGATCAAATTGCTGCATCATATCGTTTAATTTCACTCTGTTGTCGCACTGCTACTTTAAAGTTTTGTACAGCGTTTCTTTCCACAATTGGGCATCGATTTCCCAGCAAACGTTGATATTGGGCTGTTTGTCGATCCAGTGTGGGTCAATGTTGGGGGGAACTTGACCGACGCCAAGCTGATCGACAATGGTGGCTCCTCGTGAAGGCCCCTCTAGTGAAACCTCGACGTAATGTTTTGCTTGCTTCGTACAAACGGCCGTGTCTAAATAAACTGCCATTGCTACCGGATCAGGCAAGCCCAAACCGGGATCACCAAGCCAGTTTTGGCTCGAATCAAGAGCGTGCTTGTTACAGTCAATTGCGAAATCTCCCCGAGCAGTTTTAAAGCTGTAGCATAATGCCATCTCGTCTGTTGTTAAATTCGCATTACCGCGACAATGTTCCCAACCTACCATCAAGATGTTCATGCCTGAATTAAAAACGGCGTGGGCTGCTTCGGGGTCACACCAGATGTTAAATTCTGCTGCCGGTGTGACATTGCCTACTGTACAGGCAGCCCCTCCCATCACAACACATTGATTGACCCATTCTGCGATTCTTGGCTCAATGCGCAGGGCAGCCGCAATATTGGTGAGGGGGCCAAGTGTGACGAGGTCAAGTTCCTTGGGTTTCTCGCGAAAGCGCCGTACTAATTCAGTAACGGCATCACTATTGGCCGCTGCTAGTTCGGGGTCTGGGTAATGCATACCGCCCATTCCGTCTGGTCCGTGGAACCAGTGAGCGTGGGCAGGGTCTTTGACTAACGGCCGTTTACACCCATCATAAATTGGTGTCGATTTCCCGCATAATTCGACGGTGTAGCGGGCATTAATGCTGCCTTGCTCAACTGGCATGTTGCCTGAAACAATCGTAATTGCTTCTACAACAACATCTTCCCACATGAGCGCCATTAAAATAGCAACAGCATCATCAGATGCTGTATCAGTATCAATAATTAAATGCCTTTTTTTCATGATTCCTCAACTACGCTTGCCTGATTTTTTATTGATAATTATTGTGAGAGTTAAAGAAATAGCAAATTGAAAAAAGTAGTTAAGGAGAAGGCACTTGATCAAATACGTGGGCTCTAAAACTGACGGTAAAGATGGCACCTTGATTACGACCAGGTGAGTAGGCTTGAATTGATCCATTCATCTTTTCAACCCAATGTTTAGCAATATAAAGACCCAAACCTGACGAGCTTTCACCGCCCGTAGGTTGCGCAGATAATCGAGAATAACGTTGGAACAAGTTTTTCAAATCAGATTCTGTTAAACCTTGACCAGAATCGCAGACTTCAATCTGAATTAAATGGTTAATTTTGAAGAGTTTAATTTTGATTTCTTGTTCGAGGAATGAAAACTTGAGCGCATTGGAAATCAAATTTTCCAACACCAAGGAAAGCTTTCTAGCATCCCCTTCAATGAATAAGGTTTCTTCTGGTTTTTCAAGTATGATTTCAATACTCTTCCGGCTGGCATGAGCTTGATTGTCATTAATGATGCCGATAATAAATTGATTTAGCTCTATACAATCTTTTGAAATTTCTGACTGCCCAAAATCTAGTTCGCCTGTTTCAAGAAGTAATTTAACAATATCTAGCATTCTCCAGCAAAGAGATTTAATCTTTTCAACCCGCAATAAAAATTTTGGATCATCAACGGATTTTGAACAGTGTTGTAAAAGGTCCGCATTTAGATTGATTGTTGTTAATGGTGTTTTTAAATCATGAGCAACGAGACCCAGAATTTCTTCTTTTTCGCTTAGTAAATCGTTTAGCCGATTATTTAATTCCATTAACTCAACATTTCTTAACTTGAAAATCTCGGCCGTATGGGCCTCTTCTCGACGTTCAAAGTCTAGAATTTCAGCTTGATGTTTAGCCTTTTCGAGATCAATTTTTGCTGATTCTAATTCTGTAATATCAATCGCTTGGAAGAATATTTGAGGTTCGTGTTCTCGATAAAGTAAGGCAAGCTTACAGTAAAGCCGAATAACCGTGCCGTCTCTATCTCTAAATCGAATTGCTGTTTTTTGCGTTTGGCCTGTTTTTTGGAGTTTTATGGAGGTGTTGGCTACAAGAGAAATATCTTCTTCATATACAAAGTTGTAACAGCTTAATCCTAATGAGTCTTCCTTGTTTATTTTGAATAGGTCTGTTGTGGCCTGATTTAAATCCATAATGTATCCAAACTCATCGAAAATTGCAGATGGAATCGGCGCATCGTGAAACAGTTCACGGAATAGTTGCTCATCGTCGGCAATAACCTTTAGCTGCCGCTGATACATATGCTCTCGGTAATTTACCCCAAAGTAAATTGGAAGATAAATAACCATAAAAATCCCGGACATCTGGATAAATTCAGAGTTTGCGATAGGGGTATTGGTGGCCAAAAGGACAATCACTGAAACGCCAAATGTGAAAGCGCCAAAAATTGAAGCTTGTTTTGCTGTTTGGAATGCGCCAACTAATAAGACAGAGACCGCCATCGCTCCAAAGAAAAAATTAATCTGGAAACCTGAGCCAGTGCTGCCGATGAGACCTGCCGAGGCGATACCGGTTCCTAGCCAATATACGGCGTAGCCAGGCTTTTGATTTAATAGGGCAAATCGAGCAATCAAGCCGGTTAAAACGACAATGACAAGAGCGAGATAATCAATTGGGGTTAGTAAATTTCCAAAAAAAGAGGGATATTGTCCGGATACACCGATTATCATGCAACCAAGAATGCTTATCGCAATAATCCTTGAGACGATCACCGTTTTTATATGGTTATTGCTGTCGGAATCATGCGTAGGTGGAGACCAAAAAAATAGCAGGTTGAACATCCTTCTATTTTAATTTTATTCTCATGTTCAACCTATGGGCGGTTTGGGGGATGGGCAAAGCCTTATAGTTTTGCTACAGAATTCATCATAGCCATGCTGGCCATGATTTCAGCGGTCATAGCGTCACGGCCGTTTTGCATGATATCGCGCACCTCAGTCGTTTGCGGATTCTCTTTGAGGGCTTCATAAACGGCCGTCATGAAAGCTCGGCGCACCTTCGATGCCACATTCATCTTGGCGATACCTAATTGAATAGCTTGCTCGACCTGCTCAGCGGGAATACCGGTACCACCGTGCAAAACGATGGGCCTGTTGGTGGCTTGGCGAATCTCTTGAAGCCGCTTCATGTCTAATTTAGGCGCTTTGAGATAAAAACCGTGGGCATTACCAATGGCCACCGCTAAAGCGTCAACGGCCGTTTCTTGTACAAACCGCGTCGCTTCCCCCACATCACTCATGGCTGCGTCCTCTTCGCTAACCGTCAGGTCGTCTTCAACACCCTGAATGCGCCCTACTTCACCTTCAACCGACACGCCAACTGCATGGGCAGCATTCACAACTTCACGCGTTATGCGAATATTTTCGTCAAGCGGATGATGTGATCCATCAAACATCACGGAAGTATACCCAGCTCGAATACACTGCATTGCCATCTCAAACGAATCGCCGTGGTCTAGGTGTAAAACAAATTGGGCATTATGGGCATTTGCCAAAGCGCGAGCCATGCCCACTACAACCTCTGGGCCAATATAGCGCGCTTCAGCAGATGAGGTAGAAACAATAACCGGCGATTTTTGAGAAACGGCCGTTTGCACAACTACATCCATCATTTCAAAGTTAGCCACATTAAAAGAGCCAACGGCATATTGGTGGGCAAGGGCGTGGTCGAGAAGGGGTTTAAGAGGTAAAAGCATCATATTGGGGATTGGGAACCAGGAATTGGGGATTGAAAGCTACTCTATCAACCAACCCCTGGTCATTTTTTTATTTCCACTTAATTGGTAAGGTCATTTTGTTTGCATCCCAGTTATCCTTTATCCACGTGGTATCTGGGTCTTCAAATGGCTTGTAGTCGCGTTCTTCATGAGTGGGTTCACCAGCCAAATAATTGAGGAAATAAACATTAGACCCCGGATTGGCGACAGCGGGATGAAAACCCTGTGTGACCAGCACGCAATCACCGTGACTGGCCGGAATCACCTCATCAAAATCTATATCTGTGCGGTAATTTCGGTGAAAAGCAGTACCTGTTTCTGGCTGAATGCGATAATAATACGTTTCTTCTAGGTAGGGTGAGCCACCAACGCGATCGTGACTGTGTGGGGGCCAACCTGACCATGAGCCACCGGGAACATATACCTCAAATAGAATGAGCCTTTCGGCAGGAAGCGGCCAAGCTAAAGTATGGTGCACCTCACGGACTGCTGGGCCGCCACCACGAACCTCTACCTTCTGCTCTTCAGGTGTAAACATCCTAATTGGATATTTACCTTCGGCTGGTGCACCACCAAGAGCAAACTCAAAGGTTTCTGCTGTTTCAACGGTGATACTATGCCCTGGGGGAACGTAGAGTACGTGTGGCATCTGGGTAAATACGCTTTCTCGAGAAACCTCCCAGCTTTGATCAGCCACAGTCAATTTGCCTGCGCCTGCCAACGGCACTAGAGCAACTTCAACACCCTCTGTCTGTTCTTGGTAGGTTTCACCCGCTTTCAATTGGATGATGCGGAATGTTAAATAATCCCAGCCCGCCGACTCGCGGGTAATATCCATAATCCGCTGTTGGTTGTAATTTGAACGAATTCTGTGTTTCATTTCATCTCCACTGCTTGGGATCGATCGCTAATATTAGGATAAATCCCAACGTTAATTTCTGTTTTCTAAAAACGCTTCGACATCTGCTAATGTTGGCATAGCCTCGGCACAGCCGTGGCGCGTGACAACAATGGCGCCACACGCATTGGCGAAACGACCGCTTTCTGCCCAGCTTTTACCGTTGGTGCGTGAATAGATTAGACCACTGGCAAAAGCATCTCCAGCACCGACGGTGTTGAGTACTTCAACAGGGAATCCGGAAACATCAATCGGCTCTTGGCCTGACTGGAAGAAGGTGACCCCTTCTTTGCCGCGCTTGAGGACGATTGTTTGATTAACGGCCGTTTCTGCCATTCGCTCCTCAATCCAAGCCTCAACCGCTTGACGTTCATCGGCAGTTACTGCTTCATTCCCATGCCAGCCCGCCGGCTCACGATTGATGGCTGCCCATAGTTCTTCTTCTGTTCCTAAAATAACATCAACCATCGGCATAATGCGGCGCATTGTTGTGCCATACGCCATCGTGTGTGTCCATTGATCGGGGCGCAAATCTAAGTCTAAATATGTGGTGCATCCAGCCCCTCTGGCCGCTTCTGCGGCATAAAACGTGGCATCCGCACAAGAGCCCCTGCTTAACGCCGTACCCGAAATTAAAAATGCCTTTGCTTGGCTTAAATCAGGAATATCATCAATGTTGAGCCAAATGTCTGGTGGATTTTCACGATAGAATAGAAGAGGGAACTCGCTTGGCGGCTTGACGCCCAGTAAAGCTAAACTGCTCAGTCCCGGTTTGCGGGGAATGAGTGAGGTGTTGACCCCTTTTTTCTCTAAATATTTAAGAATGAAGTCACCC
>JBCCFD010000418.1:0-7153 GCA_039029915.1 Chloroflexota bacterium
ATTGGTGTTGGTGGGATTCGCACCGCTAACCATATCAAAGAAAAACTGGATGCGGGTGCATCCCTAGTGCAGCTTTACACCGGCTTAGTTTATGAGGGACCAGGTCTTGTAGGCAAGATGCTTCGCAACCTGCGCTAGATGGGCGTTTTACTGATGGTTTTTTAATGCTCGCCTAGTATAAGAAGCATCTCGCCGACTTTTCGATATAATTTGCCCCCATGTTATCGAACCACACCATACGCCGCCGCTCCAGATTGGCTTGGCTTGTTTTAGTAGGTAGCTTTTTTGCCTGCCTGTTGCTGACTATTTCGCTTCCCTTTGCCGTCAATCGTTTTTTACAAACGTCTACAGAGCAGCTAGACGTGCTGGTGCAGGCGAACCAAGGCACAGTTCGTATAGACAACGTGAGTGGCGGCAGTGATGCCCTCATTCTGGGTGATAGTGGGCTGCTAATTCGCAATGGATCGACGGTGGTGACGGGGAATACAGAAACGGCCGTTTGGGTTGTGTCGCAAATGAGTTTAGATACCGAAGAGGATCGGTTGATGCGTTTGCAGGTTTTTAGCAACACCATTGTGCGGCTCGTTGAGGCCAACACGCCCCGTTTTACCCTCAGTAATAACCCACACGATGTTGAAATTAAGCTGGAAAGTGGCCGCTTGCGCTTGACATTGGCGGACGGGGAACGGCCGTTGATGCTTAAGCTCAACACCCCCCAAAGCAACGTCGAAATTTCAGAGCCCGGCCAATACTCAATCGTAGTTACTAATGAGGCCACTGAAGTTACTGTGGAAGAAGGGAACGCCGTTGTGGCCTCGGCTGATGTTGCTGAAGGCGTTGGCGAAGTGATGCTGCTAACCTCCAATACCCGCGCCCGCGTGCCGACCGGGTCTGGCCCCATCGGCAGAGAAGGCACGGATCGGAACCTCATTCAAAATGGCAGTTTTATAGCGGGCCAAGAGATGTGGAACTTCTATACGTGGAATGTCGATCTAGAAGATCAGCCGCCGGGTATTACCGCCCTTGATGCACCCAATGGTGAAACCCGGTTGCAGGTGCTTCGGGACGGAATTGGCCATGCAGACTTCCGCATTCGCCAAAATATCATGCAGGACGTCACTGCATTAGACGGGTTGCGACTCGCCATCACCTTTCGCATCAATGGCCAGACCCTTGGTGTTTGCGGGGTGGTTGGGTCCGAATGCCCGCTTTTTGTGCGAATTAACTACTTAGATGAGTTAGGTATTTCCCAAGTGTGGCAACACGGTTTTTATGGCGTTGGCGAGCCTGATCCAGCCAATACCCCTGATGCCTGTATTAATTGCGCTGGTATTCAAAGTCCACATGAATTTGTGCCGCTGGGTCAGGATTATTTCTACGAAATTGATTTCCCGACGGAGCTGGCAGTGCGTGGCGCACTTCCCCCTCGCTACATTGAAAGCATTGAATTGGTAACTTCAGGACACAGCTTTAATGTTGAGCTATTTGATGTATCGCTGTTAGCAATTGAGTAGTCCATTTCTTTGACGCCAGTTCTTCATAGTCTTATACTCCGCCGCATGGCTCAAACTTTCTTTTCCATTGATGATGCCCGTCTTGTTGCCAAGCGACGTTTACCGCGCTTAATGTTTGATTTTATTGATGGGGCGGCTGGTCAGGAAAGAGCCAAACTGCGTAACCGGGAGGCTATTGAACGGATCCACCTTAAGCCACGCGTCCTTGTCAATGTCGACCAGCGCAATTTAGAGAAAACGTTTCTTGGTAAACGATGGGGCTTGCCCTTTGGCATTGCGCCGATGGGCATGTGCAATTTGGCATGGCCAGGGGCGGATTTGATGCTGGCAAAAACGGCCGTTTCTCACAACATACCTCTCACCCTCTCCACAATGAGCTCTACGACCCTCGAAACCGTTTACCAAAAGGCTGGTGAAAACGCTTGGTTCCAACTTTACGTCAGCCAATCTGACGAGCTGGCAATGGAGCTAGTGGATCGCGCCAGTGTGGCGGGTTATAGGGTCCTTATGCTGACAGTTGACGTGCCTCAGGTGGCCCCCCGTTTGCGCGACTTGCGTAACGGATTTAAGGTGCCGTTTCGAATCGGTCCAAAGCAATTTATTGATTTTGCCACCCATCCAAGATGGTCGCTAACCACCCTTTTTAAAGGTGCCCCAAGCTTGCGCAATATCGAAACAAGTCAGCACGGACAATCCTTTGACCGACACGCCAGCCGGGGAAAGGTCGATTGGAACTTTCTCGAGCGACTGCGCCAGCGGTGGCCACACACCTTAATTATCAAAGGGGTAATGTCTCCTGAGGATGTGCAGGGCATTCAAGCAGCTGGCGCAGACGGTGTTTATGTTTCAAATCACGGGGGGCGTCAGCTCGATAGCGCCCCACCCGCTATTAAAATGTTGCCCCTTATTCGGCAGGCAGTGGGGAAAGATTTTCCCATCCTGTTTGACAGCGGCATTCGTTCAGGGGAAGGTGTTGTCAAGGCGCTGGCGCTGGGGGCTGATTTTGTGATGTTAGGACGGCCGTTTCTTTACGGCATTGGTGCTGCTCAACAAGACGGCCTCAATCAAGTCGTTGAGCTTTTGAAGAATGAGCTGAGTGTCACCCTAGCGCAACTTGGCTGTCCGAATGTAGAAGATTTAGATGAGTCAGTGATTGGGTGAAGAGAGAGTAAGAGAGTAGGAGATTGAGTAATTGGGTAATTAGGTGATTTATAAATCCTAACCTCTGATCCCTTATTCCCAGTCCCCGATCGCCGGCCTCAACAAGGAGAAAAAACATGAAAATACGAGGCGGTGCTTTACTGGCTCGCGCATTTCAGGATAAAGGCGTGTCCCAAGTTTTTACCCTTAGCGGTGGGTTTTGTAATCCTGCGCTCGAGGGATTTATGCAGTGCGAAATTCCTGTCATTAATTCCCCACATGAACAAGTGGCGGGACATTTAGCCGATGGGTTTACGCGCATCAATCGCCAGCCAGCCGTTTGTTTGGTGGGGCCAGAAGGGTTTGCCAATGCCATCCCAGCGATGATGGAAGCTTGGGGTGAACGCTCACCGGTTATTTTTGTAACTGGGTCTAGCACGCTGAAGCGGCAGGGGAGCGGGGGCTTTAAAGAGATCGATGATGTGGCCATTGCTGCACCCTTGACCAAATATAGTGCTCAAGTGACTCATGGTGAACGAATTCCAGAGTTTGTAGATCGTGCCTGGAAGATTGCCACAAGTGGTTATCCGGGACCGGTTCATTTATCTATTCCAGTTGACATTATGTTTAGTTCTTTTGATGTGGAATCGGGGAAGGAAGAACGGCCGTTTCACCGTCTACCTCGCCTTTCCCGCAAAGCATGGCCCAATCCTGATGACCTCAAAATTGTGCTCGACATGATCAAAAATGCCCAGCGACCGATCATAATTGGTGGGCATGGGGTTTGGTGGTCACAGGCAGAAGGTAAGCTTGAAGAAGCTGGACGCAAGATGGGGATACCCGTTTTCAACGTCCCTTACCATCAGAAATTATTGGGGGAAGAGTTTGAAGCGTACATGGGCTTGGCTGATATTCACCAATACCATCCCTCAAAAGATGCCCTTCATGAATCAGATGTTGTCATTATGATCGGAGCACGGTTGGATAACCAAATGAACTTTGGCAATCCGCCTTTTTTCCCCGAAACAACCACGTTGATTTGCGTTAATGGGTCCCATGAAGAACTGGAGCTAAATCGGGCTGCTGACTATGGTTTACTGAGCGATCCCGGGGCATTTTTGACGGCCCTATTGGGTGTTTATACCAGTGGTGAATGGCAACTCGATCGCGATTGGTTTAATAGCAATCGGGCCAAGCGTGGGGAGTGGGTTGAAAAAATGATTGCGGATATTCCAAGCCCAGAAGAGACGGGCGGAATGATTCACCCCCTTCAGCTGGCAATCGACGTACAAGCGGCGATGGGTGACAATGATTGGTTAGTCATTGATGGTGGCAACACTCACTTTTGGTCAGAAATTGCTATCAACATTGCGGGTTGGAAAGGACAAAAGCTGGGCAATATTTTGCATCCCGGCACCTTTAGCATGCTCGGGGTTGGCGTCTCGTTTGCCACCGCCGCCAAGCTGACCCATCCCAATGATCACGTGGTGGTGATTAGTGGAGACGGCGCTTTTTTGTCTGGTGGACTCAGCATTGAAGCCGCGTTCCAAGAAAATCTGCCCATTGTGGTGATTATCGACAACAATGGTGGCCTTGATTGCATTTCCCAACAGCAGGAGCGTATGTTTGCCAATGGCTCCCACTTCGCCACCGATTTCAGAGATATTCCATTCCACTCGATGTTTGAAGGCTTAGGTGGGTACGGGGAACTAGTTGAAAAACGAGAAGATCTTATTCCGGCCGTTGAGCGGGCCCTTGCCAGTGGCAAAACTGCGTGTGTGAATGTGAAGACCAAAGGTTACATTAGCCCAATCGTGTTAGCGACAACAAGTAAGCGAGATAAGGCGTCGATTGAATAGCCCCGTGATGTATTTCGGGGGTTTTGGGTAATTGGGGTGTTGGGAGATTAGAGATTGGAGATTAGAGATTGGGGATTGGGTAATTAGGGTGCTGGGAGATTAGATCATGTGGCGTATAAGCCGCCGATCCCCGTTCACCAGTCCCCAATCCCCAACCCTTAAAAAGGAGCCATCATGGCAACAATATCCTCACATGTCCTTGATTCCGTGATTGGTGATCATGGAAAGCAGATTGGTATTCAATGTTTTCATTTGGTAGATGAGGCAACGCGGGAGCTGGTTTTTGATGTGATTGCAAATGATGAGGGGCGGATTGTGGAGCAGGTTGAGGCTGGTGAGGGGGGAGGAAAGTATGAGCTGGTGTTTAAAACGGCCGTTTATTTCCAAAACCAACCTGACCTGCCAGAGGCCCGACAAATCATGGATGAAGTCGTCGTCCGCTTCACCATCCCAAACCCAGACGAGCGCATTCACATCCCGCTCGTTTTATCTCCGCATTCTTACACAATCTGGTGGTCAGCATGACAGCTGAACAACCTCGCATCCAATTAACCGTTTCGCGCAGGCAGCGAGGCACGCCCTACACACCACGCGTTGAAGCGCTTGGGGTATCGGCCTACTCAATTGTTAATCGCACCATCTTGCCCAAAGGGTTTCGCAAGACGGTCGAAGAAGATTATTGGCATTTGCGCACGCACGTTCAGCTTTGGGATGTGGGGTGTCAGCGACAAATTCAGCTAAAAGGCCCCGATGCAGCCAAACTCGTGCAGTGGATGACGCCCCGCGATTTACGTCAAGCTAAAGTGGGTCAATGCTTTTATGCGCCGCTGGTGGATGCCAAGGGGGGCATGATCAATGATCCAATCATCCTCAAGCTGGCAGAAGATCGCTTTTGGCTGTCGATTGCGGATTCAGACGTAGAATTGTGGGCGAAGGGGCTGGCGCAAGGGTATGGCTTTGATGTCGCGGTCAGCGAAGAAGACGTCTGGCCGCTGGCTGTACAGGGTCCCAAAGCCGATGATTTGATGAGCTTGGTTTTTGGTGAAACGGTGCGTTCTATTCGCTTTTTCCGCTACAAAAAACTGCAATTTCAAGGCCATCCCCTGTTGATTGCTCGGTCAGGTTACAGTAAACAGGGCGGTTTTGAAATCTACTTGGATAAACCAGCCTTGGGGCTGGCGCTGTGGGATGCGCTGTGGGACGCAGGACAAGCGTTTAACGTTGCGCCCGGTAGCCCCAACCTGATTGAACGGGTTGAAGGGGGCTTGCTCTCCTTGGGCAACGAGATGACCAATGAGAATAATCCGCTGGAGTGTGGGCTAGGGCAATATTGTCAATTAGACGGCACGCTTAATTTTATAGGCAAAGATGCCCTTTTGCGGATCAAGCAAGATGGCGTTAAGCGGCTCATGCGCGGTGTGCTGTTTGGTGGGGATCGTTGCCCACCGTGCCGCGAGCCGTGGCCGCTGCTGGTGAACGGGCAGCCGGTTGGAGCCGTGACGACAGCTATTTGGTCACCCCGCTTTAAAAAAAATGTAGCGCTAGGGCTCATCGAGCGTGGCTTTTGGGAACCGGGTCAGCAGGTGGCTGTTGATAGCCTAGATGGCGAAATTCGAGCGGGGCAGGTTGTTGAACTGCCGTTTCCTGAAAGCTAGAGGGTGGAGCTAAAGCTAGAGCATTGCGTGTAGAGGGCAGTATTTACGGAAGCATCTTGAAACCTGTGAACTGTTCCTTTGCCACCTTGCCACTTTGCACCTCTGCCACTTCCAACTTGCAAAATTGTACAAACTGCCCAAGGATGAGGTCGGTATTAATGGGATATTTTTTGATATTGACGCATATTTTTAGCTTGTTATACTCGTTTTCGTTAGGTAATCACCTAACTTCTTTTGCTAAGAAAGATTTTTAAAACTCACCGCATCTAAGTTTTTAGAGTAAAAATTTAGATATAAAAAATAAAAAACTATGAAATTTTGTTGTTGTATGTGTATTTAGCGAGGGTGTGACACCTCCGTCTTACAGATGACACTGAAAAAACTGTAAACGGCCGTAGCACTCCTCGCGAAGAAATGAAGATATTCTTTTGCGGCTTTGTGCTGTGACCGTTTTTTGTTTGCTTATTGGCATC
This sequence comes from Chloroflexota bacterium, assembly GCA_039029915.1. Lineage (GTDB taxonomy): Bacteria > Chloroflexota > Anaerolineae > Promineifilales > Promineifilaceae > QQUD01. The sequence continues at coordinate 6,642 of JBCCFD010000418.1, forward strand.
CTGTAGCTAATTTTTTAAATACACAACAACTTATGATTTCATCAACTTCACAATCCTTATCCCCTGCTCTAACTGCGTCAAAAGCGCATATTTTGCCTAACAGTGTGGAAGCCCAAGTGGGCAACACACCGCTTCTAAATCTGCGCAAAACGGCCGTTTTTCACAACCTCCCTGAGCGTGTCCAGCTCTATGCTAAAGCAGAATGGTTTAACCCATCAGGCTCCGTTAAAGATCGGCCAGCACTAAACATTATTCGGACGGCTGAGGAAAATGATCAGCTCAAACCGGAGATGACCTTGCTGGACTCTACCTCTGGGAATATGGGTATTGCTTACGCTATGCTGGGGGCGGCCCGAGGGTACAAAGTGAAGCTAGCCGTGCCCGCCAACGCCAGCCCAGAACGGATTGCCATCTTGAAAGCGTATGGCGCCGAACTGGTTTTAACTGACCCGTTGGAAGGGTCGGATGGGGCGATTTTAGAAGCGCGCCGGATCGCAGCTGAAGATAGCTCA
>JBCCFD010000419.1:0-7089 GCA_039029915.1 Chloroflexota bacterium
AATTAATGATGAGATAATGCATTTAGGTAATATATCATTTGCATTGGCTGTTGTCACAAGACGTAAATTGAGTTTAAGAAAAACAATCACCTGTGAAGTGGTTTAATGGCCGTTGTATTTTTTGAAATATGACTAATTTTTTCCAGTTCCTTTTGGCGAACTGAAAAATTTGGGTTGAACGAGTAAGTTCCTATTTAGGCCGGGAACTTCGTTGTTCCGAGGTGTCGAAGCTCAGGTTTTCAATTAAAAGTGGGGACGCTGTGGGGACGGGAGGTTTTTATCTTGAGGGACATATGACCGCTTTGGGCGGTTAGACAAATGCGTATCACAATCATAAACAATGTTCCGAGGATGAAAACACATGAATATTTACCTGAACAGATTTGAAAAACGGCCGTTATTGGCCTTTGCGTTGAGCACTCTCTTGCTTCTGATAGGCTTATCATCAGTTAATGCCGACCCAGGCCCATATACAGGAATGATTGGTTTAGGAGACGGACATACCTGCCTTTTGCAAGCAGACGGCAGTGCAGACTGTTACGGCCGTAATCGCAACGGTGCCGGACAATCAGATGATAATCTCGGCCCGTTCAAAGCCATAGCTTCCGGCTCCTTCCACAACTGTGGCATCTACTTTGACGATACTGCCGCCTGCTGGGGTGAAGATGGCAACGGACAGATTTCAAACAATCCAGGTGGCACTTGGCAGCAAATCGACGGTGGGGATGCCTTTACCTGCGGTTTGCGCTTCAACGGCGACGTTGAATGCTGGGGGAAGAACAATCTAGGACAAGCGCCTGCATTAGTGACCGGGCCTTTTGATTTTATTGAGCTAGGTAGCAACCATGCCTGCGCTCTCCGCGGAGACGGCAGCATGACTTGTTGGGGCTACGCTGGAAACGGCCAATCTTATGATATGGGACGCACTGATGGCTTACCTGCCGGCACTTATTTAGACCGTTCGGTGGGGACCAGCCACAACTGCTGGCTGTTGGCTGATGGCTCAGCCGAATGTGCAGGATACAACTTTTGGGGTCAAGCGGAACCAAACCCTGGTCCGTTCGTTCAAGTTGTGGCAGGCTTTGCTAACTCTTGTGGCCTTGACGCCGGTGGAGACGTGACTTGCTGGGGGAATGCATCAACGCTTATTCCTTTTGTTGAAGGGCCTTTTGTTCAAATTTTCGGTAATATCGGCCACTCCTGCGGTATTCTGACGGATGGTAGCTTGAAATGCTGGGGTGACAACCAGTATGGGCAAGCTGAGCCGGACACGGATCCCTTTGGATTGCTTGATACCGATAGCGACGGGATTGTAGATAGTGCTGACAATTGTGCTGTCGCCAATGCTGACCAAGCCGATAGCAATCATGACGGTCAAGGGGATGCTTGTGACCCAATTGTAACCAATTTAACCAGTGAATTTGAACCGGTGGCTATTGATGACCAACCTGTCTCGGCAACCGCAACCTTCTCTGATGCAGATGATGGTGATGCCCATACGGCCGTATTTGACTGGGGGGATGGCAATACAACGTTAGGCGCTGTTGACCAAGCTGCAAACGGCGTTAGCGCGAGCCATACCTACGCCGAACCCGGTGTGTACACAGTCAGCGTCACCGTGGCAGATGGTTTTGGGGCTGAAGCGACCGCCGAGTATGAATATGTTGTCATCTATGACCCACATGGCGGCTACATCACCGGTGCTGGACGCATTTACTCATCAGCCGGAGCCTACGTGGCTGACCCATCTTGGAGCGGTGAAGCCAAATTTGGCATGATTAGTCGCTACCAGCGCAGTAAAAACGTGCCAACCGGCGTCACTCAGTTCCAAATCACAGCCCAAGGATTTAACTTTGTTTCAACCAGCTTTGATTGGCTCGTGATTGACCAAGCCAACAGCACGGCGATTTTTAAAGGCTGGGGTGAAATTAATGGGGGCGGCAACTACGTCTTTACCGTGTGGGCCACGGATGGCGGTTATGGTGGCAGCAATGACGGCTTCCGAATTCAAATCTCGGAATATCAATCTGGGGGTAATCTGGTTGTCGTTTATGACAATGGGGCTGAATCGACACCAACGGCTGGCAATATCACGATTCATACCGGTCGATAAATTGATAGTCGGCGTTTGAATTGAGTGAGCAGCGATTTCAAAAATCGCTGCTCATTTTTTATATCAGGACTTACGCACCCAGAGCCTGTCGAAGGGTTAAGAAAGTCACTTCGACAGGCTCAGTGATCGCTATTTGCGTATGTCCTAATATTAGAAGATTTTACACAGTTGTTACAGCTTTACGTGTCGGTTTAAGTAGAAGGGCTGCTGCTAATATACCTGCTAAAACATAAAAAATCGCTGCACCGCTCATCAAGGCTGTTCCACCCAGTTGATCTGCCAAAACACCGCCAATACCACTGCCGGCCAGCATGAGTAACGTGATGGTTGTCCCAAATGCTCCAAAAATTCTGCCGCGGTATTCATCTTCAGTTTCCTGCTGAAGAACGGTTTGAATAGTTACAAAGACAACAATGGCCGGAATGCCCGCTAAAAGCATAGCTGGCAAGACAATATAGAGTGTGGGCAGGGTAACGGCCGTTAAAATAATAAAGCCGCTCAGGATAAGACCAACACTAATCAACTGGCCAGACGACCATCTCTGCCCAAGTTGAGCAACGAGAAGCCCGCCGATGAGTCCCCCAATCCCTCGCGCAGTCATCATCCAGCCAAACTCGACAGACCCTAAGCCCATAATATCCTGCACAAAAACGACCAAAATGGCGCTAATAATAGCATCTCCAAATAGGGCAATGCCCACAATTAAAAAGAGACTGCCCAAAATACGGCGATGTCGCACAATGTTCAAGCCCGCTAGCCATTCCCGCCATACGGTGCTCCATCCGCTAGTGGGCGCCGAACTTTCTGACCGTGTTGGTGAGGTTACATTTTTAGGTGCATTGACGAGTAGGATAAGAATCCCGGCAAGAAGATAAGAAGCCGCATCTAACAAGACAACGCTCGTTAAGCCGACTAGACCTAATAGTGTTCCGCCGATAGCTGGGCCAATAAGCCTCGCCAGATTATCGTTCATTGAATTTAAGGAATTGGCCGCAAGTAGCTTCTCTTCGTCAACAAGCGAAGGCAGCATAGCATTTTCTGCGGGGCCAAAAAACTGGGCGATAGAGGATTCAACGATGGCCACGACATAAACAAGCCACAATGTCTCGGGCGTTTGAGCAAATAGCAAAACCAAAATGATAGCAGCTTGCATAAAGCTGGTAACGACCATCGTTTGTTTGCGATCCCAGCGGTCAACAAAAACACCGGCTACTGATCCCAAGATGACGCCGGGGGCGATGTATGCCATTAACCAAGCGCCCGTGGCGAATGCAGAGTTTGTGACTGCATAAATGTGAAATGGCATAGCAGCAACTAAGATCCAATTGCCAATTAAGGATATTAGCCCCCCTGTCCACAAAAGGGCAAAGTTTCTTTCTTTTAAGGTTTGCAACATGAGATACCTCACTGTGTGAACGGAAATAAATGATTTGAAATTGATAGTCGTCAAAACTTTCCGTCAATGTGTAATTGAAATTTATTAGACTGCTTTAGTGTATGGAATAAGGGGGTGAGATGTCGTCACCGCTGGGGGTGAGAAAGGGGGTGATTTTGGTTGATGAACTTAAATAAGGTTGAGGGTTTTGGCGCGAGTAATGGCTTCATGACGGCCGTTTACACCTAGCTTGCCATATAGGTTCTTGAGGTGAGTTCGAACCGTATTTTTGGAGATGAACAGCTTTTCTTCAATTGCCCGGTTGCTTAACCCTGCAGCAAGGCACCTTAGAACATCTTGCTCCCGCTCAGTTAATGGTTCGAGCAGTACGGCAGATGTTTGTTCAACCGAGGCGCTAATTTCCGTTGATTCGAATGCTTGCAGAAGCTGTTTGATGAATGGGGACGGAGGCAGCTGGTGCAGCACTTTATAAAGCAGCGTGCCACGCGCCACAAAGGGTAGTTTAATTCCGCTTGGTTCAGCATATTTTAGGGCGGATTGTAAACACGCTTTTGCTTTTTCTGGCTCATCGTTTAAGTGATGTAATAGCGTCATCCACGTTAGCAAATCGATCGCTTCCAGAATGAAGCCTCGTTGACGGAACAGTGCCAATAGCCGTTCTGCAAGCTGAGCTAATGGCGAAAGCTGGCCTGTGTCTTTTGTTTGCTCGGATTGCCGAATGAGGGTTGCAATAAACAGTTTGTATTGACTGAAATTTTTGAAGTTTAATTTGTCATGCACGGTGATGCCTGACTCGACAACCCATTGAACGGCCGTTTCCAATTGGCCGACCTTCAAATGAAAAATAATATCAAACAGTTCGCTTAGTTTAATAATCGTGGCAAGGTTACTTTTTTCAGCAAAAGCTCGGAACTGAGCCATAATGTCAAGGGCGTGTTGGTACTCGCCCCGCCAGCAGGCCAATTCAGCTTCCCCCAGATAGGTATCAAACAAAATATCCGTTAGACCGGTGTCATCTGCCCACTGCTTGGCCTGCCCATAATAGGCTGCCGCCGCCTCAAGTTCAAGCTGCTGAACGTTCAAGAAGGCGAGTCCGTTATAAAGCGTGGCAATAAGTGGCTGCAATGCAGCACCTGGAATTTGGAAACCATCCCTATAAAAAGAGGCTGCCCCCTCAAAATCAGCCCGCTGAGTGGCAATGACCCCCGCCATGCGGTGAACGTAGAGTTGAGAGCTAATGTCAATCTGTTCATATTGACGCCGGATGAGGAAAATAATCTGCTCTGCCTTATCTAGCTCTGCCATATCTAAGAAATTGCTGACGAGCTGAAGTTGGGCAAACGCCCGAAGATTATATTGATTGGCCGCCATGTTTTCTAATGCGTATTGGGAAAATTCCAATGCTTGAGGGACTTTCCCCTGATTGCGCATCAGGATGGCTTCAAGAAGGTGCCATTCCGCGTCAACTTCTGGCTTGTTTTGGGCCATATCAAGATACTGCTGCGCTTGTTGAATGTTGCCGACGATGAGGTGGGCTGTTGCAATTCGGATAGCGATTGGAGGGTAAGCAAGAATCACGGTGGATGGTAAGGCCTGCCCCCATTTTTGGAGCAATGTAGCCCCCCCTTGGCGCCACAAACTATCTACGGGTATTGTGGCAATCAGTCGGCCTGCATAGTCATACGCATGGGCTTGAAAGGCGTGCCGAACGGCTTCCTCAAGAAGCGATTGACTTTCATACCATTCTGCGGCCCGTTTATGCTGTTGCCGAACGGCCGTTTCTCCCTCAGCCTGCCGCAACCGCTCACGCAGTAAATCTGCAAATAGATGATGATATCGGTACCAGCGGCGCTGGTTGTCGAGCGGAATCAAGAATAAATTGGCAGTTTCTAACTGCTCAAGAATCGCTTGGGCATGAGGTTGTTTTAATGAACCCTGTTCTACCCCCAGTAAGGCGTTGCAAAGCGGGGCGGAAAGCCGCTCCAGAACGGCCGTTTGTTGCAAAAAATGTTGGATATCTTCTGGCTGTTGCTCAAGCACTTCAGCAAGCAGGTAATCCGCAATATGTCGATCGTTTCCGGAAAATGCGGCCACCTGTTGGGCTGGATTTTCCTGTCCTTGAAGGGAAAGGGCTGCCAGTTGCAGGCCAGCGACCCAACCTTCTGTTCGCTGTTCGAGTTGAAAAACCGCCTCCGTTTCTATTTGTAGCCCCATCGTTTGCTTAAAAAAATCTGCTGCTTCGTCAATATTGAAGCGTAAATCATCGGCCCGAATTTCTGTTAACTGACCGCGCGCGCGCCAGCGCGGCAGCGGTAATGGGGGAGCATCACGGCTGGTGATAATGAATTTAACCTGTGGCGGCAGGTGTTCGATGAGGGTGGAGAGCGCATCGTGAACGGTCGCATGATTAATGAGATGGTAATCGTCTAAAACGATAACCAGCGGTTCTTTGAGGTTCGTTAGTTGATTGAGGAGCGTTTGAATAACGGCCGTTTCATTTGGCGGTTGGGCTGACTGCAATGCTGCCAGCAGACTGTTGCCAAACGTTGGCACGGCGGTGCGTACGGCAGCGATTAAATAAGTAAAAAAACGGTTGCTTTCATTGTCATTTTCATCAAGGGAAATCCAGCAGGCTAATGCAGAAGGCGTTAAACGACTTTGCATCTCTGATAGCCAGCCGAGCACCAAGGTTGTTTTGCCAAAACCGGCCGGTGCTGAGATTAAGGTTAGTTTGCTGTGACTGTTTTGATTGAGCAGGTCAACAAGCCGGTTGCGTGACACAAGTAACGGCCGTAAAGGGGGAATAAATAGCTTTGTTTGCAGTAACCCATCGCTCATAGTCTCCAATTATAGATGTAAATTGGCTTCGCCTAAAGTGAATAACTAAGGTCTGCTTCTTTTTGGCGTCATCCATCAATTCCGTGGGCTGATTTCCTGAGGCTGGTGCCGGGCATTTACTAGCTTCTAAAACCATAAGCTAGGTCTGACTATCATCTACGCCTAAAGACCTAGATAGATCTACACCGGTTGCCCGATGTGCAAAATTGGTTGAAAAGCTACGCTATTGTCATCTTATTCATTCAAGACAACTTGATAAAGGATTATTCAAATGACAAAGCGAAATTTATATTATTCCTATTTATTCTTATTGATTACGGCCGTTTTGTTTCTAACCGGTAATGTTCGTGCAAATGACACGGGGAAAACACCGGCAGTACCCGGTGAGCAACCGTGGATGGTTGCCCTCGTTGATAGCTATGAAGATGATGCCTATCAGGGTCAAATTTGTGGTGGCTCACTTATTGCCCCCGAATGGGTTTTAACCGCGGCGCATTGCTTAGAAGGGTTTGAAAGCGCTGATGAGATTGATATTGTCATCGGTCGTTATCAATTGAGTTCCGATGAGGGAGAGCGAATTCCCGCTGCCGAATTAGCCCTACACTCAGGGTATGCAGATATCGAAGATGGGGAAGATAACGACATTGCCCTGATTCGCTTAAGCCGTCCCGCTGCTCTTGGCACCCCGATTAAGGTAATTAGTGATATTGACGAATATGCAGATGACCCTGGCACAATGGCT
>JBCCFD010000420.1:0-7052 GCA_039029915.1 Chloroflexota bacterium
GATTTTGCTGCCCATTGCTTCAAAGGCGGACATCGCTCGGGTAACATCAGTGGCATCTCCTCCAATCATAATGCTGAGGGTGCCTTTGACCGCTCCTTCACTGCCCCCACTGATTGGCGCGTCTAGCATTCGAATCTCTTTTTCCGCTAGCGTTTTGGCAATGTTGCGAGTGGTTTGGGGACTGATGGTGCTCATGTCTACGACGAGGCTGCCTGCTTTCGCGCCATGAATGACACCAGTCTCTCCCAAGATAACAGCTTCGACATCGGGTGTGTCGCTAACACAGGTGATGATAATATCGCTTTTTTCGGCAACTTCTTTAGGGCTAGCGGCGGCTGTTGCCCCGGCGTTTACGGCCGTTTCCATCCGACTGGCTGTCCGATTCCAGACCGTCACTTCAAATCCTGCTTTTAATAAATTCAGAGTCATCCCCTGACCCATAATGCCTAAGCCGATAAATCCAATTTTTTCGCTCATTTAAATACTCCAACGCCGTGATATAGTTCATGTCAATAAACACTAAGACCCAAAGAGAGAAAAAAAGACCCTTATTATTGCCCCGAGTCTTTGTGCCTTTGTGCTGAGATTTTTTTTCGGAAAGTCACCACAGTGAGTTTACCTAATTTTTGGAAAACAGAACAAAAGAGTATACTCAATTCTGTCTTATGAACGCGTTAACACCCACTCAAGAAGAGGCTATCCAAGCTCAATCGAGTAGCTTTTGGTTAGGGTCAGCAGGCTGTGGCAAAACGATGGCCCTACATCAGCGTTTGCTTCGCTTGCTGGCTGACGGTGAACCTGCATACACTATTTTAACTTTGGTGGCTGAACCAGAGCATCAGCAGGCATTTTTAGAAGCCGTCCATCAATCAGGGCTTGGTCCTTATGCTGACCTTAAAATCCTGACCTACAATCGGCTGGCCCAAGAGATGGTAGAACTTTTTTGGCCGCTTGTTGCTCGAGATGCTGGTTTTGATAAACCGTACCAACCCCCATCTTTTCTAAGCTATGATTTGGCACAGCTTTTGATGTGGCACGTGATTAGCCCGATGTTTGAAGAAGGGGCTTTTGCTGATTTACGCCTTCGGCCACAGCAAATTGTAAGCCAGCTTTTAGATACGCTTAACCGTGCCGCACTCAACCGATTGTCTTTGGATGAAGCAATAGAGCGTCAGGTTCGCAGTTGGGTAGGCGAACCTGAGCGTTTGGTGCATCTCAATGATGCTGCCGAAGCAACGCGCCGCTTTCGAGAGCACTGCGTTGAACACAGCATTTTAGACTTATCGCTGGTCATTCAGGTTTTTGATACGCAGGTGGTTGAACGTGAGGCGTTCCATAAATATTTCCGCGAACGTTTTCGACATCTGCTGGTTGATAATATTGAGGAGCATACGCCAGCTGGTCAGCATTTTGTGCATCAATTGATGAACGAAACGGAAACAACGGCCGTTTCCTACGACGCGGGCGGTGGTTACAAGCGATTCTTGTCAGCCGATCCGCTCGGGGCCAACCAATTTTATACAGCCAGCCAGCTGCGATACCGTTTCGACGAACATTTTGTGACCAATGAACCGCTGGCCCATCTGGCCAATGTGGTTGAAAATTATCTGCAGCAAACCATCAACCCGACCCAGCTAGCCCCCGAAGCCATTTCACACGTCGTGCGTGGGCGGTATCGGCGAGAGATGGTGGCGAACCTCATGCCGATTTTATCCGATCTGATTGAGCAGGATGGTGTACCGCCGTCGGAAATTGCCATCATTGTGCCTTACTTGGATGGGGCACTGCGCTACATGCTCATTCAGGCGTTTAAAGAGGCTGGCTTACCGGCTCGGTTTTTACGCCGTCGTTCGAGTCCTCGCGATGAGCCTCGCATTCGGGCATGGCTCACCTGGCTAGCGCTAGCCCACCCTGAAAGGGAGATACCAGTTTCCCCCTTTGAAGTTGAAGAAGCGCTCACCTTGTCCATCGATGGCTTTGATCCAGCTCGGGCGGCTTTGCTGGTGGATGCACTCTTTTTGGAGGATCCCACACCTCTGCTTCTTCCCATTACCGAACTCAGCGAAACAGCGGTTGAACGCATTGGCGAGACGCTTGTTGAGTTATATGAGGAGCTGCGCCTGTGGTTAGCGGAAGAGGCGCAGGCTATGTCTATTGAAGCTTTTTTGTATGGCTTGTTTAATGGACTCTTGGCGCAGCCCCGTTTTCAACCGGAACCCGATCTGGCTGGGGCGGCCGTTTGTGATTGGCTTGTTAAAGCGGCGCAACGGCTTAGGCAATCGGCTGAACGGATTGGTTTTTCAACCTCAGTATCAGAAGGGATTGCTTTTATTGATGGGATTCGGAATGGATTAGTAACTGCTAACCCGCCAGAACTGGGCGATCCACCCGATCCAGAAGGCATTTTGGTGTCTACGATTTATGGCTACCTTTTAGGTGGCAAATCGGTTGATGTGCAGGTGTGGCTAGAAACGGCCGCTTCTGGCTGGTGGGATATACCAAATCAACCCTTGAGCAACGCTTTCGTACTGGCTCAAAGCTTCGATCTTGACCAGCAGTGGACGGCAGAGAATGACTTTGCCATTCGGAATGAACTGTTGAGCCGTATCGTTCGAGGCTTAACCGCCCGCTGTCGACAATCAGTTGTACTAGCCAACAGCGATCTTGATCGACGCGGCCTGCGTCAAGATGGCCCCCTCTGGCGAGCGATTTCACCCCTTATTTGACCTTAGTTCGGAAATTAAATTTAGAGACGCTGAAAGCGCACAAAAATGAAATGAGATCGTTTACGCTGCTCTAAAAAACCACTTCCCTGAGTTTTCTACGACTCTGCGTTGAAACTTATGCCAAAAATAACCTATCTAATGCGACAGTCAGGTAAAATAAAGGCATGATAATTTTCCTTCGAATACTCGCGATTTTATTAGGACTTTGGATTGTAGGATATACTTTTATTGCCGCAACCAAAACTTTTGTTTTGCCTCGAAGTGCTCAGGTGGCTTTAACCCGATTTGTCTTCATGACCTCGAGAGCCATCTTCAATTTTATTGTCAACAAACTGCCAACTTTTGAGCAAAAAGATCAACTTATGGCTATCTTTGCGCCACTAACGCTGCTTTTGATGGTGCCCACTTGGCTTTTTTTGACCACCATAGGCTACACGTTTATCTACTTGGGAATGGGATTTGATTCAATTGGTGAAGCATTTTTGTTTAGTGGCTCTTCCATTTTGACGCTTGGCTTTGCCACGGCCGATAATTTAGCGCAAACGATTGTCGCTTTCACTGAGGCAACGGTAGGGCTTATTTTAGTAGCCATGCTCATCTCGTATTTACCAACGATGTATTCCGCATGGTCCCGGCGAGAGAGCATGGTCAATTTGCTGGAGGTTCGGGCCGGCTGGCCTCCCTCGGCCGTAGAGCTTGTTTGGCGACTCCACGGCTTCCAGGGCAGCATTAATGTGAATGATTTTTGGAATGAGTGGGAACGCTGGTTTGTTGATATTGATGAAAGTCATACCTCATTGGCTGCCCTTGTCTTATTTCGATCAACCCGCGTAACACAATCGTGGCTGCACTGTGCTGGCGTGATTTTAGACGGTGCTGCGCTTTATTTGTCTGTCTTGAAAAACCCTGAATCTCGCTTCTTGCCCATCGTTATTCGGGCTGGTGTCATGGCGTTACGCCATATGGCTGAGTTCTTCCGTATCTCATTTAAACCCAACCCTCATTTCCCTGAAGACCCGATTTCAATTACCCGAGAGCAGTTTGATGCTGGCTGGGAGATACTTAAAGCCCACGGTTTGGAACTGGTTGATGATCAGGATATTGCTTGGCAGAATTTTGCGGGTTGGCGGGTTAATTACGACTCTACCCTTGTTTCGCTATCTCGATTAACGATGTCTCCAGAATTTAATTGGTTGCCTGAGGTGACCTTTGTGCCAGCAAGCCGTGCTCAAAATGATACGGGTGGCAGCCTTATGCCGGTGAGCCAACTATTGGAACGGACCAAGAATTGAGGGTCGGTCTAATGTTCTGTCCAGCATGAAATGATGACCATCTAAATGAACAGCACCTCAGGTTCTGATCCCCATTTGCGACCACGAAAGCCGAGTTTTTCCAGTCAATAAACCCAGCAAAACATAATGGCTTGTACTTAGTTTGATGCAGCGGGTGGACTGGAAGGCACGCCAATGGTTGCCATAACCGGGCGATGATCTGCACCGCCATCCCAAGGGCCAATTTCGGAACGAATTACCTGAAGGTCGGATGAGACAAAAACGTGGTCGATGCGCACGAGCCAGCTGGGTAAAATGAGCCGACCCGCTTTGGTGGGCCGGAATCCGGGCCACGTATTGCCCAGTCCGTTACCGCCTGCGTGCCAGCTGTCTTGAAGGGTGTCGGTTAATATAGCGTGCGCTTCACTTTGGTCCGTGGCGTTTAGGTCGCCAAGCAGAATGACCGGATTTGGGTTGCTTTGGCTAAATTCAGCTAGAAATCGGGCTTGCGCTTCTCGTATTCTGATCGCTCGGGGATCAGGCAGAGGAGCGCCCACTGGCGGGATAGCGTGGAAGTTGACGATATCAACGGCCGTATCCCCCACAAAAAGGCGCACAATTTGAGGCGTCCCTACCCAAAATAGGTCACCAAACGTCATCGGCTGAAGTTCAATTGGGTAGCGGCTGATGACCCCCATGCCCGTGGTGCCCACTTGCGGGTCAAGAATCTGATACGGATACGCCTCGCTGAGATCTTCCCGTATCATGATGGCCATACGAGGATTAAGCTCTTGAATCCCAACGACGTCAGCCTCAGAATTTAACAATGCTTCCTCAATACCGTTAAGGTTGACGTTGGAACCCAGCAAGTTGGTTGTCATGACCTTGAGTTCAGTTGGCGACTCTGCTGATGCAAATGTGGGCATGAGCAAAGAGCCAAATCGAACCAGCAAAATGGCAATAAGCCCGATGTACAGCAGAATATCCGTGCGTGATTTGGTGAGTAACGGCCGTATTCCCCAAAGCGGCACCCACAAAACCAAATAAATTGCCCCCGTATTGAGCAAAAAGAGCCACCCCCACTGGTCGTTAAACAGCAGATGAAGGATGAACCATGAAAAAACGGCAGTGGCGTACAAATAAGCCACTGCTGATGAACCAAAACGTAAGACGCCCCATAATTTATTCATAAAAGAGAGTATAGGGGAGATGAATGTAGGAACGCGAGGTCGTAGGTCGATGGTTTAAGAATCGTAAACCGTGCGAATAGTGCACTTAGGTGTGCTGCTTGAAAACTTTGGTCACAAACCTAAATTCGAGAATTGCCATTCTAAACGGGTGTGTCCTAATTTTTGCCCCAAATTGCGTCCAGTGAAGAATCTTGCCTTTTTGGATAAGCTAGATTTTTCGCTAATAACCGGCATCGACAAATCCTAAAACAGCTTCATAGCTAGCCGCAGCCCTACCTTCACCCCTCAATCATTTCTCAAAAAACCTTATCTGCGGCGCGGCGCAAGCGGTCTTGGATCGCGGCACCAATACCTTGTGTTGGATAGCTGCGGGCCAAGATGAAGTCAAGGGGGTGAGTTTCTAATTGACGCATTGTTTGAAAAAGCTGACTGGCTACCTCTTCCAAATCATTTAGCGAGCCGACGATGCCAATTTGGGAGGCAGTCGTTTGAAGCTCTGCTAGGTCTTCATTGGCAATCATCAGCCCAAATTTTTTATCTGGATGATTGGCAACTGTTTGGCGTATTTTTTGATAAATTTCTTGGTTATGACCCGTTACAAGCCAAAGTGGTGTACTGGGTGCATAGTGTCGCTCAAGCAGGCCGGGGCTAATTTGGACCTCTTTTTGGCTCTTTTTAGGATTGGGTTGATGCGGGCGAACGTGGGGCAACACGGCCGTTAACATCTCAAACGTAATGCCACCCGGTCGCAAAATGGTAGGCACCGCTTGGGTCAAATCGAGGACAGTTGATTCAACGCCGATATGAGCTGGGCCGCCATCTAAAATGAGCTCGATACGGCCGTTTAAATCGTCCCAAACGTGCTGGGCGCTGGTTGGGCTAGTGTGACTAAAGCGGTTGGCGCTTGGAGCACCAATAGGTGTTTGAGCGGCTTGGATTAACGCTCGAGCAATGGGATGACTCGGACAGCGGACGGCAACGGTAGGTCCACCGGCTGTCAAGCGACTGGGTACATGTTCAGCTTTGGGCAAAATAAAGGTTAATGGGCCTGGCCAAAATTTCTCAGCCAGTAGCGCTGCACTGTCAGGCACGTTGATAGCAAGCTGATCAAGCTGGTCAATATGATTGATGTGGGCAATGATGGGATCGTAAGCGGGGCGCTGCTTCGCGGTAAATATCTTCTGAACGGCCGTATCATTCAGCGCATCTGCCCCTAAGCCATAGACCGTTTCCGTCGGAAAGGCCACCAGTCCGCCAGCTTGAATAACGGCCGTTGCTTGAGCGATTAGATGCGGTTCCGGACGCGTTGGATGGATAGATATAATTTGGGTTTGCTTTTCAACCATAGCGGCGAATTATATTGAAAAGCGGTGCAGAAGGGAAAAAAGGTAAGGGCAACAATCACGCCATTCATCATAGGCATGACTGCTACCTTTGTATTTACCTTTATCCGAATGGGGCAAGATATCGAGGAGCGTGGTAAATCATGGGCCCTCCCCAACATCTCGCAAAAAAGTTTACCGTATTCGACGGCTTATGGCTCCACCACGTCCACCAGAGGCGCTTTGCAAAAACATAGATGCTGGTAGTGAAAACCCATGATTTTTTAGACGTTGTTCACAATTGGGGCGCATACCACCAGGGGCAAAATCTCCTTTGACTTTGCCTTTGGCATCATCACCCTCATCGTTGAACTTGAAAATATCTTGCAGCACAACAACATCACCTTCCATACCGGCGACTTCCGTAATGTTAATCACCTTACGACTGCCGTCGCGGAGGCGGGCCTGCTGCACAATTAGATCAACCGCTGACACAATCTGCTGCCTTACGACTGAGAGGGGCATGTCCATCCCCGCCATTAA
>JBCCFD010000421.1:0-7048 GCA_039029915.1 Chloroflexota bacterium
GCCTCGGTGGGGCAGCAGGCGGTTTTGTGGCGGCGTCACAACCGGTCATTGATATGCTGCGCCAAAGATCACGGCCGTATCTTTTCTCTAATGCACTACCGCCAGCCATTCTCGGTGGAGCCAGCGCCGCCATCAAGCTTTGTCGTCAAGGGGACGATTTACGTCAAAAGCTTAGCCAAAATTCAGAACATTTCCGCAAAGGGTTAACAGAAGCTGGGTTTGACCTCCTACCGGGGGAACATCCCATTATTCCAATCATGTTGGGTGAAGGCCAGCTTGCTCAAGATTTAGCGAACCGACTCTATGAGCTTGGGGTATATGTCACGGGCTTTTTCTATCCGGTTGTGCCGATGGGGCAAGCCCGCATTCGTACCCAAATGTCTGCAGCCCTCACTACCGAACAGCTTGATACAGCCATTGCGGCATTTACAACGGCAGGAAAGGAGTTGGGGGTGATATGAGAAAGAAGGTTGTATTTATCACGGGTGCCAGCGGTGAAGTGGGCCATGCGCTTATCGAAACGCTAGCGGCGCAAGGGAACGTCGATTTATTAACAATGGATTTACGGCCGTTGCCACCAAACATAAAAAAGTACGTCGTCGAGCATGTCGAAGGAAACTTGCTCGATAAGATTTTGCTGGCCCGTATTGTCACCCAGTATGAAATCGATGCTATCTTCCATCTCGCCGCCCTGCTTTCCACAAGCAGTGAATTTACCCCCGCGATTGCTCACGAGGTGAACGTCGAAGGGACCCGCGGCTTGCTCCAGCTGGCTGCCGAACAGTCTCAATGGCGCAATCGAGCTATCCAGTTCATTTTCCCCAGCTCCATTGCCGTTTACGGCATGCCCCAAATTGCGCACAGTAAAGGTCTTTATCAACGCGTTCGTGAATGGGAATGGAATCAACCGCGAACCATGTATGGCTGTAACAAACTGTACTGCGAGATGCTGGGAAATTACTTCACCCACCACTACCGGCAGTTAGCGGCTGAAAGTCCGGTCTCTCTCGACTTCCGTTCGGTGCGCTTCCCCGGTTTGATTAGTGCGATTACCGTGCCTACGGGCGGCACCAGTGATTATGCGCCAGAAATGCTGCACGCCGCCGCACAGGGCAAGCCTTATAACTGCTTCGTGCGTGAAGATGCGCGCATCCCCTTTATGGCAATGCCAGATGCAGCCACCGCCTTACTCCAGCTGGCCAATGCTCCTCAAGAAAATCTTAATCAAACGGTTTACAACGTTCGCGCCTTTAGTCTGACGGCTGGTGAAATCCGTGAAAAGGTCATTCAAGCTTTCCCAGATGCCGAAATCAGCTATGATGTCCATGAAAAAAGACAGGCCATTATCGACAGCTGGCCCGGAGATTTAGACGACAGTTCTGCCCGTCAAGATTGGGGCTGGAAACCCGAATATGATGCCGATCGCTCTTTTGAAGAGTATCTCATCCCAAATATTTCAAAACGCTATGCCGATTAACTATTACAGCACCAGCCAAAACGCGCCCCATGTCGACTTTGAAACCGCCCTTTTTCAGGGACTTGCCCCAGATGGCGGTCTTTACTTTCCCGATCAGTTTCCTTCCTTTTCAGCCAATGAGCTGGCCAATCTCAACGGCCGTTCCTTGCCTGAGGTGGGATTTCAGGTTTTAAGCAAATGGTTTGGGACTGAAATCGAAACGGCCGTTTTACAAAAGCTCGCCACAGAGGCTCAGCATTTTCCCATTCCGCTTAAAAAAATTGGCCCATATCACATTTTAGAACTCTTTCACGGCCCAACGCAGGCGTTTAAAGACGTGGCCGCCCAAAATTTATCAAGGTTGATGAGCGCGTTTTTGACCCAGCGCCAAGAAAAGATCAACCTGCTCGTCGCCACAAGTGGGGATACGGGGGGCGCCATTGCGCATGGTTTTTCAAATGTACCCAATATTGAAGTCTTTGTGCTGTTTCCAAAAGGACGCGTCAGCGCCCTACAGGAAGAACAGCTCACGCGAGTAGCGGATAATATCCATCCAGTTGAGATAGACGGTGTCTTCGATGATTGCCAAGCAATGGTAAAGCAAGCGTTTAATGATCCTTCACTGGCTCATCTCAAACTCACCTCCGCCAACTCGATTAGTATTGGTCGTTTGATTCCCCAAATTATTTATTATGTTTATGCCTATGCGCAATTAGGGAGCGCAAATATTGAGTTTGTCGTCCCATCTGGCAATTTTGGGAATTTGACTGGGGGCTTGTTTGCTCGAGAGATGGGTCTGCCTTTTACAAGTTTCATTGCGGCTACAAATAAAAATGACGCCGCCGTTCGCTATGCGCAATCCGGAAAGTATGAACCACGCACGACGATTCCGACGCTTTCTAATGCAATGGATGTGGGCAATCCCAGTAATTTTGTGCGTATCTTAGAGCTATTTGGCCACGATCACGGCCGTTTTAATAAGCTTATCCAGGCGTTTCATGTCTCTGATGAGATAACAGTTGCAACAATTAAAGCGGTTAAGGCCAACTACGGCTATCTACTTGAACCGCACACGGCTGTAGGGTGGCACATCAGTGAACAGCACGCCAATCCAGATATGGATACGGTCATTATTTCGACTGCCTCCCCCATCAAGTTTGCGGCGGAGATCGAGAAGGCAACGGGCATTCCAGTTGATAACGCCGAGGCCATAAAGGCATTGCAAACAAAACCGGTGCGAAAAACGGCCGTTTCCAACGACTACGACGCCTTCAAATCTATCCTGTTGGCCGAACGCTAAGTAGATTGCCATACAATAAGTTAGTCGAAAATCAAACCACCCAAACGTCGCGAAACCTGATTTGCGATTTGAACCAAGTCTCGTCTGTACGCTTCAAAATGAGTGCCGAACTGGTCAATTTCAGCCGCCAAGCAGAGTGAAGCAAGCACACCTCCAGAATAATCGACAATAGGCGCAGCAATGCATCCCAACCCAATCACAGCTTCTTCATAGGCTGTTGCATATCCTTGTGTAACAACTTCAGCTAGTTCTTCGTCAAGACGGATTCTTGAGGGAACTGAGTGAGGCGTTAATGGCTCAAATCCATGTTCCTTAAGCACGCTTTCCCGTTCTTCCTCGGTGAGGTGCGCCATAATAACCTTTCCGGCTGCTGTACAGTGCATCTGAAATCGCATGTCTGGCGGTGAAACCGAATTAAAAAGCGACTGCTTAGGAGAAATTTTATCGGCAAACAATATTTTTCCCCCCGCTGACACCCCAAGCAAAACCGTCTCATTAAATTTTCGGGATAGCTGGGTCATTCCTTTCCGCGCCTCGGCTTGAAGCGAGCTTGACCCCAAGACGACTTGACTCATTTCAAAAACGCGCCACCCTATCTCATATCTGCGATCGGCACTCTGTTTCAAAAGACCAATCTGAACAAGCGATGACGCTAGATCATACGTTGTAGATGTGCTGCAGTTGAGCGCTTGAGCCATTTCACTGATTCTCCACACGGGGGTTTCAAGTGTAAATAGCTTTAATAGTTGGCCTGTACGTTCAATTGTACCTAACATAATTTCCCTTTCAGTAAGCTGCTGAATCCTTGAATTATCCGATTATATCGGAAATAATGATGTCAATCACTGAAATTGATGAGAAAATCTGATTCCTAAACGACTCAGTAAAACCCATCAAAAGTAGGTTTATATTGGTATGACAACGCCCACCCTAATTTCAGCTGAAGAATACTCAACTCTTGACAGACAATCGGCAGATCATCGAATTCCGTATGGAGACGATCCGTCCCAATTTGGCGATCTGTTTTTACCGAATAGATCGGGACCACACCCAACCCTCTTGCTATTTCATGGGGGATGCTGGCGTGCCAAATACGGCTTAGAACCGATGGGTCAGCTTGCTCGGGAAATAGCGAACCGTGGCATCGCCGTTTGGAGCCTAGAGTATCGCCGTTTGGGAAATGGTGGTGGCTGGCCCAACACATTTCTTGATGTGGCTCATGGGGCCGATAAATTACGGGAATTGGCTGAAATATATAATCTGGATTTGAACAAGCTCGTCGCGACGGGTCACTCGGCCGGTGGACACTTGGCGCTGTGGAGCGCGGCACGGCCGTTAATTAACAAACAAAGCCCAATTTACACCCCAAACCCGCTCCCAATTAAAAGCATCGTTGCCCTCGCCCCCGTTTGTGACCTCGAGAGAGCAGTCGCTTGGGACATTTGCGTTGATGCTTCAGACATTTTGGTAGGCGGACATCCGCGTCAAAACTATCCCAACTACTATCAAGGCTCACCCAGTGCCCTTCTACCGCTAGGCATTCGCCACACCACCATCAACGGCACACTAGACGATATCGTTCCCATTGAATATGTCACCCATTTTGTAGAATCAGCTTATAAGTTAGGGGATGACGCCACGCTAATTGGGGTACCAGATGTGGGCCACTTTGAAATAGTGATAAGCACGCATCCAGCCGGGGAAATTGTGATTAATACCATCTTGGCAGAATTCAATCATTTATAAAGCAAAAGCGACTCTTTTATGAAAAATCTAGCCCCAACTAAACAGCTTCCATTTGCTGAATTTGTCACCTTAATGGCCCTCTTGATAGCGCTTGTCGCAGTCTCAATCGATGCCATGTTACCAGCCCTACCTGAGATTGGTGCAGAGCTTGGTGTTCGACAAGCCAACGATAGCCAGCTGATTATCACCTGGTTGTTTATTGGCATGGGAATTGGACAACTATTTTATGGGCCTATTTCAGACAGCGTGGGGCGTAAGCCAATCATTTATTTAGGATTGGGCATATTCAGCATCGGATGCATCCTCTCGATTACTGCCACAACCTATTCAATGATGCTGTTTGCCCGCTTACTCCAAGGGCTAGGCATTGCTGGGCCGCGGAGCGTTGCTGTCGCCATTGTGCGCGACCAGTTCTCAGGACGGATGATGGCCAGAGTAATGTCCTTCATAATGTCCGTTTTTATTCTGGTACCCATTATTGCACCCGCTATTGGGCAGGGCATTCTTCTTTTTGCCGGTTGGCGCTCAATATTTGGGTTTTATTTGGTCTTAACACTGATTGCTTTTCTATGGTATGCCCTTCGCCAACCAGAAACATTACTACCCGAAAGCCGAATCCCTTTCAAAATAGTCACAATATCAGCCGCCTTTAGAGAAGTCTTCTCTAACCGCATTGCGCTAGGCTACACGATCGCGGCTGGCTTAATTTCAGGTGCCTTCCTTGGTTATCTCAACTCAGCACAACCTGTTTTTCAGGTTCAATACGGCTTAGGCACACGATTTCCTCTTATTTTTGCCATCATTGCTATCTCAAACGGGCTGGCATCCTTTCTAAACGCTAGGCTCGTTTTACGGTTCGGTATGCGGAAATTGTCGCACGGTGCCAATAATGCGCTAGCATTGATTTCTATTTTATACCTTTTATACGCCTATCAGATGCAGGGGAATCCACCGCTCTGGACATTTATTGCCTATTTCTTGGTTAATTTCTTTGCAGTTGGCATATTATTTGGCAACCTAAATGCATTAGCAATGGAACCACTGGGGCATATCGCCGGTGTCGGGGCAGCTGTGGTAGGCTCTCTGGCTACATTGATTTCAACACCATTAGGAGCCTGGATTGGGCTTGAATTTAACGGCACTGTCCTACCGGTCATAAGCGGTTTTGCCATTTTATGCGTCTTAACCATCTTTGTGATGCGTTGGGCAGATGGAAGCCAACAAGTACAGCCAACGATTGAGCAATTTTAAGTGAAACGAAGCGTTTATCTAACCATGTTTTCAAACTAAAAACTTCGGTACACTTAAACCTTTGTTTCAAAAATAACCTTTACTTTTGTGTTATGTCGAGCGGCGCTAAATAAAAGCAGTCTCGGTCACAAGCTGAGTCGAGACTGCTCGTCGTTAGAGAAGTGTACTCTATTTAATAGTCTAGCGGAGAGATGTCTCGACTCTCTAATTGGTTGTCGTGTTAATCGGCTTGGCCCGCTCGACATGACATGAGTAAAGGAAATTAGGTAACAAAGTACTTAAATCTTTGTTACCCAATTTTTCAAGAGTGCAACCTGTTTGAATTGTTTTTTTATGGCAGGAAGTGTTAAGAAGTGATCATCCGGCGTAACCGCCACCAGCAAATCAATGTGAATAGCTAGAGCTAGAGGATAGAAGATGGTATTTGAAACCGTTTCATGCTCATAGCCAATAGCAATTTACGAAGGAGGATTTACGAAAATGGACCAAACTTATGCACAGGAGCTTGATGCGCAAGACCCACTGGCAGGCTTTAAAGACCAATTTATCGTTACGGACCCTAACTTAATTTATCTCGATGGGAACTCACTCGGTCGATTGCCAAAAGCGACCAAAGAAGTTATTACTGAGCTAATGGATGAATGGGGAGACCGCCTCATTCGAATTTGGCATGAAAAGCACTTCGATATTGGCAGAGAGTTAGGAGACAAAGTAGCTGAGCTACTGGGAGCAAGTCCAGACGAGATTATTATTGGGGAATCAACCTCAGTCAATATGTTCAAGCTTTTTGTGGCTACACTCCAGCTTCAAGAGGCCCGCCACCGCATCGTCACGGATGATCTGAACTTCCCATCTGATTTATATGTTCTGCAAGAAATCAATCGAGTAATGGGTAATAAACACACGATCGAAGTTGTGAACTCCCCTGACGGTATTACTGGCCCGGTCGATGGCATTAAGGCACTACTTGATGAAGATGCCGCATTATTAACGTTAACAAACACCGTCTTCAAAAGCGCCTACACCTATGATATGGCGGATTTAAACAAGGCCGTGAAAGAAGCGGGGGCAATGGTGGTTTGGGATTTAAGCCACTCGGTAGGGTCTGTGCCGGTTAATTTGAACGGCTCAGGAGCCGATATGGCAATTGGCTGTACGTACAAATATTTAAACGGTGGACCGGGATCACCCGCATTTTTATACATTCGCAAAGATTTACAGGAAAAGTTGCGCAATCCAATCGCAGGCTGGATGAGCCAAAAAAATCAGTTTGATTTTGGTTTGGAGTATGAGCC
>JBCCFD010000422.1:0-7036 GCA_039029915.1 Chloroflexota bacterium
GGCAAAGATGTTTGTTGTGATGATCTCTATTAGCCCCGTTGCTCCGAATGGCGAGGCGCATTTCTTCAACGATATCGAGCAATTCATCCTCAAGCTCTTCCGTGTAATCAATGGCAAAGGCACGGTCACGATATTGCAGGATGCCATAGTCAGGGCGCACGCCATAGCTGGCTTCCACTAAAAAGCAGTAAGCAGCCACTTGATAGAGATGGCTATCCCAAGGTTCTTCGGGAGCCGCACTTGACTTTACCTCAACGGGAATAATCATACCGTCTGCTTGTTCAACAAGATAGTCGGGCTTGCCGGTTAATTGAATATCTTCTGCAGAAAGGTGCTCTTGATTGGGAAACCAGGTGCCGGCGTCTGTATAAATCACTTTCCCTTCAGGAATGCCAAGCTGATCGCGGAGCGTGTTAGCATGCGACCACATCCACGCCACAAGCGCGAATAAGATAAGGGCAATCCCGACGGAAAGAGCATCAACAATCATGAAGCGGTTAAGATCTGAAAGGTAATAAAGGTCACTAAACAAAAGAGCATCAGGTAAGCTACCCGCTTGATCCACATCGATTGGGCAAGCATACGGCCGTGTTTTTGGTGAAACTGAGTGCCCTTGGTTAACTCACGGCTGTTGGCACTTTTGAGCCCTTTACTTCTTTTTAGCCACCATGAATGCTGACAATAAACAAACTCTGAAATTTCGCTCGCGCGAATCCAATAATCGCTCATATGTTCTATTTTATCGGGTATAGGGAGAAAGTTCAACTGCAGAAGCTATCGATTGTCAGAGTCTTACTATTTTTTCACTCGGACAAGGCGAATGCTCTCATAGGCGGGGAGTTGGCCTGACCCTCGCTCTTCCAGCAGGGCAAGGTCGATATACAGATCCAGCAGGGCAGCAAACTGCTTTTTGGGAACATCAGAAACGGCCGTTTGTTCCTCACTCCCCTTCTGCCGGTCAACCTGCTTATAAACCTCACCAATTCGGTTTAGCACGTTAGCACTCAACCGCCGACGTGAATTAACCATCTCACGATTAAGCACCGACCCTAGCTCTCGTTCAACCATTAGCGCATGATTGAGCGCCCGATCAAGCTCTTGATACATCACTGAATCTCTGTTGCCAGATAAGCTTTTGGCCCGCTCAACAGTTCTAAACAGTTCAGTCATCATATTTTCAGGGATATTAAACCCCTTTGTTTTATCAAAATCTTTGCGCAGGGTGCGGGTTAGATCAATAATCGCGTCTAAATCAACCTGTCGAGCGGCCATCAAATCCGGATCGTTGACAACTTCAATCGCTTGGGAAAGCGCCATATCTAAATCAGTGGCCATATCGGTTAGACCCCGATCTTGTAGCTGGGCTAAATCTGAGAGAAGCTCGTCAAAGTCAGCTAGCTCTCTGCTCAAATCACGCTCCAAATCTTTAAGCACAAATTGACGCTGTAGCGCTCGATTAAGGTAAACTTTACCGATCTGCCTAATATGGGGATATTGTCGGGTTGGGTCGTGCAAATCCCAATCACGCTCAAAACGATATTGCAATATTTTGAGAATATTTTCGTTATTTTGCTTCGATTTAAAGCCGGCTGTTCGGTAGCCATTGTCGCTCTTGTACCAGTAGGTGGCGTGCTCCATGTCCAAGACGTGACCATCTGCTCGCAGCCGACTCAACTTTAACTCGTCGGCGTTTGGTAAGCGAAACTGCCAGCCGGTGGTGTCTCGATTGGTTAGCCATTGGCAAAACAGCTCCGCATCTGATGGGCGTACTCCAACAATTGGTTTACGGCCGTTGCCCATTTCAAACGTGAAGGCTTGCCAATGATCAGGCTGATGATAGGCACGATTAGCGCGGCTCTCCTGCAAAAAGAGTTGGTACTCCCCATTTGAAATCAGAGAGGTGTCCACATACTTTTCTTCATCGATGCGTACAAAACGACGCAGGCGAAGCATTAAGAAAACCTCGGCCGCCGTTTGCCGAACATCGGCACTGGGGTGATCCACACTATCCGCAATGCGCTTGAAGATGGCGCGCATTTCAGGACGAACTTCGCGGGCCTCTTCCAAACATTCCATCGCCAGCGTTAAGGCAGGCACTGAGGGGCGGCGTCTTGCCAAGCAAGCTTTGATAACATTGGTGGCGTCTGATTGAGCCGCATAAAGCCGGATCGTTTCATGCCACCAGCTGTTGTCAACCCAGCGAACGAGCTCATTTTCTAATTTTTGATCGATCACATGAGCAGCAGCCAAATATTCTTGAAAGGTTAGGTGAGCAAAGCTGTACACGCCAACTTCTCGCTCTATCAGCAACCCACTGCTGTTTTCTATTGATTTAAGGAATGACAAGCCAGTGCTGGCAGCATCTCCATGCTGTGGCCCTTTGACCCGCTTTAACGGCCGTTCAATGACAACCGCGGCTTCTTCGATGGGCACCTCGCGCTGATTATTTTGCATCATGTGATAAGCCAATCGTTGCAGCACGCGCTGTTTTTGAGCGGGCGTCAAATCAAAGGTCATGCCGCGTGCCTGCTGCCGCTTGCCTAAAAAGACTTCACAAATTTCGGCATAAAGCTCTACGCGTCGCCCCGGCAAGCTACTTCGATAGCGGTGCACTGTCGCAATCATCGTCAGCAAAAGCGGGTTAACGGCCATTTCAAGTAAGACAGGCACTTGGTTGAGCCGAGCAAGCAGATCGTCCCCACCCCGTCGCGCTTCCATCCGCACGCCGGGATCGTCTCGCTGGGCGCTCATTAGCTCATTGGCCATGTACCAATTGTGAACAAACTTATTGACCTGTGCCAAAGAAAACGGCCGTACTTCCAACACCGTCACATTCGTCAAAGGGTTATCGTAATACCCAAATGGCCGCGAGGTGATAATAAATTGATTTTTATGGAGCAGCTGCATTTGGCGCTCAACCCAATCCACCACCAACTTACGCACCGCCTGATCAGCCACCTCATCCAGACCATCGAACATGATCAAGCAGGCACCTTGGCTTAACAGCTCATTAAACCAAGACATCGGAATATCCACATCCCAAATTGAGAGCCGACTTTTGAGAGCATCTACTAAGCTGAACTGCGGGTCTTTGGCAATCTGGGGGGCATGATCCCGTAAAAAGAGCAAAATCGGAATTTTATTTAGGGGAATATGGGGACGCTCACTTTCATCTTTAGCCAACGTGAGCGTAATATGTTTTAAAAGCGTTGTTTTCCCGCCGCCGGGAGGTCCCAAAATCGTCAAATGACGACCTCGCATCTGCTTTGCCATTAAAAACGCCCACAGCTCATGACGCCCCTGCTGAAGCTCTTGGGGCATTGGCCGAATGGGGTCTGATGAGACGCGATTTCCGCGAGACTGAGGGGCAAGCGCTAAGTCAACAAAAACCTTCTCTAAATCCAAGGTAAAGACGCCTTGCGTAGTCAACCCTTTCACATCAAAACTTCGATGCTGGTATCGAATAACCTCAAAATAGTCATTGCGAGTTTGCTGGTTTTTAGATGAAAAGAAATTGCGCAGTCTGTCAGTAAATTTGACGCTTTTTGATTGGCCTTTCTGGTTCTGAGACATGATAGTTAATGTTTTATGCGTTACACGAAATTGGATGTTATCAAAGTGCTACCGGCTTACGGCTCAGCGCTCCGAAGTGTCTAAAATTAAAACCTTGTCAGATAAAAGCTTCGGATCTCGTGAGAATATTATACACAATGAACGTGCTCTTTTGAAATGGGGAAATGCATTAGGCATACGCTCGAGGCGAATGGGACGTATCATGTTGAACAGGCAAAACCATCACTGCCGTTGGTCAGATAAAAAGTCGAAACAGCGCGTCGAAGTGACTTCATCGTGAGGTGATCAGCAAACAATCAATGACATACAAAACAAATTGCGCTGATTTTTTAAGAGAATCAGCGCAATTTAGACTTCATTTTCAATTGTCTTCACCTGCGAAGAGGATGAAGTGCTATTTCTATCGAAGAGAAATTGGAATTTCTTGTGATAAGGTGTGGAAGGTTCCCCCACCGTTCAAACAAGTGTCGAATCCATCAAAACAAACGACGACGCGCAGGGTGTAATCTCCGGCTTCAGGGATTGACATCCAAGAGGGCCAGCTAAGCCCCTCAGGCGGCATCGCATCGTTATTACCGCCCCAATTGTTTTGATACCATTGAACTTCATCAACACCATTTCGGCGAGGCATGACGCCAATCGTTGAATACGGTACAGGACCTCCGGCTGAGTTTCCAATATTCCACTCATACCATATTTGACCACCAGGCGATGTTGAGGTGCGCCAATCTTGCAGGACAAAGCTACGCCCAAATAAACCGTTGGCATTCACAGGCGCTGGCCCAGATGGAGCCGGTGTTTCAGTTGGTGGCGGAGGCGTGTTGGTTGGTGGAACGGCCGTTGGTGGTGGCGGGGGTGGGTTCGTTGGCACAGGCGTATCTGTGGGGACGGGTGTGTCCGTTGGCACAGGCGTATCTGTCGGTATGGGTGTCTCAGTGGGTATGTCGGTTGGGAACGGCGTGATTGTCGGTAGCTCACCCACGACAACAGGCGTATTCGTTGCGGGAGGCAGCTCGGGAACGGCTGTTGGGGCCACCGCGTCACTATCAGCCACTTGATCGGCCACCTGATCGGCCACCTGATCAGCGACTGGTTCAGCCACTTGATCAGCACTGCCGTCTCGCACAATCAGCACAATCGCTAAAATGAGTAAAGCAATTAATAGCCCAAAAGTGGCTATCATCACATTTCTTAACGTATTCATGGAAATTCCTTTTCTCTCAATCTTGATAAACAGAAATAGGTCGTTTGAAATTGTTTGATCATAAACGGCCGTTTCGTTTACCAAACACTATTTTACCAATTGTCGATTGACAAGAAAACGTGAACTTACGCTTCCAAATGGAATACCAAGGTGAATAGAGGAAAAACCAGTTGACCTGAAGAGGGATTACGGTTGAAACAAAGGTCGACTAAACAGGCTTTTCTTTCCAGTTAATCTTGGTTTTTGGTCGTAGGAATCCCCAATCCGCGCTTGAACACTTTCAATCAAATCTTTGTAAGTTAGCGATTTAACGCTTTCCCCTCTCAACAATTTAATCGCATGAAAAGAGAACACACCATAAAATTCAGCCCCCAGCCAAGCATCATGAGCAAACTGATCATCCTGACAGCCAGCCAGCAATATGATTGGGGATTCCTTCTCAACTCGCTTTTCTCTGTATTGGGCTTTAACCAAAGAAACAGATTCGCTTAAATGCTTTCTAATCAGTTCTGGATTTAAAAATCGAGGGCGAACCTGTTCATCAAAGAACGGCACCAAAGAAACCGTGCCGGAGTGGCAAGAATCAGAAACCATTGTCAAATGCACATCGGATGGGAGCTGCGCAAATAAGGCACGCAGTTCGTCATCTAAAATTAGCTGGTCAGTTGATTCATAAGGTTTTTCATAGAAGGGGCATTGAGCTTCATCAAAACCATCTGCCTCATCTCCATCTTGATCAACAACATAAGTACCGTGACCGGCAAATGTGTACACCAGCACATCCCCAGCCTGAGCTATTTTAATCATCTGTTGAAGATAAGTAATTATATTTTCTTTAGTCGCTTCTCGATCTGTTAAAACGGTCACATCAGCTTGATGAAAATCAAACAGCTCGATGAGCAAACTGGCCCACGCCCGGGCATCATTCACACAGCCTCGCAAATTTCGATTTTTATAAGGGTACTCATTAATCCCCACACACAGCGCTATTTTTGCCATTTTCCTCTTCTTTTGCTTTGGATATTTCTCACTGGATCGCTATCATCTTACCGTGAAGGAGGATATATGGAAAGGATTATTATTGATACAGATCCGGGTGTAGACGATGCCCACGCTATCTTAATGGCGGCTGCTCATCCGAACACAAAAATAGAAGCAATCATGACAGTTGGGGGTAACGTTGGCCTTGTACACACCACGCGCAACGCCCAAGCGATTGTCGAAGTGATTAACCAAGATATTCCCATTTACCAAGGCTGTGGGGACGCCCTGCTGCTGCTGGGTGAAGAAGCTGCGATTGTTCATGGGCACGACGGGTTAGGAGATGCCAATATTCGCCCCAAAAATGGAAAAGTCGAAGCTGAACATGCCAGCCTCGCTCTGATTCGTTATGCAAACGAAAACCCAAATGAGCTCACGCTTATTGCTATCGGGCCATTGACCAACATCGCCGTTGCATTAAAAATCGACCCCACCCTGCCTAAAAAGCTTAAGCGGTTTGTGGTGATGGGGGGTGCGGTTACCTCACGCGGCAATACCTCAAATGTTTCGGCTGAATTTAACATTTTTGCAGACCCTGAAGCAGCGCATGTGGTGTTTG
Organism: Chloroflexota bacterium; assembly: GCA_039029915.1. Classification (GTDB taxonomy): domain Bacteria; phylum Chloroflexota; class Anaerolineae; order Promineifilales; family Promineifilaceae; genus QQUD01. The sequence continues at coordinate 6,378 of JBCCFD010000422.1, forward strand.
AAATGTGGGCCCGGGCTGAATGCATCATTGAGTTGGTGGATTGGGAAGCAACCGTGCGTCATAAAATGCCTGAGGACGTTGTTGAAAAATTTTCTTCAATGGGTACGCCCAAGTCTGACTTCTTCCGCGAGATTTCACAAACGTCTCTCAATTTTGCCCAGCAAAAATATGGCTCGCGGCTACTATTTGGGGCTGACCCACTGGCAATGGCCGTCACCATTGAGCCAGATATTGTGCAACGGGCGGAAACGCGCTATACGATGGTGGAGATAAACGGCCGTTTTACTCGAGGCCAAACGGTCGTCGATTGGCGCAACGACCTGGAAAAACAGCCCAACACCCAAATTATTTTAGATGTAGATATTGAGCGGTTTCACGGGTTGATGGAGGCGGGGCTCGTGTAAAAAAGGAGGGGTAAAGAGCAAGAGGGAGGCATTATTCAACCGGGCTTGTTAAAACTAACCATCTCGTTTTCTAACGTTTCCCTCTAAACTCTACACTTAACTTTTATCTCTAGCTCCAAACTCTAGCTTTAGCTATTCTGGAAAATGTTGTTCAAAAAACGCCACCGCGATTTCTGGGTGGTTAATTAAATATTGATACCCCCCATACCGCTCGGGAGTTTCAGGAATGATTGGTCCTGTGCCGTTGGTGGCCAC
>JBCCFD010000423.1:0-7023 GCA_039029915.1 Chloroflexota bacterium
AATTCGGACAGTTTAAATGCTTTGGGAGTTGAAACGGCACCGTTAATCTCTAATTGCCACTGCTCTGGATTGACTTGTGGCGGACGGTCGGCAATCCAGCTGACGACGGGGAAACGGCCGTCTTCTAAACCGCGGGCATAGGAGCCAGTGAACCGCCGTTCAGCGCCCGGAAGCGCAAAGCTGTTTTTGGTTCTGGCCGAGACCTGCCACAGAAGAGCCCCTGCGGCGGCAAAAACGGCCGTTCGCAAAAACATCTTTCTATCCTTTGACGCCGGCATCCGAAACACAAAACGCAGTTTCCAAGCGTGCCACAGCATCAGCGCCATAAGCGGAATCGATAAATAGATATGCCAACTGACATAGCTAATCCGTAAAAAGTATTGTGGGCCAACAAACGTCCAAATTAGCCCCAGAATGAGAGTAGCAAGGAGGAGGAAAGTGGTAACGACAAAAACAATCCGCTGAACTGTCCACACCCTTTTACGCCGAACAGCGCTAAATATGACCGTTCCCTTCCAGTAAAGAAGAACCACAATGGCGTAAGCGCCAATGCTGTGTGACCAAAGCACCCAGTTAAATTGGGATTCATTATTGATTAAGCCAAAGTAGCCCGACACAACTTGCACGATAAGAATCAGCAATAGAATTGTATTTACCCAAGGTGCTTTCATATTACATCATACGCGCCATAGATATCATCGTTCAGACAGATTTAGTTGTTTTTAATCTCTAGTAGAAAACTACTGTTTAATATCCATTTTGAATTTTGCGTTTTGTTGCAAATTTATTGGGCTAAAAGATCAAATTGGGTTTTGATTCGGTTCATGAAGGCTTGCTTACTGCCATTCCACGTAAACGCTTGACCAAAAATAACGTCGCAAAAGAAGGGGAGAAATAGGGATGTGCCTCGTGGAAGCGTTTTACCCATACCTCTTAGAAAAACTGGCACAACAGGGACATCAGGGCATCTTCGTGAGAGATGCGCAACCCCGCTTTTAAATTCTGACATCTGCTCAGGCTCTCCGCGTGATCCCTCAGGAAACATGATAACAATATCACCGTTTGTCAGGGCATCTGCGATGGGGCTTAGGGGATCGTTTTGCTTTTCTTTTCTTCTGCGATCGATGGGGATAATGTTTACAATGTGGGTGGCAAACCAACCAATGGCCCTGTTTTTTAACCAATAGTCGGAAGCTGCAATGGGTCTGACTTTGTAGAGGACGTTTAGTGGAAAGAGGGCCATCAACACGGCCGTATCCATATGGCTGTTATGGTTGGCTACCACAATCATGGGCCCATCTTTTGGAACTCGATGCTGATTCTTAATATTTATGCCGACCAACACGTTCAAAATGGGCCGGATGATTAAAATTACAATTACTTTTTGAAGCCAGCGGACGGGCTTTGACTTGAACATAGCGGCTCCAAAGTGATTTAAAGAAAGGCGAGTCTAATCAGATGAAAATAGATGGGAGCCGAGAGGGTATAGCCCGCAATTTGAAGCAGGATGCCCCCGTGGCCCTGAACCGTTCGCCAATGGATGGGAATGCGGACACTTTCTTGAAGCATCTGGACAAACCCCTGTGCAGTAAACACTGCCGTTCCAACTGAGGCCCCGATGACCAGCGCGTAGCTTAAAGGTAGCACAATAAAAAGCGGTACAATGATGGCTGAGAAAACGGCGGTGATTAGGCCAATTCCCAAAGCAGAAGTCCAAGTAAACATGGGGGGACCTTTAAACGGCCGTAAAAATAAATCCCTTGCCAGTGAAACAAATATGGCAAATTGCACCAGAACGACCAAATAAAGAACGTTGCCGTTCTGGGAAAGCGGGGGAGCCACCTCACGGGGTGTGACCATGATTAAAACAAGATGTCCTAGCCCAAATAGGAAAGGTATCATGCCCCAAACCAGCGGGCGAATTGTATCCTTAAAGAAAAAGCGCTTTTTTCGAATATACAATGATAAACAGATTCCTAAAAACACCACGAGGGGAATCCAGATGACATAAAGGCCATATCTGTCGGTTGCCGCCCAATAGATGAGAAGGGGAATGGTGAAATAAGCAATCAAAACGCTACCCCGGTCCATGCGATGGGTCGGAATCATGCTTAAATAATCTTTTAGGGCGAGGAAACAAAGGTAGCCAATTGTGATGTAGGCAAACGGCCGTATGGGTTGCAATAAGATGAAAAGCAAAATTGGATGCATCCACCAGACGCGATGTCGCAAGCGATTTTCTAAAAATAAGGGCAGGGAATGTAGTGGCAATGTTGTCATATTACGAACCAGGGTCGCTTACTTCTAAATGGTTATAGGCTTTGTCTTCCAACCTCAATATCTGCTACAAAAATCTGATTAGTTTTTGTGCAATCAAACTGCTCAAAACAGGGGCCTGAGAAGCAGCAGTTTGAAAAATTTCCAGTAAATGATTTACGCTTCTACCACCGTAGATAACACGGCATAATTTAACACGTTGCGGAAATTATGAAAATAGCTAATTTTTCGTTCATAATTCCATCAAAAACTGAAAAATTTGGTCTTTGTGACCGCGTAAATCTTCGTGCCCAAAATCAGGGTAAAGTTCAACATTTTTAGGAGACTGTATTTTATTGTATGCCGCAAATTGAGTGGACGGCGGGCAAATTTGATCGGCTAATCCAACACTCATCATGACCTCAGCTTTGATTCTCGGACAAAGATATTGAATATCGATGTAACCGAGTTTTGTGAAAATTTCCTCCTCCCGTTCGTGGCGAGGATCAAATAGACGGAAGTAGGTTTGAATTTCTTCGTAAGCATCTACGGCTAAATCCATATCCCAAACGCGTTTGTAGTCGCTTAAAAAGGGGAAAACAGGGGCGGCTCGTTTGATGCGCGGTTCTAAGGCTGAGCAGGCTAATGTCAAAGCACCGCCTTGGCTTCCCCCCATTGCGCCAACTCGGGTTTCATCGACATTTGGCATATCCATCACGATGCCAGCTAGCTGAGCCGTGTCTAGAAAAACCTGGCGAAAAAGAAGCTTTTTGGGGTCCTCATTGTCTAAGCCCCGTATGATATGCCCCTGCATGGTGTTGCCAACCGTGCCGCCTTTGTCTTCAGAAAGTCCGCCTTGCCCCCTGCAATCAAGCGCGGCCACGCTAAATCCGGCTGCAGCATAGCCTAATTTGTCCTGCCAATCTCCTGAGTTGCCTGTATAGCCGTGGAACATGACAACAGCAGGGTGCTGCTTCTCTGGCTGAGTAGGCTGAATTAGCTTGGCGTGGATGCGTGCACCGCCAACCCCAGTGAAGTAAAGGTGGGAACATTTAGCGAAGCTCGTTTGAAATTCAGCCGGTACCAGTTCGATATTTGGCTCAACGGCACGCATTTCACTTAATGACTCATCCCAATAGCTATCAAAATCGGTTGGTCTTGGATTGGTTCCTTGGTATGTATAAAGCTCATCAAGTGACAAGTCAAAAGAAAGGGGCATGCGTTTTTCCTTTTGTAAAAAATTTTGGAAGCAATTGATACCTATAAAATATCAACAATCCTTTAAAATTCAAGCACAATATTCAACTTTGTATTTTCCCCTTAATAGAAACTAAATAAACCATCTCTACCTATTTATTTCGTCGCGCATCTGGCGGGTTGCAGATAGAGTAAGATTCTTCGGATAAAATTTAAACAGTTCGTATCTACGCAAATACTAGTCACTAAGCGGGTCGAAGTGGCTTATGTGGAGAACAAATAGTATTTTGAAATAAATCGGCTTCGTAAAAGTTTTTGTTCTCCTGAAAGTAATTTTCATCTGGTTGCTTTTTATTCAAGATATTTGTTGAAAATTACTTATATCACCCTTTGACACGCTCAACGGCGTAGGTTCTGTACAATAATAAACATAGAGGAGTGTTCACATGCTTGATTTTAGCGGCGTCTTTCAAGGTGAAAAGACAATTGATGATGTATTAGAAGGTGTTGGCATATCAGAGCTGCGTGATCTAACAAATGAAATGACCGATACGATTTTAGGATATATGGAAAATTGTTCGGATGCAGATGTGGTGTTTCAGCCTGTAGACCCCAAAGCAAATGATCCCTATGCAGATGATCAGGGAGATGAAAATTTGGCTTGGAATTTGGGCCATCTTGTTGTTCACGTGACGGCATCTTCGGAAGAAGCTGCTGCTTTGGCAGCAGAGATGGCGCGCGGTGTAGAGTTCCACGGCCGTTCTCGCAGTGAAGTCCCATGGCAAACCGTAAAAACCATCGAGCAATGTCGGCATCGCTTAGAAGAGAGCCGTCGGATGTGCTTGGCGAGCTTAGATATGTGGCCAGACAATCCTGACCTTGACTCCAAAATCAAGCCTTTTGAAAGCGCACCGGAAATGAATGCTATTGGTCGTTTCTCAATGGGTTTGGCACATGCCGGTAGTCACTTAGCACAAATTCAAGAAGTTGTTCGCCAAGCCAAAGCGAACTGACTCTTTTAAAAAGCATCGTAAGCTTTTACTGGATTTAGGCTATCAAAATAAGGTGAATGCTTACGATGTTTGACCCTCATAATCTTAAAGATGAAATCTAACTGGCTTGACTTTGCACAAAGAATAGAGGTTCCTGCCCATCTTGCTGAAGAGGTTTGGCACAAGATTGAGCAGAATCACAGTGAGCCACACCGAGCCTATCACAACCTTGCTCATCTGGAGACGATGTTTCGAGCGTTGCCTCAGCTGACGGGTAAGCAGGAGTTACCAACGGCCGTTTCCCTCGCTGTGTGGTTTCATGACATTATCTACGATCCAAAAAGCCAGAATAATGAAGGTGATAGCGCCACTTTGATGGTGAATCTCTTAAAGACACACGTTGATAAAGAGGTGCTTCAAGAGGCAGAGCGGCTCATTTTGCTTACCAAATCGCATCAACTGGATGATGAGAAGGATGATAACGGCAGTATTCTGCTTGATGCTGATTTGTCGATTCTTGGAGCGGAGCTAGCTCGATACAGGGCTTATGCTCAGGCTATCCGCTATGAGTTTAGCCATGTGCCAGATGAGCTGTATATTCCAGGTAGAACGGCCGTTTTAAATCACTTTTTGGGGATGGCACAGATTTATTTAACCGAATATGGTCGTGAACATTGGGAGGCTCAAGCTAGGCAAAATCTTACATGGGAAATTGAAAACCTATAAATCTCGATAAAAAGTAAGCCCGTTACTGTCCATATCATAAAACGCAAACTCACGCGTCCCCCACGGCGTATCGCGTAGGGCCGTATGTTCGTGGAAAAGACCACAGTTTTCATACTCGGTAAAAAGCGCATCGACATCATCAATTTCAAAGCGCAAATTTAGTTTTTCGACAGAATCAAAGCCAACTTCATCGTGCCATTGCAAATGAAGCATGACATTGCCTCGTTGAATGCCAGCATACCGATTATCCTCTGTTGAATCAACAAAGATCAGTTCAAAGCCTAATTTTTCAACATATTGCTTAATGGCTTTTGGTACATCTCGAACCGGTAAGACTGGGTGAATTGCTTTAAAGTGTGCCTTTTTCATCGGCAAATCTCCTTTTGTTTAATATTTAGGACTTACGCAAATAGCGGTCACTGAGCCTGTCGAAGTGACTTTCTTAACTCTTCGACAGTCTCAGGGTGCGTAAGTCCTGATATGTTTTAAAAGCCAAATAAAATTGATCAATCCGTTAAAACTTCATTGGTCCAAAATAATCTTCGATTGTTTCAGGGCGACGGATTTCTACAATAGTGCCATTTTCTTTCAGTAATAGTTCGCCAGAGCGCAGTTTTCCATTGTAATTGAATCCCATAGCGTGACCGTGCGCACCCGTGTCGTGAATAGCAATGATGTCCTCAACATCTAGGTGTGGGAGCAAGCGGTTAATAGCGAATTTATCGTTGTTTTCGCATAGAGAGCCTGTGACATCGACCTCATCCTGTGGTTTTACCCCTTCCTTGCCAAAAATTGAAATATGATGGTAGGCTCCATAAAGAGCGGGGCGCATGAGATGGTTCATATTCGCATCAAGCCCAATGTACGTTTTGTAGCTTTGCTTGACGTGTTGAACCTTGGAGATGAGCAGACCAAAAGGACCCGTTATAAATCGCCCACATTCCATAAACAAACGCAGGTCAGGTAAGCCATTGGCAACGATAATTTGTCGGTACGCTTGCTGAATGCCGTGACTGACTTGCTGCAGATCAACGGCCGTTTCGTCCGGTCGATAGGGGATGCCCAGCCCGCCCCCTAAATTTACAAACTCGAAGTGAATGCCTAATTGAGACGATAGCTCAGCGATAAGTTCAAAAAGCAAAACGGCCGTTTCTACAAAGTAAGCGTGATTGAGCTCGTTTGATGCCACCATGGTGTGTAGACCAAACCGAGTAATGCCTTTGTCTTTTGCGAGGCGGTATCCTTCAAATAGCTGGCCTTTGGTTATGCCAAATTTTGATTCTTGGGGATGGCCAATAATGGTATTCCCGGATTTAAGCGTGCCTGGGTTGTATCTGAAGCTAATCACATCAGGTAAGCTTGCATGTTGCTCTAAATAGGTGAGATGATTGAGATCGTCTAAATTGATGATCACATTCATCTCTCGTGCTTTTTTGAATGCCACAACGGCCGTATTGTTTGAGGTAAACATGATCTGCTCCCCGCTAATCCCAAGCTTTTCCATGAGCGCTAATTCAGTGAGTGATGAGCAATCAAACCCTGAGTCTTCAGCCTGCAAAATGCGCAATATAGCTGGGGTTGGCGTCGCTTTGACGGCAAAATAGTTTTTGAATCCGGTATTCCAGCGGAAGGCATCATTAAAGGCGGCCATATTGGCTTGGATTCCTTTGGCATCATAAATGTGAAAAGGAGTGGGATACTGCGCCATGATGCTTAAGGCTTGCTCATGAGTGAGAAACGGCCGTTTATTCATCGTCGTCACTTAATGGCCCCAAAAGCAGCGAAGGCTGAATTTTTATGTAAGAGTTCTACCTGCGAAAACCCAACCTGTTTAAGTAGATCAAGCTGATAG
>JBCCFD010000424.1:0-6979 GCA_039029915.1 Chloroflexota bacterium
AGGGGCAAAACGGAGCGGGCTGACGGTCCAGCAGTTGGTGAAGGATAAAATCGGCCGTTCGCGTAGCTGCTCCCGACCGCCCATGATGAGTGTGCCCAGCTCTACAATTTCGCGAACCGATTCAGGGGTGAAGGCGTTGCCAGTGACGTGTTTGGTTGTGTTGATAATTGAGGCGTAGAAGGTGTTGATGTCGAGCAGTTCGTTGGATAGGTCACGTGCTACGCAGCAGCGCAGGTAGAAGTGAATATTGTCTAGGGCATCGGTGAGCCGTCCGACTTCAGCCACATCTTTAAGGGTGGTTTCGCGGACGTGGCCTGTTTCAAAGTCGAGGATTTTGACAGCTGCGCCCCCCGTGCCCATGTAAACCCGCTGACCACCCAAGAGCATATCATGCTTGGGGTCTCGTCCCGCCATGAGGACTTCATTTTGGGCTGTGGCAAGGGCTTGGTTGACGAGTTCGCGGGGGATGTAGACGCGGTTTTTGTCGGGGTTGATTTTGGCCCCAGCTTTTTCAAAGATGTCGCGGGCCTCGGAAGGGAGAACTTCAACGCCGATGTTTTGGAGAACGTCAAGGGCCGCATTGTGGATTTTTTCGATGTCGGGGTCTTTGAGCGGTTTATACCAGCCCCCGACGGTTCCGGGTTGGACAACTGGTGCTTTGGGTTTTTCAACCTCTACGACATTTGCCCGTCTGCGGCTCCGGCGACGTTCTCTACTCATCAGCTAACTCATCCTCGACGACGCCTCCGTCGTCTTTCTTTGGTGGGGAGTCCGATATTAACGGACGTTTCTATCACCACCCGATTAATTGGGTTTATCTCTAACGCTTGGCGCATTTGCTTGATGTGTTCCGGTGAACTACCACAGCAAGCACCAATGATGCTGGCGCCAAAATTTCTAACTTTTACTGCATATTCAGCCATGACCTCAGGCGTGCCGTTGTAATGGAGATGACCGTTGACGTATTCGGGAATCCCTGCATTTGATTTTGCAACGAGGGTTAGCGTTTGATCCGTGGCATACATCTTTTGAATAACCCCTTCGATTTCTTCAGGGCCATTACCACAGTTGCCACCGATGGCGGCTAGGTTCATCTTGTTGAGTTCGGTGAGGGCCTTCATGGGCGTAATGCCCATCATCGTGTTGCCATTTGTATCAAACGTCATGGTTGACACAATAGGTAAATCGGTCACTTGGCGAATGCCCGTTACGGCCGCTTCAACCTCAAGCAGATCGCTCATCGTTTCAATCCACAGGACATCGGCACCACCGTCTGCCAAGCCTCGAGCTTGTTCAGCAAACCCTTCAACCGCGTCTTCAAAATCAAGATCACCCACAGGTGCCATAATCTCACCAGAAGGGCCGATTGAGCCCGCTACGATTACCTCTTTCCCAGAGGCATCAACTGCTTCTCGGGCAAGTTGGGCACCGGCTTTATTAAAATCATAGGCGCGGTCCTGTAATCTATGCAGTTTTAAACGAAATCGCGTGCCACCAAACGTGTTGGTTAAAATAATTTGCGCGCCCGCTTCAATATACGCTTCATGTACCCCTCGAATTCGATCGGTATGAATCTCATTCCATGTTTCTGGTGGATCGCCTTGTTCAAGGCCTAAGCCCATGAGCATGGTGCCCATGCCACCATCTGCCAGTAGATATTCATTTTGGGCAAGCATTTTTTGTAATTTACTCATTGAATTCCTTTCCCTAATCAAAACAAAAAGTTCTCATTCTGAACCATCTCATGTGAACGAAAAGATTTTAATATAAAACTTGCAGAATTTTCCGTTTACCTAACAGGTGGTACAGTTTTCTGAACGTGCATAACGCATAATTATGTCAACAATTAAAAAAAACTGTAGCGTATTTCGCTGAACTAAAACGTGGCTTGAGCTTTCTGTGCGAAATACTAGAGTATCAAAGTAATCAATGCAGTTTTCTTTTTCACTTACATTTACACTTTTGCAGAAAAGAAGGATAAGTAAATTATTTGCTTTCGTCAATTGTCAAGGTGTACAAAAACAGATTCGTTAATGTTGTTCGCTGGATTCTAGGTGGCAGAAGGAGAGTTCTCAATGTGTGTAGGGTACAAAGTCGAGGAATGGTTATTGGTGTATTGGTATATTGGTGTACTGGTGGTTAGGGACTGGGGATTAGGGATTGGGGATTAGGGACTGTGTCAGTGTGCCATTTACCACTCTTTACCCCCCATTCAAACGAAACGCTTTTACCGCAATGTGGAGGTTGAGGCGGTAAATTGGATTGCGGAGGTCAATATGATTTAGCGTTTTGATGCGTTCTAGGCGGTGGAGGAGGGTGTTGCGGTGGATGTAGAGCGATTCGGCGGTATCTACAAGTGAGCCACCGTGATCGAGGTAAGCTTCGAGCGTTTTGACGAGTTCTGTATTGCGGGCTTCGTCATACCTGGCTAATTCACGAATTTTGCCTAAAAATTTATTGCCGTCTTGCTGGCTTGATGGCAGATGATAAAGCCAGTGATGCAGACCTAAGTCGCTAAATAATAAATATTCATTCTTTTTGTTGAGCGCTAGACCGATTTGTAAAGCTTCTTCGGCTTGCTCATAGCTTTCTCGTAGACCCTCTGATTCATTCGACAATTTTGTGGGTTGACCAATGCCAATTAGTAGCGGGCAGGCTGGGTGATTCAAGTCGTTGATTAACCCCTCAGCGATTTGTTTGCCACTTGTTTCATCGCTGCTTTCCAAAATGAGAACGATGCGCTTGTCACGAGAAATGAGCAAAGGGCGAGCTTTGATATTGTGTAGCCATTGCTGAACATTATCGTAGAGCGAACGGCCGTTTCCGCCTGCTTTCGGCATGCCTTGAATCAACAAAATTTGGTGCGACTTATCCTTTTTAAAGCCAAGGCGGTGGGCCTGCTCAGAAAAATGGATAGAGTGAATATTGCCATTGAGCAATTCTTCTAGAAAATCACCGCGCAGTGATTCTGTTGCTTCTTGAACGGCCATGTTCTTAAATAAAAGCAGGGCGGCCACCGTTGCGGCTTGCTCAGTGGCTAATTCATCTAGCTCCGTAAACGGCCGATCGCCAGAAATAATCCACATATAGCCATAAATTTCTCGATCAACAATAATTGGGGCGACGACGCGTTCAAAGTCAAGACCTATTTCAGGCATTGATTCTAAGTAAATTGGCCCCATTTTCTGGAGCAGTCGACTGTAGATACCAGAATCGATCAGACCCTGTGCCATGTCGGGAGGGGTACGGCCGTTTGCTAGCGTTCTTTTTCGCGAATCATCAATTGGTCCCACTTGATGTGAGGCCACCACCCGAAAGGAAGAATCTTCAATTGAAATTGAGCGTTGAATTGAGTTGCCGAGCATTTCGGCTAGCTCCTGAAGCGTACCGCCTTTCAGAACGATATCCGTTAGCTGACCTTGGATATTGTTAGACCGCTTTAGAAGTCGAACTTGACGCTTGGTAATGCGGTCAAGAATCTGCTTGGAGAGGTCAACAAACATGACATCTTTGGGGGACGTGATGACAGGAAAGTTTTGCTTTTCAGCCTCATTTTTGACGAGATCGGGAACGGCCGTAAATCCTGAGCCTAGCGACCAAACTAAGCCAGAGAAGCCCTGATTAGTTAACTTTTGAATTAATCCAGCTTGGGCTGCTTCGTCATCCTGCATGCCAATACCAGTGGTAAGAAGCAGAATGCCCTGTCTATCATACTCAAACTGAGCATTGGGGATATCGACGATATGAACCCACTCGATGAGATTGTCTAAGCCAGCTTCGCCTGCTACAAGCTGGCAGGTTGACATAATAGGTAGATTAAGCGCTTCCCGAACTGATAACATAAGATTTCCTCTAAGAAGGAAGCTTACCCTATTCTTATTCTCCGACCAAGCGGGAAAGTTGTTCTAGATCTTGCTGCAAAGCTTCGATCTCTGCCCCGTAAGTGGCCCAATCCCCTTCACGCTGGGCTTGCTCAGCCGCTTCAAAGTGAGCGTTAGCTGATTGAATGAGCTGTTCAACCGTTGCATTTTCATCAATGATAATCTCTTCGACTGGTTCTTCAATTGTTACGGCCGTATCATCTTCTTCAACAATTGGTTCCTCAACAACGATAGCCGAATCCTCAAAGAGGGAGGCTAAAGCCTCTTCAAGCGTTTCTTCCATCGCAATGCGATTGCTGGTCGCTACCACAATACGCTGCAGTTCTGGCACCGCGTTGTCGCTTGTTGATTGCAGGTAGATCGGCTCGACGTAAAGGAAGTTGTTGTTTAGCGGAATTGTTAGCAGATTGCCCCGAATAATGCTCGAACCGCTTTGGTCCCAGAGTGAAAACTGTTGGGAAATGCTTGGTTCTTGAGAGATACGGGCTTCAATTAAGCTCGGGCCATCTACAAACTCTTGTCGCGGTAGCTCATACACCACTAGCTTTCCATAGTCCTCACCATCGTTTCGAGCTGCCATCCAAGCAACCATATTTTCACGACCTTCAGGTACAAACGGCAAAATAAGTAGATATTCAGAGCTTTCTTCGCCCGGCAAAGTCAGAATGACATAGTATGGCTCAATTTGTTGAGAACTATCAGAGTCGTCAAATGTTTCGTTGGGGATATTCCAAACATCTTCCTCATTGTAGAAAACGCGCTCGTTGGTAATGTGATATTTCAAATATTGTTGAGCCTGAACATCAAACAGGTTTTCCGGATAGCGGATGTGAGCCTGTAATCCGTCGGGCATATCTGACATCGGTTGGAATAGATTCGGGAATGCTCGCGCGTAAGTGCGAATGATGGGGTCACTTTGGTCTACCATATAGTAGTTGACATCACCCGTGTAAGCATCAACCGTAATTTTGACGGAGTTACGAATGTAGTTGATGCGTGATCCATTATCAAAAATAGTTGGTTCGGAGTAGGGGAAACGGTTGCTGGTGGTGTACGCATCCTGAACCCACAGAAGACGGCCGTTCCAAATCACAATATATGGGTCAGTATCAAGCTGCAGATACGGTGTGATTTGCAAAATTCGATTTTGGATGTTGCGGTGGAATTGAAGGCGAGTGGATTGATTAATCTCACTGTTGAGCAACACATTCACTTCACCTAAACGTAAGGCGTAAGCAACGCGCTTGAGCTGGCTGTCCAAAAGGACACCGCCTGTGCCTTGATATCGGCTGTATACAGGTTCTTGACCCTGTGGATAGCTAAACTCATCACGAGCGCTACCGACAAAAACAGCGTCATTGGTTAATTCACCATAATAAATTTCAGGTCGGTCAATTGGAATGTCTAGTGTGCTCTGGGGGGGCAAACCTTCTACATAAAAAACAGGTTGCCCAATGTCCGATATCAAGTCTACTGGGTTCATCACGATGCCATACCCGTGTGTAAATTCAAGATTTCGGTTCACCCATGAGTCGTTGGTTAGATTGTCTTTGTTTAGTTCACGAACGGCCAGCATCACCTGCTCAGTCTGTCCATCGATGGTATAGCGATCGATATCAACATCATTGAACTGGTAAATGGGTCGCAGTGTTTGGAGCTTTTCGTAGGTCGTTTGGAGCGGCCGGTAATCCCATAATCGAACGTTGGCAAGGACATCTTGATTCGATTCAAAATCGGCCGAGGTGAGGTCAGATATTTCGTCAAAATCCCTTACTTCGACTCCATCTAAGTTAAACGCCATTCGCGTAAAGGCGATGTTATGAGCAATGTAGGGCGTTTCTTGTTCAATCTCATTGGGATCGACAGAATAACGTTGCACCAACCCCGGTAAGATTCCACCCCCGACAAGGGTGACTAATACCCAAAGCCCACCGCCAACAGCAATAGGGCGCAAATCAAAGCGGAAGATATTGTAAAAAACGGCCGCAGCGACCACACCCATGGCAATCATTTGTCCGTAAAGTGCTAAACGAGAAACGTTCAGGTCGGTGAAGCTCGCCCCAAACACCACCCCTCGATCTGAATAAAGGAGATTGTAAAGGCTGAAAATGTAGCCGATTGCCCAAAGCGCAAGCAGGACTGTGGCTAAGAGAGCAATGTGTCGTCGGAGCGCATTTGATTTTTGGGGTTGCCACTGGCCGCGTTGGATATCAATGATGTTGTTGAGGGCATAAATCGCAAAGCTGCCCAAGATCGTTAGCACGAAAAGGGAGATAAGCCACTGTTGAAGCTGTTCAAAAAGCGGTAGCTCAAAGAGATAGAAACTAATGTCTTGGTTAAAAATGGGATCAGTTTCGCCAAACGGGAAGCGGTAAACGTAGCGCAGGATGATTTCCCAGCTGCCCCCAATTGTGCTAGCAAAGCCAAGGCTCAAAAAGAGAGCTAAGCCTGTAATGAGCCACCCAACTACCCGAACCTGTAGAAACTTTGGATTAAACGGAGGCGTTTCCTTGATTGCGCGGCGGCGGGCTAGATGCCAATTGATCAGCAGGAAGAGAGCTGCTACGACAAAAGCGATCAAGAAGCTAAAAAAGCGAAAGCTCCATTGGCGTAGCCACACTTGCTGATAATCTACGGCCGTAAACCAAAGCCAATCGGTGTATGTGAATACAACCCAGTTAAAGGTTAAAAAGAGGAAGACGATTAGGCCAATAATAATGGCAGAACGATTGGGTCGTTGGGGGCCTTGTGCGGGAAACGGGCGTCTATCATTGCCGTCACCATCACCGCAGGCCCTCCCTCAAGAGGTGGTGCAACGTGGGACCAAAGTTATGAAAGCACTTTATACGGCAGCCGCAGCAGCCTTGTTGCTGGGCGCCTGTTCGACAAGCCCGTTCACGGGTGAAGAAAAGATCTCCAACACGGCCATCGGCGCAGGCGCCGGTGCATTGGTGGGCGCCGCAGCGGGCGGTCTGATTGATGGCAGCCGCAAGGCCGTTCTGATCGGCGCGGGCATTGGCGCGCTCGCCGGCGGCAGCGTGGGCGTTTACATGGACAAGCAGGAAGCCGACTTGCGCAACCGGCTCGCCGCATCCGGC
>JBCCFD010000425.1:0-6948 GCA_039029915.1 Chloroflexota bacterium
AGCTTCCAATCGCCGCTGCGTATGATTGATGATGGTTCGCCCCCCTGATTGCCGTAGTGCGGATAGTGCCAAAATAGATCGCGATCCGCAACGGCCGTATCCGCCTTACCCCTCAATAAATTCACCAAGCTCACGCCATCAATTTGCTGTGTTACAGGAATGGGAATGCCTGCCAAAGCCAACATCGTAGGATAAAAATCAATGCCAGAAACGGGAATATCGCAGGTTGAATTGGCGGAAATTTGTTTTGGATATCGGATATAAAAAGGTTCTCGAATGCCGCCTTCCCACTGTCGACCTTTGCCTCCCCGAAGCGGTAGCATTGAAGAAGAGAAACTGTCTCCGGACGAAACGCCGCCATTGTCTGACGTAAAAATCACGACTGTATTGTCAGCAATGTTTAGCTCTTCCACAGCTTGAAGCACAATGCCAACTGCTTCATCCATCGCCTCAATCATGCCAGCGTAGATGGGACAATCTTGCACCTGCCTGACCGGTAGCATGCGATCAAAAATAAATCGTTTGTCAGGTTTTGGGTTTTGGCACGCTTTTTGACGGAATTTTTCCCAGCGATATTGGCTTGTTTCTAAAGGCCCATGAACCGAGTAGAAGGAGAGGAAAGCAAAGAAGGGCTCATCTTGATGCTGACGCATAAAATCGGCCGTTTCGTTCCCTAGTCGAATGGGTAAGGATTCACCATCTGGGCCTGATTCAAGTTTCGGATTAACCCAAGGCGCAAAATATCCCCCTTTGGGTGAACCAACGTGCCAGCCCCCCTTGTTGATTTCAAATCCAAAATCTTCGGGGTCTGAGCCCGTATCCCCTAGATGCCATTTGCCAGCGAAAAAGGTGCGGTATCCGTCGCGGCTTAATGCCTCCGCGATGGTAATTTCCTCAGACCGAAGGGCGTGTTCGTATTCTGGGGGAAGCAGCTTGTTGAAACGGCCGTTTTGCCGCCAAGCTTCACCCGTCAATGCCCCAATCCAGTCCGTAATGCCGTGCCGAGGCGGCGTTTTGCCCGTCAATATACTGGCGCGAGAGGGGCTACACACCTGACAAGCGGCATATCCCTGCGTAAAGCGCATCCCTTCATGAGCAATGCGGTCAATGTGCGGGCTCTCGTAAAACGAACTGCCCTCAGCGCTTAAATCGTTCCAGCCTAAATCGTCTGCCAAAATAAATACAAAATTGGGTTTATTCATCTGCCCTCTTTAAAAATTCATACCACCATTGTTCTTGCATTGAAATTCTATAGCCGTTCAGGATGATTTTCCAAACCTCTCTTGACTTTCAAGCGGCTTGAAGCTTTATCCTGCCATTATCTTATCCAATTAAAACAAGGAGAGTGATGATGTCAGCTTTTTCAAATAAATATGGACCGTGGGCGCTTGTAACAGGTGCGTCATCTGGCATTGGGCGAGAGTATGCCTTGCAGTTAGCGGAACAAGGGTTGAATGTGGCTGTTCTCGCGCGGCGGAAAGAACGATTGGACTCATTGGTGCGTGAGATCGAGTCCAAGCATCAGGTAAAAACGCGCATCGTTTTGGTTGATTTAACGGCCGTTGATGCGCTCCTAACCATCGACGAAGCCACAGCGGACATAGAGGTTGGATTATTAGTCAACAACGCGGGAGACGGTGTGCCCGGTGCTTTTCTCAAGCGTGATGTTCAAGAATATGCGCGGACTATTCAGCTTAATGTGACCATACCCATGCTGTTGAGCCATCATTTTGGCGAGAAAATGCGGCGCAGAGGGCAGGGTGGTATTTTGTTTACGGCGTCGACCATTGCCTATACGGGGGCACCCTATCTGGCAAACTATAGCGGGGCCAAAGCGTATATGCTTAACTTTGGGATGGCGCTTCATCAGGAGCTAAAAGCAAGTGGTGTTGATGTTATGGTGCTCTCTCCGGGCGCGACACGAACCGAAATGGCAGACATGGAAGGAGCTAACCTAAAAAATGCCCCAATGCCGTGGATGAATGCAGATGATGTGGCTCGGATTGGGATTCGTAATTTAGGCCGAAAATCGGCCGTAATCCCCGGCTTTTTGAACAATGTGATGATTTTGATGATGTCGAAGTTGATGCCGCGTAGTCTAGCGATGAAGATGTTTGGCAGTATGATGGCCAACATGATGGATGATGAGATTGTCGATTTTAAAGTGAAGGCGGTTTCCGCTTAAGTGTTCCGAAGTTTGTTGCCGTCGTTTTATTCTAAGCAGGAACTTCGTTTCACTTGAAGAGAAATGGGAGAGGCAGAGAGCCATTTCCAACTCTCCCATTTTTTAAATTCGTTTATCCTAGTACTTCATCGGTTGTTCGGACTGCGCAAAACTCTTCGTTGAGCAGCGCCAGCTCCATTTCGTGCAGTTCTTCTGCGGAATAGGAACGGCCGTTGACGCCTACTCGCTCATGCGTCGCTGTCGCATCAGAAACAAGCGTCACGTCAAATCCCAAATTAGCCGCCATGCGTGTTGATGTTGAAACGCAATGGGCCGTTGTAAGGCCAACCACAACCAGTGATTCAATCTTTTGCTCATGCAAATACCCTTCGAGGTTGGTGCCAATGAAGGCGCTGTTTACTGTTTTACTAAATAAGGGTTCCTCGGGTAGGGGCTTTACTTCATCTTTGATTTCATTACCCGGTAGGTCTGGACGGAGCGGAGATTGTGGTTCAACGGAGTCGTGTTTGATGTGAATAATCGGCCGTTTATTTTGACGCCATTCGTGTAGCAAGCGAGCCATGTTGGCTTCTGCATCTGGGTTGTTTCGCTGTCCCAGCTTGGGGTCGTCTAATCCTTTTTGAACATCAATGATAAGAAGAGCAGGTTGCTTCATTCAGTATTCCTTTTAATACTCGGTTCTTTTTTAAGTATATTCTATCATTCGCATAGATTTATTTCCCTAAGACTCGTTGTGCATTAACAATGCCATCAGCAGTTGAATCAATCGCAATCGCTCTACCAAAGTAATCAACCGCTGCTTGATGGTCACCGAGATAATGTGAGCTAATAGCGGCGAACGCCAGATTTGTTGCTTTGCTTGATTGAATCTCATGGTGTTCGTAGGCTTGCAATACAAGTCCCAAACCTTGCTCATACTGACCAGATTCTATGAGCGCCGCCCCCAGCGTCCCCTCAACCGTTGCCTCCCAAGGAAGAACTGCATAGGCGCGCTTTGCATAGTCAAGTGCCTTTTTAATGTCATAATTATTGATGAGGAGAATCCAGCTGAGATTATTATAAAGTGAGGCCTTTTCACCCAGAGATAAGTTTGGAGCAGCAAGCAATTCCTCCATAATCTGGATTGATTCTAGGGAGTGCCCCATTTTGTATAAAAGAAAACTGTGACTTATTTGTAATGCAAAATTTTGCGGATAAAGTTTCAAGCCATCTTCACTAAGTTGAAAGGCACGGTCGTATTTTTTTTCATCATATGCTTTGCCCCCCTCAATATGAAAGTATGCGGCGTGCAATTGAGCGGCATAATCAGGCTGAGTCAATAAAGCCCTAATGTATGAAGCATTATTATCTACAAAAGTGCCGGTTAAATCTGTTTTTCGTGGAATAACACTTCTAAATAAGAAGTAAGCATTTGTTAAAAAGAAAATCGTCTCAAAAGCAAATGTTGTATTGAGATCAGAAAAATTAAATCGAGGGAGTAAAAATAGAGTGAGTAGGGCATGAACAACGATGCCAGAACCATATAAAAAAAGGCCACGTCTTTTTAACCCATTGAGGTCAGAAAAAGCAATTCTATAAGAGCCACCGATCAGAAATTTTCCTATGCTGAATTGAAACCCATATATTGTTTTCTCAAAAATTTCGGGTCCGCTGCCAATTCGTATAATGTAAATGTTGGCACCTATTACCAAGGCTGTAATGGCGTGTGTTGCTACATAAATTGTGATTGTAAGAACCCAAAGCACAAAGGCGATAACGATGTTTGCTGTGAAAAATTGGAGAGATGATCCTCGAAGATTAAAGATGATAGCCAAGACAAGACAACCGGGAAGCAGCCAATAAAACAAATTTAACGAGCGATCGGATGAAGAAACAGCAAACTTTTTATAACATTTAGGACATATTGGACCAATATCAACTTCTTTAAATGCTTCGATGAGGCTAGATTCACATTGACATTCGGCACAAGTAAATTTTTCTATGTTGGGAGGAGTTGATGGATTTATTGTAGTCTACTTTTTTAGGTTGCTTTTTAAATGATTGGTTTGTCCAAGGTAGTGTAAACGCCATGGCTCTCTTGTGAGTTTACCTAAATGTTGAAAATAGGTGGCGCTGGTATGTTGTCCCCGAACATCACAACGTCGATATGGCCCTATGTTGAAAATGTGATCGACAGCTGCATTGATCACACCGCCGTGACAAACAGCTAGAATTGTTTTTTCTTGGTGTTTTTGAATTAATTCATCAATAAACAAGCCTATCCGAATGCGAAAATGCATAAAAGTTTCACCATTTTCCACATCGGTGGCGATGGGGGTGATTGGATTTTCAAATGGTGATAAGTGTGTATATTGCCGTGGGAGTTCGTCATTTGATAAGGGAGAATGATCAAGTCGATTGTTCCCTATTTCTCGTAGTCGATGGTCTGAAATGACGTTGCAGTTGTAGGCGGTGGCGAGGATTACGGCCGTTTCTTGCGCCCGCCTCATGCTGCTAGCATACATCTTATCGATTTGTGGCACTTCCTTCTTCAGCCAACTGGCCAATGATTTAGCCTGCTCTTGCCCCCGCTCCGTTAAACCCGCATCCAATGGATGGTTTTGATGATCATCGGGCATATTGACCCAACTTTCTCCGTGCCGAATTAAATAAAGATGCATTGATTTATTCCCTCCTATTTATGGTTCTTTTTGGCTTATTCTTTCAGAAATTTAAAGATTCTTTTACCGAAAAGAACGCCAAGCACGGAAAGACGTAGTTTATGCGCCGAATTGCTTTGCGACCTCTGCGTTCTTTTCGGTTTGTTTAAAAGTCTCAGAACTATTATTGAATTGCAATGTTTTTAAGCCGCTTGGCTTCTCAAATGCAATCTAATTTTTCTTTGTCGTTGGCTTTGGCTTGAGAGAAGACACATAATCAAAGCTCATTTGAAAATATTCAGCCATTCTATCGGTATCCTGCAACAACTCCCCAGGCACTGATACATACTCTTTCATCACTGTGTTGTAGGTGACAGGCTGTTCCGTTTTGTATTTGTCCATAAATTCAGTTCGCTGTTGTTTTGATAAGCGGATGGCCAAAACGCCATCTTGCATCAAAAAGCTGAACATATGCCCATTGACCGATGTATAGGGATTTTTGGCTCCCTTGCGCTTGATGTCTGGAAATCGAGCCACAACATTTTCATACAGCGCTAACTTGTCTAACTGGTCAGGATTGTATTTGGGTTTAGCCATTTTCAACCTCCAGCACCCATTGTAACATCACTTTTTGTTGTATTTTGCAACTTTGTGTTTAAACTATCAGAAATTGAGTCAGAAAGGGTACAGATGAATTTCAATATTGAACAAGCGATTGGTTTTAATTTACACATTGCCGCATCGGTAATGAAGCAATCGCTCAAAGCGATGCTTAAGGAAAACCAAATAGAGCTAACCACTGAAGAGATGGTTTTGTTATTGCTTGTCAATGAAGATGGGGTTGAGCAGAGCGACCTTCAGCAAAAGATTCACAAAGACAAAACAAATGTGACCCGCTTGTTAGATCGCTTAGAGAAAAAAGCATTGATTATGCGCCAAATGAGCCAAACGAGTCGCCGTCAGCAAATAATTTCCTTGACAGATGAGGGGGGCCAAACTCAAAAGCAACTTGTTCAACTGATTCAACAATTTTCTAAGCAAGCTGCGAAAGATATATCTCCCGAGGCGTATCAGCTTGTTACCAAATCACTCCAAAAGTTCATTCAAAACCTGACGGGTTTCTAATAGTTCAGTTTTCCAAGGGAGTATAAACCCGGCAGGTTTGGCGATAGGTGTTGACTCTGAGGTTTTGAAGTTGTAAAATGCAACTATTGTAAATAGCAACAAATATTGGAGAGATAATGCTAACGTTTGAAGATTTTTTACAAAGAAATGAAAGGTTTGCGGAAAAGCACACGAACGATTTAACGATTATGCCACGTTCCTTGACAATAATCTTGAGCTGCTTGGATGCTCGAACTGACCCCGCTCAATTTTTGGGGATTGAAGCTGGAGATGCACTCGTCATGCGAACGGCAGGTGCCAGAGTAGGAGACGATCTGGCTTTGGATTTGGGGATTTTGTGGCGAATGGTGCAACGTATGCAGGGTGAACATTTTAAGGGGATTTCGTTTGCGATTGTGCAACATACGAACTGTGGGTTTGAACGCCTTGCTAATCCTGATATGGCGGCAGGCTTGAGCCGAGCACTCTCAATTAATGTGGATAAAATCACTAAACGAGCGATTTATAATCACGAGCAAAGTATGCAGAATGATATTACCAAGCTGAAAAATTCTCCCTATGTGCCGAATGAGATGGTGGTTGGGGGATATTTGTTTGATTTGGACTCGGGGTTGGTTAATGAGGTGATTGAAAAACGGCCGTTATCTGAACACAGTTGATTAAACTAAATATATCAGCTGTTTCCTTAATCCTTTTTTAGACGCGGAGAAAAATGAGGCGTTTTGAAAAACGGCCGTAAACGTGATCATTATCCGGTTAGCTCAACAATCGCTTTTTGAAAATCGTTGTAATGCTTAAATCCTGTTGCAGGTAATATGAACTCTCGCCATCGTTGATCAAGCTCGTCCTTTAATCTTGGCGTTAATTCACGCTTGTGATTACCAACTTCCCCGGCCCGAACCTTACTTGAATCACTGCCTAGAGGTAAGTTGCCAATCAGTTCTGACCGCTCGCGCATTAGGCGGTCATCAAACCGATCTTGATGCTGCTTCATAAACT
>JBCCFD010000426.1:0-6940 GCA_039029915.1 Chloroflexota bacterium
ATATACTCATTGCCATCAATATCCCATTTTCTTGAGCCTTCGGCATGGGTGACGTAGATAGGGGCTGGCTGTAAGTAACGGCCATCGTGGGTCACGCCAGCGGGAAAGACTTGCTTTGCTTCTTCATATTTATTCAAAGCTTTTGGAAAGTGGGCTTGAAAATCTGAAAGCATGGCTGAGGATTGTGTGTGCATGTTAACAACCTCCTTCCTTTTGCATGGCGCGAGCTTGAGCCTTTGTTAATTTTTTGTCAGATTCTCCCCAGTTGTTGCTGGCTAAAAATACCTGACGGGGAATCGTATCGATCCAGCGCCCATCGTGCATTAAACCAGCGGCGAGACGGCCTAACGTATCGGAGCCTTGAGCGCCAGTCCCGTTCCCTCCGGTGGCGACAAATAAACGGCCGTTTTCATCCGTGGGCAGCTGGTCAATCGTGGGATAGCCGGAAGGTGTATAGGTCACGATACAGCGATGAGAAGTCAGCTTTTGGAAATTGACCTCTGGTAACACCGACTGGAGCGCATTGCTCATAGAGGGCAAATCATCTTCACTGGGGCCATCTTGGAACCAAGCCTGCACCTCTTCAAGCGTTTCGGGCCACAGCTCCCCTTTGCTGTTGCAACCCATCTTGATTTTATAGGTGCCGTCTGGATAGAGGAGGGGAGGCGCCATATAAATGTCGTCAATATCGGGGTCGTCGATGTTGTAGCCAACCCCAGGCATCTCTTTGAGGGAAACTGCCGTTTCCTCAGAGACCTCTCCCCACACCATCGCTTCCGTTTTGAGTCGGAGCGGAATCGGTTGGGTTAGTAAACTATTGAAGTTCGTAAATGCCCCACAGGCAATAAGGGCTTTATTCGCTGAGAGCTTTTGGCCACTAGCGGTGGTAACGGTGACGGATACGGCCGTTGATTCCACATTGACCGCATAATCATCAATAAAATGAGCCCCGTTTTGCTGAGCAATCACGTTCTGGGCTTTTAGCATGGCGCGAGGATTGACGTAGCCTGCTGGCCCTGGCTCATAAAACAGCCCATACCCTTTAGGGAATGAAAGAAAAGGGAACATCTCTTGCCAGCTATCGTCATCTGCTGAAAAGTAGCGATACTGGATGCCATATTCGGCCGTGCCTTTGGCCATAAAAGCTAGCAGGTCAGCTTCTTCTTTTTGCGTGTAGCGAGTAGCATGAACGCGACCAACTGCCCCATGAAAGCTAACGCCCGATCTTTGCTCAAGGGTACTGTAATTCGCCACCGCCAACCGAGCTACCTCTGACCAAACGGGGTCTTGGCTGAGCTGTCTTGTCAGTCGCCCTTCGTCGTAGTGACTGCTAAATACGCCTTGATGATTTTGAGGATTTGTTGGCTCTCCCGGTCCAACAACGGCTACATTTTGCTGCCAATCGCTCAAATAGCGTGCCGCAGCGCTTCCCATTAGTCCATTGCCAATGACAATCGTATCGAACGTTTTCATAATTCTCCTTTTCTCGGTAACAAGCAAACTATAGCTTGAGAAAAGAAGAGTTCCAAATGGTCAGAAACGAACAGACTCAGCTGATTGCAGCGAAGGCATTAAGCTGAGTCTGTGATATTTATGGTTTTTCACCTGTATCTTTTAGACGGAGGAAGTAAGGTGACGAATTGATTAATGAGCAACTGTATCTTGATACTGGATGGCCTTTGTGATCTCGCTGACCAATACATCACGTGAGATCGGTTTAAAGAGATACTTGGAAGCGCCAGCCTCCATCCCTTTCTCAACCGAGCGTGATTGAGCGCTTGTGCTTAAAATGATGATGGGCAATTGAGCTGTGTCCTGCTGGGAGCGAAGCTCTTGGCAAACGGTAAATCCATCCATAATGGGCATCATCACGTCTAGCAGGATAGCATCGGGCTTGCCGTGAGAAACTTGCTCTAATGCTTCGGCACCGTTTTGGGCGGTTTGAGTCATAAAGCCAGCTGGCTCTAAAATGAGTTGGAGTAAATTAATAGTGATTGGGTCGTCGTCGACAATTAGGATTGTTTTTTGCATGATGTGTTCCCCCAACGATGATGGATGATAAATATAAAGAATGCCTTTCGTAAACTTTATGAGTGATTTACAAAAATAGTGGCACTGTAATGTAGGTAAGGGGAGGAAAATTACAGTGCCACATTGTTAGGCAAAGGCTCCCTAAATAGGAAGAGGTATCTTGTTAATCATAATAGAACCAATGGCTTACAGCGTGTATTAAGTAATTATGGGTTTTGCTGTTAGAATTGGATGCTACTGGATAGTGAATAGTAAAAAGTAAAAGTGATAGGTATAAATGGTTGTCACTTTTTCAACGAATCGCGAGATAAGGCTATGGCACAGGATAAACAACTTTTTGATAAAGCAATGGCAGCAGGAGCAAAATTTAATGAAGCTGGCAACTACGAAAAGGCGATGAGCGCTTTTCGAGCCGCCATCAAAGAGTTTCCCAAAGATGCTGAAGCATATGCTGGTTTAGGGGAAGCGTGTATTGGCCTTAAGCAGTTAGATCGAGCGATGGACTGTTTTAAATATGCAGCTCGTTTTTCCGGTGGGGATATTTCTTATCTCCGAAAAGTAGCTGATATTCAAGAGCGTCAGGGGCGGCTTAGTGATGCGGGGCGAACATACCTAGCAATTGGTGAAATTTTATATAAATCAAACCAAACGGATGATGCGATCGGCAACTGGCAGCGCGCTATTCGACTGGAATCAAATCTACTCGGGGCCCACAAGCGGTTAGCCACAACGTATCAACGGCTAGATATGACGAAAGATGCTGTTCGTTCGTATTTGGCGATTGCTCGGATTTTGCAAATGGAAGGGGAGCTAAAGAAAGCGCTCAGAATGTGTCAGGCGGCGTTGCGTTTAGATCCTGAAAATGAAGATGTATTAACGGCCGTTGAGCTCATTCGTAAAGGGGCTGACGCATTTGAATTGGAAGAAGAGGAAGAAGAGGAAGAAATGGCTTCTGAACCGGCCATCTCAGCTGAAGAGCAGGCCGAGGCGGATGAACTGACTCGTACCGTTCGCCAAATGGCGGCTGCCTTTGAAGCAGAACGCCAAAAAGCCCAACCTGCCGCCCCAGCCACCCCCAACTCGCCTATAGAAGTAGCTAAGCAGATGGCTCAGGAACATTTTGCCATCGAGCTGTTTCGAGATGAAGATGATGATGAGGACGCTAAGAGTTCGCTCAGTAAGCTCGAACGTGATGCCTTACTTGGTCAGGCAATGGATTTTGATTCACGCGGCAAAGTGGATGATGCGATTGGCTGTTTTAAGCGGGCTATTGATGGCGGGTTGAACCTGCCAGCCGCACATTTTGCTTTAGGCTTGCTTTATTTGCAAACCAACAACCGGGCGGATGCGGAAGCGATGTTTGAGATTGCTAAACAGGAGCCTGCTTTCCAAACGGCCGTTTCTGAAGCACTAGGATAACCTTTTGCCTTATCCAGAATATTTTCAAAAACTTGAACAGCTTTACTACCGCAACCCCATCAACGAATTTTACGATACAACCATCAAAATAGAAGCGGGTAAGGCACAAATTGTGACGCAGGTACGCCCTGATTTGCTGCACGGGGGTGGCATGCTGCACGGGTCTGTTTACTTTAAAGCGCTTGATGATGCCTGTACGTTTGCGGCCGCCACGCTCAAAGAAAATGAGATTCCAGTTACGGCTTCGTTTAATATTCACTTTTTACGGCCAATATCAAAAGGCTCATTTACGGCCGTTGGCAGAGTGTTGCACCAGTCGCGCCGCCTCATTGTGACCGAAGCTGAAGCGTTTGATGAAAACGGCCGTAAACTGGCCTACGGTAGCGGCAGCTTTATGATTGCCTCAGGTGGAATGCCTAAGCTGTAACCAAAGCGTTTACTAAGCCACACTTATGGCGGCTCTCATATTTTTATCCATCAAGGGCGGGAGCTCCTTCGTGAAAACCTCCTTATAGTCAAGGTTTCCTTTTCTGTCTTTTTGAACCTGCTTACCCGTCAAGATGGGTGATGTTTCTGGGCAGTTCGGACAAGACTCCAGATAGAGGGCCAGACCCGGTGTTGGCATATTGTGAGGGTCTAGCATTTTAGCCGCGGATTCATAGTTGCCCTGTTGAACCAACTGAATGAGTGATTCTGCGTCGATGGCTTCGATGGCACCCAAAAGCTGTTCATCTGTAAACCAGCGATCGTGTGTTTCGCAAAACGGCCGTTTTGCGCTGCCAAACGCCCCAATCAGACCCCCTAAACTGACAACTCCCACTTCAAAAAGCCAATAGATGATCGTTAAATTTGAACCGATATTAAATTCTTGACTTCTGCGCGAAAGCGTTAGTCCTTCTTGTGCTTCAGCCAGGGCAAATCCTAAGAAGCCGCTGCGACCTGTTGCTTCAATCAATTGAGCATCGAGAATATGATTCGCTTCTTCGCGGGTATAAGCACTGCTTTCAAATAAGTTTGATGTTTCAATCATGACTGGAATAATAGATTGGCGCACAATTTGATATTCAATGTATCGGTAGCTCATATAGGTACACAGCCCAAAAAGAAGGCCAAACAAAGTGGCTATCAAATCGTGGCGCAATTTTCCCCAGCGCACACATTTCCCACCGAGCCAACCGACTGCGGTAGCAAGCACAAGTGGAAATAAAATAACGAGATAGACAAAATAGCCAACCCCAGCCACAATCGCACCCAAAATTGGTGCGCCTATGCCGATCAGCAAAATAAACATGAAAATAGAATCAATAGGGATTGTGTTCGAGCTGTTTTGAACCTGAGGTGATGATTCAGAGCCCTGAATATCTGACGCCCACGATTTGCCCGCTGCAAGGGCTGTTTTTGCGAGTGGGTCGCTTAGGGATTCAACTGCGCCTGCTGGCTCAGATCTGGTTTGGTTCCCCTGGCGCTTTGCCCTGAGTTCTGATTCACAGTTTTTACAGATAGGTAATCGGACGTCTTTGCTTTTGCGACGAATCCATACCTCTTCACCGTAAAAGATGTCATACTTACATTTGGCACATGTGTACATCGTTCCTCCAATACTTTTAAGTAATAGCCATTTGGCCATACTTTCAATTAACGGCCAATTTCTGAATTTTTCGACAGGACATTGAAATGCAAAAAAAGGTTTATAAATATCCAGCACCTTTACGGGGCTTAGATGAAGGTACATTTACTGAAAAAACGGTTAAATTCCGGCTGCCCAAAATCGTT
This sequence comes from Chloroflexota bacterium, assembly GCA_039029915.1. Classification (GTDB taxonomy): domain Bacteria; phylum Chloroflexota; class Anaerolineae; order Promineifilales; family Promineifilaceae; genus QQUD01. Next base: position 5,224 of record JBCCFD010000426.1, read on the forward strand.
CAGCGAGTGCTGGCTGAAAATGAGCTAAATGATACGGCCGTTTCCCTCATCCAAACGCTGATTGATGAGATTCCCTATGGCCCAATACGGCCGTTGCGCGATGCGTATGCACCTGACTTTAGTTTGTGGAATGAGCGCATTGCCGCATACGCTGGTCAAAACTGGTTGGAAGCACCGTGGTTCTTTGTGGAAACGTACAAGTTTCGGCGCATTATTGAAGCCGTGGACTATTATCAAACAGGCCTTGACCCATTTGCCCAACAAAAAAGCGAAACCTTACGGTTGATGCTCGCCCAAATTTCTGCTGAGGCGACCTTGTTAAATCAAATGGTGCAGGACGGCTGGTCGGACGCGCACGTTAACTGGTTGCTGCTGCGCGACCTGTGGGGTAATCAAGTGGATTTAGGGTTGTGGGCGGCTGATGATGCCTTTGACCATCTGCACCAATCTCAAGATGCACAGGTGTCTCATTTGCTGGTCAATGATTTAACGGCCGTATTGCCCCAGCTCAAAAAGGCAAACCGGCTAGATTTTATTATTGATAACGCTGGGTATGAATTGGTTGGTGATTTTTTGCTGGCCGCTTATTTGCTTTTGGTGCGACCCAGCCTTTCAATTCACTTTCACGTCAAGCGCCACCCTACGTTTGTGTCGGATGTGACGGTTGAGGATGTGAGCTTGGTGCGCAACACGTTTATGATGCATGAGGATGCATCGCTGCAGCAGTTTGGGCTGATGATACAGTGGTTGTTGGAGAACGGCCGTTTATCCCTGCACAATCACCTCTTTTGGACGTCACCTGATCCGCTGTGGGAGATGCCGATTGATCTATTTAACCAGCTAGCTGAATCTGATTTGATTATTTCCAAAGGGGATGCCAACTATCGACGGGCGCTTGGTGATCTGCACTGGCCTTATGAAACGCCGCTTGCGGAGATTGTGATCAATCCACCAGCCCCTATGCTCTTTTTGCGCACGTGTAAAGCGGAGGTGCTGGCGGGGTTGGGAAACGGCCGTTCGGCTGAACTGCGTCAGCTTGATCCGGAGTGGGATGTGAATGGAAAGTGGGGGGTGATTCAGCTGGTGGAAGGGAAGAAATAAAAAAGAGAGATTACTCCGAGATTAGATATCATCAAGTGTGATAGTAATTTAGGCAGAGATTGGAACATATTTGATATCTTCTTCGCTTTTTATTGGACAACGTAAAAGGTAATCGTAACTAACAAGAGAAAATAACATGGGATATTCTTTAGCCTTTAATCCAACCAGAATATGAAGCCCCTTTTTAGTTTTTTGCATTTGCTTTGAAAATGAGGGTGGCAAAATGAATCGTCCAGATTGTGAATCAATGTCTAAAAAGCCTGTGGAATCTTCTAGTCGAATATGGACACAGTCGATGCCGTTGGGGGTTTCGGAAAATATAAGAGGTGTTTGGATTTCAAATTGATAATGCTGATCGGTTTCGTTGTCCTCAAACACAAAAACAACTTTTTTTCCGTCAAACGAAAATGATCTAACTGTGGAATCACCTGAGAGCACGTTTACCGATTCCTAATCCAGAATCCCCAATTATTCCACCACGTGCTCAAAGAAATACGGCCGTATTCGTAAGCGGTAAACCCCCTTGAAATCGTTGGGGTCAGCCGGTTTGCCTTTGCGCAAGATGTGAATGTGGCCCGCTTCGGCCAGCTGTCGAGCAGTTAGGCGAATACGCTTG
>JBCCFD010000427.1:0-6930 GCA_039029915.1 Chloroflexota bacterium
CCATTTTGACGTGCCCAAGGAGTCACCAACGGTGCGCGGCTATGCGTCGATTATGAAAGAAGGGTTTGATGGCACAACGGCTGAGGAGATTACGGCCGTTCCTCACGAATTCTATTTAAAAATGGGGCTGCAGGCCGTCATCACGGGACAGCGCCTTAATGGCATTAGCGCCATTTTGGCACATATGAAAAACCTGGCCGTTCAAGCATAAAAAAGACAGCACCAGGTTGTTGGCTCAACCTGGTACTGTCCAAAATATCAAAATCAGTTTATTCTTGATCGTTTACGCGGAAGCTGCCAGACCCAATATCTACAAAGAGTTCAAGACCATCCCCACTGCGTGAATAATCGTCCGTCTCCCAAATCCCATCCCCATTTCGTTCACCGTCTACCAAAGTAAAACGACTGTCTAGGCTAATCCCACCTGAACCACTGTCAATATCGACTCGTGCAGGCATACCTTCAGGAATCGTTAAAGTGAAACTCCCTGAACCACCATCAAGCGTTGCTGAAATACGGCCGTTATCAGGAAACACAATTCTTGTGGCGCCCGACCCAATATCAAGATCAAAGTCATACTCACCGTCCGGCAGAGCAATGCTGCTTGAACCCGACCCCAAATCAACATTCAAATCAGTGATTGTCATTAAGTCCAAATCTAAATCAATCGAACCAGAACCAGAGTTGATCACCAAATCAAGCGGTGTGCTTGGGTTTAACCCAACCTGCCACCTTTGCGCTTCACCTGCTAGGTTCCAATTGAAGGCGCCAAAATTATTTGTATCCAAAACAACCTTAGCTTCACCATTATTTGTTTCTTCCGTTTCAAAAATCAGCCGATCGGTAAAAAACACTTCCCCATTAATCAAATCACCATTGGGTTCAAGCGCATAAATATCTCCACCGGTGCTTGACAAGTTCAATTCAATTTCAGCTTGCGATACATCTTGGGGATCAAATGAAATTGTCTCGCTCATCATCTCAGCAGGCGTTGTGCGAATCCCTAGCCTTGCCAATAAAGCATTATCTTCGCTAAAGAAGAGAACAAAAATAGCGATAGAAACGGCCGTTATGCCTACCAAAAACGAAAGCGGCCCGCGAATCATCCGGGGCGAATTTTGGGCGACTAGATTTAGTCCCATAAAAATTAAGGCCAAAGGCCACAACTGAATCAAAGCACCCCAATTTGCATCAGGCAATGTACCTGTATTTCTTAATAAAAAGAGAACACCTATTAAAACTAAAAACAACGGGCCTGTAGGAAAACCACCATTGTTTCTAGACTCTTGTTTAGACATACTTAACTCCTTCAAGTTACAGACTGTTTACTATACGGGAATAAATCAAAATAGTTGTCTCTGCCTTAAGATACGATAGAGTTGTGATAAAATATATTTATCTGAAACATTTAGGGAATCTTTGAAACTATTGTGAACAATTTTATTTATGAAGTAGCAGAAACATTAGATGATGCGTGGGTCAACTTTGAACTGGATCTCCCATTGCCATCAGATGAAAATGGTGATCCCAACCCATTCTATGTAAACCGTCCTGGTAATCCTATTTCACGACTAGAGCGTGCTCTGCTTCGTCGTTTTAATACACCCCCTAAATGGTTCTTTTCAGGCCATCGTGGCTGTGGAAAATCCACTGAGCTTTATCGTCTTGCCGCTTCATCAAAAATCCAAGAAAAGTATTGGCCGATTCACTTTTCAATTCGTGATTTTGCCGATGTCAATAATCTTGATTATCGAGATGTTTTACTCGCGATGGGTGGGCAACTCTTTACCCAATATCAAGCGCAAAGCGGAAATAAGCTCAAAAAAGGGCTCCTTGACGAACTTAATGAATGGCGTGGGCGGGTTGAAACAAAGATCACCATTGTCAAAAAAGGTAACAAAGAGATTGAGGTCAATGCAGGTCTAAAAAACTTCTTTGCAGAGCTAGGCGGCAAAGTTAAATTAGAGCCAAAAACCAGAGAAGTGCTTCACCAAATTCTTGAGCAAGATATCAATGAACTTATTGAACTAATCAACCTAATTGTTCGCAACATATTGGGCAATGAGCAAAAGTACCCGCTCATTTTAATTGATGATTTAGATAAACCTGATTTGGCTGTTGCCCAAAAAATTTTTTACGAACGGCGTGAAGTCATGCTTCAACCATCGTGCCCGATTGTTTATACGGTTTCCAGCCCCTTATTTTATAGTCCCGAGTTTGAAGCAATCAAAGACCGAGCCATTTTTCTGCCAAATGTCAAACTTCACGAAAAAGGTAATTTAGACGCCCGTTTTCCAGAAGGATATTACACGCTCAGACAATTTATCCATAAGCGGATGGAGTCCAATTTGATTGAAGAGAGTGCCTTAGAGCTTGCGGCAACAATGAGCGGCGGCGTTTTTCGGGAACTGGCACGCGTGATGCGCAACAGTATTGATTTAGCATTAGCTGATGAACGCGACGTGATTAACGAGGCAGACGTTGAAAATGCAGCAACCGCTATGCGTAGCCTTTATTGGCGCGTTTTAACTGCCGAACAAAGAGATATTCTTGTCGATGTCCATAGGCACAATGAGATGCGAGAGCCAGATAGATATGCGCCGTTACTGCAAATGCTGGCGATTTTAGAGTATTCAAACGGGGATCCCTGGTGTGACATTCATCCTGTTTTAAGAGAAATGGTAGAGCAAGACAGTTCATCATCATGAGCAGTGATTCAACTGCAGCAGACTCTCTTTATCAAAGCCGAGTTGATAAACTCATACGAGAATTTAAACGGGCGATTGACCGAAATCGGCCGTTGATTGCACTTGGCATTTATCGCTCTGAACTGGTGCGCGAAGAGGTTGAAGCTGAGCTCCAAACTCAGCTTACTCAATTAAAACAGCAAATTGAACAGATTCAAATTACACCCAAACATCATGACATTCCTAAACTCCTTGTCAATTTACCGAATCTTGAAAACACCATATTCTTTATCAAAGGGCTTCAGTGGGGTGGTGGAGATGATGACCGAAACGCCTTTCGAGCCTTCAATTTTCGTCGCGAATACATTATTGACAAAAACATTCGACTCTTGCTCTGGGTAACAGAGTCTGAGGCTCAAACACTGGCTTTTCAAGCAACTGATTTTTGGGTGTTTCGGCATACGGCTGTTGAGTTTATGGACACCCCAATCTATGACCAAGTACAAAAGCACGTTGGCCGATTAACATGGCAAGAGTGGGGAGACGGCACATTCGAAGAAAATACGGACGCCAAAATTGCCCTAAGGGAAGAGCTTTTAGCTGACCTGCCCCAAACCAAAGAAACACAACTTGAGCGGGCTGAATTATATTATACGTTAGCTCCATTCTATCGAATCAAAAAAAGGTATCAAGAAGCGCTACATGCTGGCCAGCAAGCCTTAGATATCGCTGATAAATTAAAGGATTCATCATTAAAATGGCGGTATTTGCTCGGCCGAGGCAATACCTATCACGACATGGGGCAACTTGAAGACGCCCTCAACGACTACACTCAAGCAATCTCTCTCAACCCTCAAGATGCTGTCGCTTTCTATAATCGAGGCAGTACCTATCACGACATGGGGCAACTTGAAGACGCCCTCAACGACTACACTCAAGCAATCTCTCTCAACCCTCAAGATGCTGTCACTTTCAATAATCGAGGCAACGCCTATAACGACATGGGGCAACTTAAAGACGCCCTCAACGACTTCACTCAAGCAATCATTCTCAACCCCCAAAATGCTGTCGCTTTCTATAATCGAGGCTGCACCTATCAAGACATGGGGCAACTTGAAGACGCCCTCAACGACTTCACTCAAGCGCTCGCTATCAACTCTCAATATGTCAATGCATTTTTAAACCTTGCGCTTGTTGAAGCCAAGCTTCAACAATGGGAGTCGGTTTTAACGTGCCTGCAACAAGCTCTCAGGCTTGATCCAAACGAAAAAAGCTGGGTGGCAGAACAGGAGGCTTTTAAACCATTGCATGATAATAAAGCATTTCGTGAGTTGGTTGGGCTAGATGAAATACCGCAATAACATATCCCTCACGGGGGCGTCTATTGCGACGGTCATTTTTTAAACCTCCCGAAAGATGGCTCCCAATCCCTCAGATACCCATCTTAAATTGGAAATTTAGAACTTGGGTACATAAGCCATTGAGTCATTGGGTAACTAAAGCCTAATTTCCAACGACCCAATTACTAATGAGCAATTACCAATTTACCCCTTCACAATATTCACCAAACGCCCTTTCACAACAATCACCTTTCTTGGGGGATTATCGCCGAGGTGTTTTTGGACGTTTTCAGAAGCAAGCGCCAGTTCTTGGAGCGCATCGTCTGATTGACCAGCTTCGGTTTCAATTTTGTCTCGAACTTTGCCATTCACTTGAACCACTAATGTGATACTGTCGTCTTTAGCGGTTTCTTCGTCCCACTTAGGCCAATCTTGTGTGTGAATAGAATACGGCCGTCCACGGTTTGACCAGCACTCTTCAGTAATGTGAGGCGCAATTGGGGCCAAGCAAAGCAACAGGTTGTCAACGCCTTCATGCCAAGCCTCAGCAGACACATTGTTCTTTCGAGCCGCGTCATTCAGCATGTTCCGCATTTCCATCATGGCAGCGATTGCCGTATTAAACGCAAACCCTTCATAGTCAGTCGTTACTTTACGAATCATCTGATGCGTTTTACGACGTAATGCGCGATCCGCTTTTTCATCAACAGAATCAGGTTCAATGACCAAATGGGCCAGTTCCCACACATCACTTAACAGACGTTGAGGCCCTTTAATACCATCATAATTCCAAGGCCCACCCTGATCCCATTTTGAGAAGAACATCAAATAGGTGCGCACCGTATCCGCCCCAAACTCTTGAACCAAATTATCGGGAGCAACCACGTTACCGCGTGATTTAGACATCTTTTCGTTGTCTTCACCCAGCACCATACCCTGATTGTACAAGGCCCGCATGGGTTCACCTTCTTTGACCAGGCCCATCTCCCGCATTGCCATCGTAAAGAAACGCGTATAAATCAGATGCATTGTGGCGTGCTCAATACCACCAGTATATTGATCAACTGGCAACCAGTAGGCACCCTCTTCCGGGTCGAAGGGTTGATCGTCATCATTTGGGCTCAGGTAGCGATATTGGTACCAGCTAGAGCACATAAACGTATCCATTGTGTCCGTTTCACGAATGGCAGGTTCATCGCAGATAGGGCAGTCGGTGTTGATAAAGCCTTCATGCAATTTGAGCGGGCTTTCCCCAGTTGGGGTAAATTCCACATCTTCTGGCAACATCACCGGCAATTGGTCGTCTGGCACTGGAACGGCACCGCATGTATCGCAGTAAACAATTGGAATAGGTGCACCCCAATACCGCTGGCGGCTAATCAACCAGTCGCGCAAGCGATAATTGACGGCACCAGTTCCGGCCCCTTTTTCTTCCAGCCAAACAATGACTTTATCAATCGCTTCGGTGACTGGCGTGCCGTTAAATTGCTCTGAGTTGACCAAGGTTCCTTCAGTTTTGGATGAGTAGGCTTCGGTCAACGGACCATCTTCATCGGTCCGACCCGGCATCCGAATGACTTCAACAATGTCTAAGCCAAATTTGGTGGCAAAGGCAAAGTCCCGTTCATCATGAGCTGGTACCGCCATGATGGCACCAGAGCCATACCCCATCAGCACATAATCTGCAATCCATATGGGAACCTTCGCATTATTCACAGGATTAATGGCATAAGCGCCCGTAAAAACGCCTGTTTTTTCACGATCGGCTGTTTCGCGGTCAATGTCGGTTAATTTTTCAGTGGCGGAGATGTAGTCAGAAACGGCCGTTTTCTGCCCAACCGTCGTAATCTTATTGACCAGTGGATGTTCTGGAGCCAATACCATAAACGTCGCGCCCCACAGCGTGTCAGGCCGAGTTGTAAAAACTGGAATTGGGTCACCATCTTCCGTATTAAAGGTAACATTCGCTCCTGTTGAACGACCAATCCAGTTGGTTTGCATCACCTTGACTCGTTCTGGCCAATCGATCTTGCTGAAATCCAGCAATTCTTCCGCATAATCCGTAATTTTAAAGAACCATTGTTCCAAATCTTTTTTAATCACAGGCGCACCACACCGCTCACAGTGACGGTCTAACCCCCACACTTGCTCACGTGCTAGGGTCGTTGCACATTCTGGACAATAATCGACTGCCGCTTTTTTGCGATACGCTAAGTCCATTTCGAACAGCTGTTTGAAAAACCACTGGGTCCATTTGTAATAGGATGGATCGGCGGAAACAGCTTCCCGCTCCCAATCAAACATCGCCCCCATACTGCGTAGTTGGCCACGCATCCGCTCGATGTTAGCAAAGGTCCACTTCATCGGGTGGATGTTTCGCTTGATCGCCGCATTTTCGGCCGGCAAACCAAAGGCATCAAACCCCATTGGGAACAAGACGTTGTACCCTTTCATGCGCATAAACCGAGCGCGGGCATCGCTGGGTGTCATAGCATACCAGTGACCAATGTGAAGATCGCCAGAAGGATAAGGTAACATCGTCATGGCGTAATGTTTTTCTTTCGATTTATCAATCTCTTGGCGATACAATTGGGTTTCGTTCCACTGATCCTGCCATTTTTTCTCTACTTCATTTGGATTGTATTCGTGACTCATTTTGTGTTCCTTCGGAAATTATGAGCTATGAGCTGTATGCTATAGGCTGTCGGCTTCTTTAACTATTAATTATTTGTGTATTGGTGATATTGGTCTATTTGAATATGATCAATATCATCATTTATTTTAAAAAACTTCTTTCGTCATCCGTAAAAATTGATGTTCGCCGCCGTTTGTTCTATTAATAAAACGGCCGTTTTACTAAAAAACGTTCATTTTGTAAAAAGTGATTGACCACTGGTTAAACG
>JBCCFD010000428.1:0-6910 GCA_039029915.1 Chloroflexota bacterium
GTGCCAAGTCCATACGCTCATCTGGATCATTTTCCATATCAAAAAGCTGTGGCTCGTAGCCCATGTGAACCACATATTTATACTTTCTGTTGCGCATCATAAACGTGCTGCTCGTTTTGGCTACTGAATGGTATTCACTGTAAACGGTGCGCTCTTGGTTGGGTTCATTCGCAATCGTGACTAAGCTTTTGCCGGGAATTGTTTTATCAGCTTCGATGTACGCAGCACCCACTGACTCGACAACCGTTGGGTAAACATCCACCAAATTGATCGGCGTCTTGCACACTTTTCCTTCAGGCACACCTGGACCGCTCAAAATCATCGGAATACCAGCTGACCCTTCGTGCATGGTGCCTTTAAACCAAAAGCCGTGTTCGCCTAGCATTTCGCCGTGGTCAGTAGTGTACAAAATGCGCGTGTTTTCCGCGTAAGGGCTCTGGGCCAATGCGTCCAGCACTTTCCCTGCTTGCGCGTCCATAAAGCTGATCATGCCGAAGTAAACGGCCGTTGCCCAGCGCACCTTTTCCTCTGTAAAACCACCGTCCAGTCCCATTTTTTGCCGCTTTTGCACCAGGGCGGGATGATCGTGCCAGTTCATTTGCTCCCAATTGATGGGCAGGGGCACTTTGGCCGGATTGTATAAGTTAACATACTCAGCGGGCGCGCAAAATGGATAGTGCGGGTAGGTAAATGAGACAAAAGCACACCACGGCTTGCCGTTGGGCTTTCGATTTTTGATCCATTGGCTGGCAGAAACGGCCGTGGCCCGATCGTAGCGCGTATAATCAAACTCCCCAATTTTAGCGGCCAGCACCTCTTTTCTAAGCCCGCTGACGGGTGGCTGAACTTTTCCTAGCCAGCTCGCAATCGCCCCCACATACCCTTGTTCCGCTGATTTAGCATGGAGCGGCAAATGCTCTTCATAGCCTGAATGGCTATCAGGATGGAAATGGAGCTTACCAAATGTCGGGCTATCAAACCCTTGTTCGCTCAGGCGATGCCCCCAGCTGTCTGCCTCGGTGCCGCGATAAGGCGTGCCATTATCCCAGTTTTCGATGTCAAAAAGATAGCGGCCTGTGGCAAGTGCAGCCCGTGCTGGCATACAGATAGGTGACGGTGTGTAGGCATTCGTAAATCGCGTTCCCATCTCAGCGAGACGATCAAGGTTAGGCGTTTTGACCATTTCATGACCATAACACCTTAAAAAGCGTTTGTTGTGTTCATCAGAACAAATAATGAGAAGATTGATGTTTTCCATAACTTACCTACAAAATTCTAAATCAAATAACTGTTACGAGCTACCAAAGTATTTATTATCAGCGCGACATTGTTTCAAAGAAATTACTCTATAGAATTGGTAAAACATCGGTCTATACAGAACGAATCACAAAAATTAAATCATCGCAAAAAGCATGAATTTTCAGGAGGGACAATGGCAACTTTTGTTCTCATACACGGAGGCTGGTTTGGCGGTTGGTGCTGGCATGATGTAGCAACGGCATTACGAGCAAATGGGCACCAAGTTTATACACCAACTCTCACCGGTCTTGGAGAGCGTTCTCACCTCGCTTCACCCCTTATCACGCTAAATACGCACGCACAAGACATTGCGAATGTGTTATTTTACGAAGATTTACAAGAGGTCATTTTGTTAGGCCATAGCTACAGCGGCATGCCATTATCCCTAGTACCCAAGCTTGAGCCTAAACGCATTCGCACAATGGTTTATTTAGATGCATTTGTACCGCAGCACAATGATAGTTTAGCAGTGCTCGTTGAGGATGCCGCAGGAATGCGCGCTCGGGCAAAGGAATCAGGCTTCGGCTGGCTTACACCCCCACCTCCGCTTGCTAGATGGCATATCACGGATCCCAATCTGATTGCTAAAATCGAACCTCGCCTGGCACCCCACATGTTTTTACTTCATGACGAGCAGGTTGATTTAACGGATACGCCGAACCTCCCCAAAACCTATATATCTTTAACCCGCCACCAAAAATCGCACTTTGTTAAAATTGCTAATCGCGTTAAAAATAAACCAGATTGGCAATATTTAGAAGTAGATGCAGGACACCTTGTCATGGTCGAAGAACCTGACAAGCTCGTAGCGTGCCTTGAATCTCTCGCATAAGAGGTAATTTCCAGCGCTTCCTCAAATTTAAAGAGTGCAATAATGAAACCAAACATTCTCCTTATCACTTCCGATCAGCAACGTGCCGACTGTCTCGGCTTTGCCGGACGAGCAATAAAAACACCCCATCTTGACCAACTTGCTGCCGATGGCACCGTTTTTTCAACCTGTATCACGCCAAATCCTGTTTGCATGCCAGCGCGCGCTTCCATTTTGACGGGACAACTTCCGCTCACTCACGGGGTGCATGACAATGGCATTGACCTTGACCCCGAAACGGGTGAAAAAGGAATGGCTGGCTCACTTGGGGCGGTTGGTTATGACACAAAGTTTATTGGGAAAGCTCACTTTTCATCCTATCGGACCCACCAAGCGACGGGAACACCTGAATGCATCAAAAGCTCAGCCAACTATCCGCCCGATTGGAACGGGCCGTATATGGGCTGGCAAGATTTAGAGCTTTTACTTTTTGGTCACAACTACTGGGACCCACCGGAGCCACCTCAAGGACATCATTATGAACGCTGGTATTACGGGGATGGGCGGGGGCATGAACGAAACGCACAATATGCGGAACGTCTAACTCCCGCAACAACTGGCGCCCAGACTTTTCATTCGGGATTACCGGTAGCCTTTCACAACAGCACTTGGATTGGGAACCAAACGGTCGAGTTTTTGAAGTCACGCGTTGAACAAGATGCACCATTTCTCTGCTGGGCTTCGTTCCCTGATCCCCACCACCCGTTTGATGCGCCTGAGCCGTGGTCAAGGATGCACCCGCTAGATGAAATCGATTTACCCGAACACCGGATGCGCAATTTTGAAAAACGGCCGTGGTGGCACAAAGCTTCGGTTGAGCGAGAGCCTGTTGGTCCGCCGCAAATGGTGAAAACGCGCAAAGAGTACAGCCGCATCGAGCCCCAAACGGATGACCAGCTACGGGAGATTATTCAAAACTATTACGGTCAAATTTCGCTGATTGACCACAACGTGGGCCGCATTATGATTGCTTTAGAGCAGACTGGGCTAGCAGACAGCACAATCGTCATTTACACCTCCGATCACGGGGATTGGTTAGGTGATCACGGTATGGTTCTCAAAGGCCCGATGCATTATGACGGTTTGCTTAAGGTGCCGATGATTGTGCGCGGCCCCAATGTGCCGGTTGGCAAGGTCGTAGATGAGCCTGTCTCAACTCTCGATTTAACGGCTACGTTTTGTGATTATGGGGAGGTCGAACCGCTATTGACGCAACACGGCCGTTCCCTACGCCCCCTCATCGAAACCGAGCCGTTAACCAGCGCTTGGCAAAATGCCACCCGAGAATATGCCTACTGCGAATGGGAGCTGCTCCCGCAGCGTGTAGGAGTCCAGCTATCCCTGCGTACCGTCCGCACCAAAACGCATAAATTAACGATCGATCTAATCAGTGGAGACGGGGAGCTTTATGACTTAATCAACGATCCCTATGAATTAGAGAATATATTCAATGACCCTGCATTCTCTAAGATTCAAGAATCGCTGCTTAAGTTCGTTCACGCCCGTCCTGACGATGCCGGCCCTTTGCGTAAACCCGTTGGTGGTGGGTAATTCAATTTAAGTCGTTTGTTGGAAAAATAACCCTGTATCTACATTGTAATCGGCTCTAAGGCTTTAATTTCATCAATTGTTGTGACACCAAGCTGAGCCATATTCGCTTTGAGGTCTGCAATTAAAATCTCGGTGGCGATTTGCCCACCCTGCTCGCCAAAGGCAGCCACGCCAAACATGAATGGGCGCCCCATCATGACAAAATCGGCCCCCAACGCTAAGGCACGAATAATATCTAGCCCTGAACGAACACCGCTATCAAAGATAATGGGACAACGGCCGTTTACCACTTTGGCAATTTCAGGCAGCACATCAATAGCAGCAGGTGCCCCATCAAACTGACGCCCCCCATGATTAGATACAAAAATAGCGTCAACCCCAATATCCAAAGCTTTCTCGACATCTTCAGGATGCAAAAGCCCTTTCGGAATGACGGGGCCATCCCAATACGCTTTCACCTGTTTGAGATACTCCCAATCTAGCGTGCCGCCCACATAGTTGCGCACAAACTGCATCACATCTTGCAGAGCACCGCTGCCCGCATATTTTTCGATCGTCCGCAGGCGAGGTAAACCATTTTTTAACACCGCCATCGTCCAGTGAGGGTTTTGGAGCGCTTGCCACACAAAAAACGGCGTTATGCGCGGCGGAATGCGCAGGCCAGCTCGAGCGGTGCGTTCACGGCGGCTGGGGGCAGGCACGTCTGCCGTCACTAAGAGAGGCCCAAACCCGCTTTGCTTGGCGCGGTCAAGAATATCATTGCGAAGCTCTGCTTGATGGGGTGGGTACAGCTGGAACCAGCCCATATCCCCCGCCAGGGGGCCAATCGTCTCGGGCGTTTGGCTAGCGAGGGTGCTTAGACTGTAGGGAAACTGATTGGCCTTGGCTGTTTTGGCCAAAATTTGCTCAGCATTGGGCCACATAATGCCCGTAAAGCCAACAGGGGAAACTCCAAATGGGACTTTGTACGTGCGGCCGAAAAGTGTCGTGGTTAAATCTTGGGTTTGCTTGCCTTTAAAAAATTGAGGCTTAAAGGTGATATGTTTAAATTGGGCTTCGTTTTGTGAAACTGAAGTTTCATCCCCCGTACCCATATCCAAATACTCCCAAGCAATAAGGGGCAGTCGCTTTTTGGCGCGTTTTTTTAAGTCTTCAATGGCAGGGTATTTCTGTAAAATGGCGGGATTAATGGGTGACATCTCAGCTTCTCTTCTTTTGGGGCAAAATGTGCGTGAGGAATTTAGCTTTGAGTTATTAGACGCGTGCCAAATTATCTCCACACATTTCAACAAAATATGGTTTTTCCATTGTAGCCAAAATAACGAGGGTAGCAATCGTAGGGACAGGGGTTTCTTGCCCTCGTGTTCATCATTCGAAATGATTGCGAACGGGTAAGGCAGGAGGACCCCACCCCAATGTTTTGGCCGTCAAAATTCGCGCAATAACGCAACATGTCCTTTGAGGCTTTCAAGCATCTTGTCGAGGTTGACATACTCATCTACCACGTGAGCTTGGGATTCCAGGCTAGGGCCATAGCCAATAATGGGCAAACCATCCGCCACAAAATGACGGCCGTCTGTCCCGAAGCTGTAGCTAGAGAAGGTCGTTTCCCGCCCCATGCCCGTTTCAATGATTTGCCGCGAACGCTGCACAAAACCGCTTTCAGGCGGAGAATAATAGCCAAAAATTATCTTGCCCCATTCCGATTCAGGCGGCACGTGCCCAATGGGTTCAACGATAATATTAGTTTCGCCAGCCATTTCGTGAATAAACTCTGTGAGGCTATTGATACTCTCACTGGCCGTGCGGAAATCAACGACAATCTGGGTCCAAGCGGGGGTGACGTTCCGGCTTTTGGTATCAACATGAACAATGGTCGGGGCAACAGTGGTCGCCCCCAAAATCTCATGGCTAGAAAGCTGGCTTTGGGCTGATTGGAGATTTAGTAAGAATTGAGCCAGCTTGTAGTTGGGATTGTCCCCCTTTTGGGGCACACTGGCGTGAACAGAACGGCCGTTAAAGGTCACCAAGAACTGGCCCAAGCCGCGATGCCCAAGGGCAATCTGATTATCTGACGGCTCGCCCAGCACAACCAAATCTACTTTGTAATCAAGATGTTTAATCCAATGCCTCGCTCCTGCCCCACCAATCTCTTCCTGCACCACACCAGTAAACACCACATCTCGCTTGGGCCGCTCACCGTTTCGCAGCAGAGCCGCTAAGCTATAAACCTGTACAGCCATCGGCCCTTTGATGTCTGATGCACCCCGGCCAATTAAACGGCCGTTTTCCACCACACCTGCAAACGGCGACACCGACCAAAGGCTAGGCTCGCCCGGATCAACATGGTCCAAATGGGTATTCAGCACGATGGCACCTAGCTCAGGATTTTGGCCAAAAACACGGCCGTTGACGTTCCCAATCTCATCAATCCAGACCTCATCAAAGCCAAGATCGCGGCACTCCTGCGCCACTAGTTCAGCAATCTGAGCCTCTTCCTTCGACATGCTCGGGGTTTGAATCAACCGCTGGGCAAAGTTGACGGTGTCATTGAGAAGAATGTTGTAATCCATAAATGTCCTTAATCAGTAATCAATAACCAATAACTAATAACCAATAACCAGCAACCTATCGCTTGGCCATTCCAAACTGCCTCTACTACCTAAATCGATCCCGAATTTGCCGAATGTGGGCTGGCGTGGTGCGACAACAGCCGCCGATGATTGCGGCGCCCATTTTGCGCCATTCTTTGCTAAACGTACCAAACTCGGCCGGAATTGATTCACCGTGCCACTCTTTACGCTCGGCATCATACGCCTCACCGGAATTGGGATAAACAACGATCGGTTTTTTTGTTAACTGATGCATCGTTTTGATCAGATCAGGGATATAGCGCGGGGCGGTGCAGTTAACACCAATGGCGACAACCTGCGGATGAGCAGCAACGGCCGTTACCACCTCTTCGACCGGTGTGCCGTCTGATATTTCGGCCCCATTGCGACAGCTAAAGGAGAACCAAACGGCCGTTTCTGGCGTTTCGCTCAATAAGTCCAAATACGCCAGCGCTTCAGGAAAAGAGGGTATCGTCTCACAGGCCAAGAGGTCAGCGCCTGAGCTTGCTAAAAGATGCCATCGTTCCCGATGCCACGCTGTCAGCTCACCTTGATTTAGGCCATAATTACCCGTGTA
>JBCCFD010000429.1:0-6894 GCA_039029915.1 Chloroflexota bacterium
GATGTGTTGTGAATTCTAGCGTTTGGTGTGCTGGTGATGACGTCAAGCAGTAAACCGGTGAGGGCAAAATGTCCAAGATGATTAACACCTAGCTGCATTTCAAACCCGTCGGCCGTTTCGGTTCGCGGAATCGCCATGACGCCTGCATTATTGAGCAGGATATCTAAGCGGTCATACTTCGCTTTAAACGCGTCCGCAAAGGCTCGGACGGAGGCCAAATCTGAATTATCAAGCGCCATCAGGTCCAGATTGGCGTTGGGGACCGATTTTAAAACTTCTGCTTTCGCTTTTTCAGCCTTGCTCACGTTTCGGCAGGCCATGACGATGGTGGCCCCTTTGGCAGCCATCATTTTGGTTGATTCTAAGCCGAGACCGCTATTGGCTCCGGTAATGACGACAACTTTGCCCGTTAAATCGGGCATGTCGTTTTGTGTCCACTTGTTACTCATTTTTTCCTCGATCTTTAGGTGAAATAAAGCCCAAACTGTGAGTTTATTTCCTGAATTATAATTGTTTTTCTTTAAGACCAACGAGCCCGTAGCTCAGATCAACTAATTTTCTAGCGGTTTCTAAATCTTTAGCATGCGGGTTTGGGGATGTCATGGGCCACCCGCCATCTTTGGTTCCCGGATCCCGATACAAAACGCTGCTTTGGCTAAAATAAGCGCCGGAATGATTTGGTGCGTCGTCAGAAAGCAAGCAGTGAAGCGAGGTTTGTGCTGAATCCTCGTTGCTATCAGACATTGAACGAGTCAACGGCCGTGCAATGCCCATTAACGTTCTCATGATAAAATTCCCGCCCGAACCAAAGTTTGATCTTGCCCAACCAGGATGTACCGAAAATGCTGATACGCCTGTTCCTTCCAACCTTTTACCAAGCTCCATGGCATATAAATTAGTGGCTACTTTTGCTTCGGCATAAGCGGCAAAGTTGTTGTAGGGTCGATTTTTGAAATTCAAATCGTCTAAATGAACTTTAGGACGGTTTTTTGGATTGCCTGCATGAACAACAGACGAAAGGATGACCATTCTTGACGGAGCGCTTTTCTTCAATGTTTCTAAAAGCAGCTCTGTTAGCAGGAAATGTCCGAAATAACTGATGCCAATGGTCATTTCAAGGCCATCTTTTGTAAAGTTCGGACCATCGCCAGCCATATCAACCAAACCAGCATTACACGCTAACCCATCTAATCTGTTGTGCTCTTGAGAGAAAGCGTCAACAAAATCTCGGACCGATTGCAGGTCCGCAAGATCGAGCCTCATTACCTCATAGCTGCCTTTCAATCCATGAAAGCTTTGTGCTTCTGCTTCACCGGCTTCAATTCGACGGCAGGCCATCACGACATGACCGCCTTGCTTTACAAGTTGTCTTGTCGTTTCAAGTCCAACACCGGAATTCGCGCCAGTTACGATATATACTTTGCCGCTAATATCTTTTGCAGCAGTTTGTGAATCAATTTTTAATATTCTTCTAGCCATTTGATCATCCTCTTCTTTTAGATGGGGTCTAGTTTTTGGAAGCCACAAAGTTTATGACAGCATTCGCTGACGCATACCGGCCATAAAGCCGTCATCGCCTGCTTGTTCGCGCATGGCGTACATCTGTTTGGCGTCGTCACCTAATAAGTAGCGCAGTTGAGCCTTGCCATCTGTCGTTGCTTCATAGATACCGGCAGCGATTTGCTCAGCAGTGCTGGCTGCTAGGCCCGAACTTTCGCGGGCGGCCATAAATTTTTGGACGGCCGGCATATATTCTGGCTGGTCGTTTGGCATGGCCATGTCTAATGAGCGCCCACCAAAGTCGGTTGAGACACCACCTGGCTCAATTAACTTGACCTGAACGCCAATTTCGCCCAGCTCAAATGCCAATGATTCTGAAAATCCTTCAATAGCCCATTTGCTGCTGTGGTAAAGGCTGATAAAGGGAAAAGTGATACGCCCGCCAATGGAGGAGACGTTTAAAAACATGCCTGCTTTGTTCGCACGGAAGTGGGGGAGAAAAGCGCGGGTGACTTCCATTAGACCAAACACGTTGGTATCAAACTGCCGTTTAATTTGCTCACGCGTGGCTGCTTCAAAGGGGCCTGCTAAGCCGTAACCAGCGTTGTTAAGAACAACGTCGACCGTTTCAAAATCGCTGAGAATTTGGTTAGCGGCTAAATCAATTGAGGCTTGGTCGGTGACATCCAGCTGATAAACATAGATGTTTTCAATGTTGGTAAGTTCCGTTTCGTTTTCTGGCTTGCGCATGGTGGCGGCGACTTTCCAGCCTTTCTCTTGAAAGTATTTAGCGGTTGCTTTGCCAATGCCTGAACTTGCGCCGGTAATCACAATAGATTTCATGTTTGTTTTCCTTTTTCTTGTCTAACTTATAAACATTAAGATTGATTAGTCAGTCATTTTGAGTAAAAAAAATTATTTAGAAACGCCGTCCCAAAACAGGTCAAACCCTTTCGTAATGTGCTTGGTTAATGCCATATCCTTGAGTTGGTGCTTCATAGCGTAGGCGACGGATGCTTCTAATTGAGCGATGAGAACACGGCCGTAATAATCAGGATCGACATCACCAATGATGCCATCTGCAATCCCTTTCTGCACTAAAGCCAAACCAACCGCCATTTCTTCTTCTTGGCGCCGCTGGGCTTCTTGGCTAACCAAATTTGATATTTTTAGCTGCATCATCAGGGTATACCGGACTGGATTATTGATGCCCCAGTCGATAAATCGAAACCACATATGTTCTGTAACGGCTTTAAACGCTTGGTCTTCCGTAATTCCCGTCATGATGTGGGTAGACCATTCATGCTTTAACTGCAGATAAACCGCATCAATTAAATCGTTTTTTGATTCAAAATAGTTAAAGAGCGTGCCGGTAGCAACACCAGCGTGTTTGGCGATCTTTGAAGTCGGGGTATTCCAAAACCCTTCCTTCGCAAATAAATCGATAGCGGCTTCAATGAGTTGTGTTTGTTTATCGCTCATAGTGGGGCAGTATAAAGCAAAATGACTGATTAGTCAATCTTTTTCTTGAAGTTCATGCTTTTATCATGCTAACCACCCACTGGAAGACTGTTTCTGTTGCATTAATGGACAATTGACCCCGCCAGAGGGTGGGGGGCAATTAAGCATTGTTATTAGGTGATACGCTTTGTTTTGGGTTGAGGCCACATTTGGGGTAGCTCGATGTTATACAAATCAGAATCCATATTGATATAGGATTTACCCGTTCCGGGGGCAGGGACAAAGTCCCATTTATCATTTCGAGTCCCTTTGCTTACGGCAGAGGCAATGAGATGCCGCTTCTTTTGATCAGCGACGATCTCCGTTTTTAGTTTAGGCACATCCCATTTTTTAGAAAGTAGATCAAGAAGCTTATTTTTTATGGCGTCATATTCGGCCAGTTCTGCTAGATTTCTGAGCTCATTGGGGTCCTCATCAATATTGTAAAGCAAAGGCGGATCGTCCTGCCCAAAAATCAATTTATAGGGTCCTTGTCGGATCATAAGCTCAGGTGCGATTACTCCTTCGCCGAGGAATTCTGCAAAAACTGTGTTGCTCATTTGATTTGTATCTGTGGTGGTCAACGGCCGTTTTAAACTTTCACCATCAATTGGCGCGGCATATTCTGGGACCGGGCTCTCTCCAGAAGCAAAGTCAACCATCGTTGGCAGAATATCAACTAAAGAAACGTTCGCCTGAATTTGCTTCTGTTGAATCTTTGGGCCAGCAAAAATCAGGGGCACTTTGGCGGACCATTCGTAAAACGAATATTTGTACCACAGGCCACGTTCACCCATCATATCGCCGTGGTCAGAGGTGAAAATGATGATGGTGTTATCGTATTGCTCCGTATCTTTTAACGCTTGAACGAGTTCGCCAACCTTGGCATCAATGTAGCTAATCATCCCGTAGTAGGCGTGTCGGGCGTTTCGAATCATTTCATCACTAAGCACATCATCTTCCAACACACCAATCATTTGACGCAGCCGATAGCTGTGCGGGTCGAGTTCTTCATTGGGAATGCGTCCTATCGTTGGCATGTCGATTTCGTTATGGTCATATAGATCCCAATATTTCTGTTCGGCATTAAAGGGGTCGTGGGGTTGAGTAAATGAGGTCATGAGGAAAAACGGCCGTTTATCTGCAGACCTTGGGTAGTCGTAAATTTTTCGCACGGCTTGGAAGCAAACCTCATTGTCGAAATCAATCTGCATGGTGACTTTGGCTGGGCCCGCCATCCGAATACTGTCCGGTTGATGATACCAAGAGAGGCGCTCAGTTAACGGCCGTTGCCAGTCAGGCGTCCACTCAAAGCCGCCCGGATAATAGTCAGTGGTTAGCCGCTCCTCAAAGCCGTGCAGCTGATCAGCACCCACAAAATGCATCTTCCCAGAGACACAAGTTTGATACCCCATTTCACGCAAATAGTGAGCAAAGGTAGGCACAGATGACGGGAATTCTGCTGCATTGTCATAAGTACCGATGCGAGAGCACAGCTGACCAGCAGCCATACTGCTTCGGGATGGTCCACAGACAGGGCTATTACAGTACGCATTATGAAAAACGGCCCCTTCAGCGGCTAATTGCGTGAGGTTTGGCGTTTTGACGACTGGATGTCCGTAAATAGGGAGGGCTGGACCAGCAAGTTGGTCACACATGATGATGAGAAAATTTGGTTGAGTCATGAGGTCTACTTTTTTTTGATTTATGAAGCGCTCCGATCGTAATTCGCAACCAAAATTTAGACAAAAATTAAATACGGCCGATTATTGCGGCGTCTTATCTAGCAAGCTTGTTGAAAAATGATCGTTTTCCGATCGATTCAAAACTATAGTGCAGAACATCAAACAAATTAGCAGATTGAAATTCATCAAATAAAGAAATTTTAAGATGGTTTGCATCGCTACAGAGTCGCCAATCTATTAAACCGTCTGCTTGAAGGAAATAGTTATCATGAACAAAATTCATAACCAACCAATCCATACGCGAGCAATTATTATCGGGGGAAGTATTGCAGGGCTCTTAACCGCACGCGTCTTGTCTGATCATTTCGAAGAAGTTCTTGTTATTGAAAGAGATAAACTGGCAGACAAGCCCGTTCCCCGTCGCGGCGTTCCGCAAAGTGGTCAAACACACAGCATTCATCAAAAAGGTGCTGAAATTATCCAGGAGCTTTTCCCTGATTTAATCTGGGATTTTGAACACGCTGGGGTTATTCCCTGTGATTTAGGGAGTGAAATGCGCTGGCTGTTCTTTGGGGAGTGGATGAAGCCCAACCGCTCTGATGTCTTTGTTCACTGGTGTGACAGGCCGCAGCTAGAATGGCAAATTCGCCAGCGGGTTCAGGCGATGCCAAATGTTCAACTGCTTGATGATTGTCAGGTTGTTGAGCTGTTAACGGATGCTTCAAAAGAGCAGGTAACAGGTGTTACCGTGCGCCTACCCAAGGAAATGGGGGGAAAACGGCCGTATATGGCCAATCTCGTTGTCGACGCTTGTGGCCGTGGTTCCCGAGTTTCCCAATGGGTAAAGCAGCTTGACTATCCCGAGGTGCCAGTATCAGAAGTCAAAATTAACCTTGGCTACGCTTCAGGCATTTTCCAACTGCTAGAAAACAGCAATCCTGATTGGAAAGCACTGCTGATCTCAGCCAAGCCAGGCTTGAGCCAAAAGCTTGGGCTCATTTATCGTATGCCCAATAATCAAATCAAGGTACTTTTAGCTGGCTGGTTTGGCGATCATCCGCCAACAGACCTTGAGGCATATCTGCAGTTTGCCCGTTCATTGCCACAGCCTGATATTTATGAAACGCTGCGCACCGCAAAACCGCTGGCTCCCATTAAAGCGTACAAACTGCAATCAAATAAATGGAACCATTTCGAGTCGGCTGCCAAATGGCCAGAAGGACTTTGTGTGGTAGGTGATGCAGTTTGCAGCTTTAACCCAAGCTTTGGGCAGGGGATGACGGTGGCTGCATTACACGCTGTTGCTTTAGGCGAACAGGTGCAAAAATTAAACCACCAAGGCAAAGGATTAGCAGCGTCAGGTTTATCTCGTCGGTTCCAAAAAGAGGCGGCAAAAATTGTGAATAATCCTTGGATGATCACAACGGGTGAGGATTTACGTTTCCAAGAAGCAGAAGGCCCACGGCCGTTTTCATTGCCAATTATCCAAAACTATTTGGCCCAAGTTTTTGAAATAGCTCACACAAATCCGGCCGTTGCCAAACAGTTCTTTGAGGTGATGACCTTTATGAAAGAGCCACCAGCATTCTTCCAACCCGTTGTTTTGGTACCTGTTTTGAAACATTTGGCCAAGAAGGCATTTAGCCCATCCTCAAGCAGGCCGGAAGACGGCCTCAATGAACCCTTTCACCACAATCCTGTTCCAATGAAGTAAACAGTCTGATTTGGATAATATATTACGCAGAAATGTGTCGGACACAGAGGGTTTAATATCAACTCATTCACTTTTCTGCATTTTCTACACCTCTGTGTTCATTTTTTGCAATCAATTCAACTCGTAAACGAACAAGCGTTATTAGGTAGTCAACGTTGACTACCTAATAACGCTTGTTTTTTAACTAGTATAGCTTATGATAATATTATTTAACAAAAGCTATTGACATTTAATTTGATATCGCTTATCCTCACAGGGTGACACCTGAAACGAAGCTTTCTCCGATTAAGACTGAACATGAGGCTTGGTACGGCATCATCGATCTCGTGACGCAAAGTGTAGACAGTCCACACAGCAAGCGCGCATACAGTCGTGCCTTGCTGGACTTTTTAGAATGGTATGACGCAAACGGCCGTTCTGGATTTACCAAAGCAACGATCAATGCTTATCGTGAACAACTCCTGCTCAACGGCAAGAGTCGCTCAAGCATCAACC
>JBCCFD010000430.1:0-6894 GCA_039029915.1 Chloroflexota bacterium
GAAGAACATATCATGTTCCGCGATGCAGTTCGGGAATTCATTAAGCGTGATATTTTGCCTTACCATGAACAATGGGAAGAAGACGGTATCGTCCCACGTGATATTTGGCTAAAAGCTGGTGAAAATGGCTTTTTGTGCATGGATGTTCCCGAAGAGTATGGCGGTATGGGCGTTGATGATTACCGTTACTTAGCCATTTTTACCGAAGAACTCGCCAAGAATGGGGTTCACGGACCGGGGTTTGGGATAACGAATGAACTAGTTGTGCCTTACTTAATGGCTTTTGGGAACGAAGAGCAAAAGAAACGATGGTTTCCCAAATTGGCTTCCGGTGAATATATTGGGGCCCTCGCCATGACAGAGCCAAATGCTGGCAGCGATCTTCAAAGCGCACAAACAACAGCTATCCGCAATGGGGACCATTTTGTGGTGAATGGTCAAAAAACGTTTATCTCCAATGGAATTTTGGCCGATCTTGTTATCACCTATGTCAAAACAACGCCGGGAGAAGGCGCTAAAGGAACCAGCCTTGTCGTTATAGAACGAGGCATGGAAGGGTTTGAGCGAGGTAGAAATCTTGAAAAAATTGGACTGCACGCTCAAGATACGGCCGAACTTTATTTCAAGGATGTTAAAGTTCCCGTTGAAAATATGCTGGGTGAAGAAGGAATGGGTTTCCGCTACCTCATGCACAATTTGCCTCAAGAGCGCCTTACAATCGCCATTGGTAGTGTAGGGCAAGCAGAAGGGGCTTTAAACGCCACGATCGATTATTGTCGTGAACGTACTGCCTTTGGGCGCCCCATTGGGAAGTTCCAAAACTCACGTTTTGAGCTAGCTGAAATGAAAACTGAACTGCAGGTGGCCCGAGTCTTTCTTGATCACTGTATTATGCTCCAAGTTGACGAGAAACTTTCTGCTGAAGAAGCAGCGATGGCAAAATGGTGGTGCAGTGAAATCACCCAAAAAATGATTGACCGCTGTTTGCAGCTTCACGGCGGCTATGGATATATGCTTGAGTATCCGATTGCGAAGTTCTTCTTAGATCATCGGGTGAATCCAATTTATGGGGGCACCAACGAAATTATGAAGGAAATTATCGGCCGTAGAGAGCTCGGCTTCTGATGCAAAAATAGGCAAAAATTCCTAAATGTGATGGACGCCTTTGGCAATTGTCAATGGCGTCTTTTTTTTCGCTATTCTCTTAGCGAATTTTTGCTAGAATGATATGATTATGGTAACTTTTGAGAGACAAACCTTTGAAAATTTAGACAGTTTGCATAAACCTTAAATTTTCAAGTAGAGAAGAGAAGAACATACCCAGACCACTCAAAAGAGGCTGAATGACCATCGATAAAACCATCCTATCAGTTGAAGATGTTTCCTTGCGTTTTGGGGGAACAGCCGCTTTGTCCAACGTAAGCTTTAAAGTGAATAAAGGTGAAATTCGAGCCATTATTGGCCCAAACGGGGCGGGTAAAACGTCAATGCTCAATTGCATTAGCGGATTCTATCGCCCGCAAGAGGGGCGAATTTCATTTAAAGGGACTGATTTAACCAGAACACCCACACACAAAATCTCCACCCTCGGCGTGGCGCGTACTTTTCAAAATATTGCGCTCTATACGGGCTTAAGCACGTTAGACAATCTAATGGCCGCTCGACACATTCACATGAAACAAAATGCGTGGGCTAGTGCACTTTACTGGGGAATGGCACAAAGAGAAGAAGTAGAACATCGTGAATTTGTTGAAGAAATCATTGATTTTTTGGAGATCGCCCACATTCGTAAATCTTTGGTGGGGAATTTGCCTTATGGTTTACGTAAACGCGTTGAATTAGGCCGCGCTCTGGCGCTAGAACCTGAACTTTTGCTACTTGATGAGCCCATGGCTGGAATGAATGTTGAAGAAAAAGAAGATATGGCCCGATTTATTTTAGATATTTATGAACGCCGCGGTATTACTGTTATGCTTATCGAACATGATATGGGTCTTGTTATGGATATTTCAGACAGGGTCGTTGTTTTAGACTTTGGGCAAAAAATTGGCGACGGAACACCAGACGCTGTTAAAGCAGATGAAAAAGTTATACAAGCCTATCTTGGACAGGAAGTGTAAACATGGTAAACAAACCTCAAACCCTGCCCCAATATTATCTTGAAAACGCTAATAAATTCCCTACTTCAAAAGTTTCAGTGAGACAAAAAGAGTTTGGAATTTGGCGTGAATTTAATTGGCAAGACTCTTATGAACAAGTTAAATATTTTGCCCTTGGTATGATCGCCCTTGGTCTTGAACGCGGACAGCATGTTTCCTCTATTGGCGATAATGACCGGCAATATATGTGGGGATTTATTGGCATTCAAGCTATTGGAGGCGTTACCATTGGCCTCTACACCGATATGCGTTCTAATGAAATCAGCTATGTTGTTAATCATAGTGATTCTGTGTTTGCCCTCGCAAAAGATCAAGAACAGTGTGATAAATTCCTCGAAGTAAAGCAGGAACTCCCCAATATTAAAAAAGTGATCTATTGGGATGATCGGGGCTTATGGGAATATGATGATGATTGGTTGATTTCTTTTGATGAAGTACAGGCACTGGGCAAAGAATTAGCGCAAAAAGAACCAGATAGATTTGCATCAGAGGTTGCAATAGGGAAAGGGGAAGACCTAGCCATGCTTTGTTACACATCTGGTACAACAGGTTTGCCAAAAGGGGTTATGATCAGCCATCATAATTTGATGAGCTCTTCTGAAGCCTATAACGAGGTAGATCCCCGCTTTGACACTGACAATCATTTGAGTTTCCTGCCCCTAGGCTGGATTGCAGAGCCGGTTATTGGTTTTGGCGCCCATGCGGCGGATGGCATCATTGTCAATTTTCCAGAAGAACCGGAAACGGTACGCCAAAATATGCGGGAAATATCCCCTGAAGGTTTGATTTATAGCTCGCGCCTGTGGGAAAATTTGGTTGCCCAAATTCAGGTTCGGATGAATGATGCTACGTGGTTTAATCGAAAGCTTTATGATTTCTTTTTGGGATATGGATATAAGGTTGCCAATAGCAAATTTAGCCAAGAAGCTGTTGGTTTTTGGACTAAACTTCTCTACTTGATTGGCGATCAGCTAGTGTTTACACCCTTACGTGGCCAATTGGGTCTTGCCAATATTCGGGCTGCGTACACGGGGGGGGCGGCGCTAAGTCCTGATGCAATGCGCTTTTTGCACGCCCTTGGTGTGAACATTAAGCAGATTTATGGCTCAACTGAAGTGACAGGCGGCGCCACAATTCACCGTGATAATGACATTAAATTTGCCAGTGTGGGCCAACCGGCTCCCGGTATTGAAATTATCACGTCAGAAAAAGGCGAGCTGATGATTTCTGGCCCAACTGTGATGCAAGGGTACTATAAGAATCCTGAAGCCACAGCCAAAGATATTTATTTGGATCAAAATGGCAAGCGGTGGTTCATGACGGGAGATGCCGGTCACATCGATGAGGATGGCCATATTATTTTTCAAGATCGGCTAAAAAATATGCTCACTCTCAAAAGTGGTGAATCGTTTTCTCCACAGTTTATTGAAGGTCGGCTTAAGTTTAGTCCTTATATCAAAGACGTGATGGCAATTGGTGGGGAAGATCGAGAAAATGTTACGGCGTTAATTATTATTGACTTTGAAAACGTGGGGAATTGGGCTGAAAAACGTAGCTTAAGTTATACAACATTTACAGACCTATCCCAGAAACAAGAAGTTTATCGGCTTATTCAAAACTCTGTAGATGAAGTAAATGAAAGTTTGCCTTTGGGAGCGCGCCTTAAACATTTTGTTCTCATGCATAAAGAGTTTGATGCTGATGAAGCTGAAATGACGCGCACTCGTAAACTCAAGCGAAACGTTTTGTATGATCGATATATTGAAATTATTGATGCAATGTATAACGGCGAGGAGCTGGTGGCTGTAAAAGCCCCTGTCAAATATCAAGATGGCCGTGAAGGCTTTATTGAGACCCAAGTGCGAGTTATGACGGTTTAGACAAACGGCCGTTCCACATTGATTTTATTTGTAACTTGACTTTTTATGGAAGGAGAAAAAATATGAATTGGGTGCTGGTTCCACAGCAAATTATCACCGGCATACTAAACGGTGGAACATTGGCTCTGATTGCCTTAGGCATTGTCCTGATCTATAAGTCGTCAGAGGTGTTTAACTTTGCTCATGGGCATATGGTTATGCTTGGTGCCTATTTTACTTGGCTATTTGCAGGGGGTGATTCAGAGGAAGCCCTAATTGATTTGCCGCTTTGGGCGGCAGTGATAGCTGCGGTGATTGTGGCAATTTTGATTGGTCTAGTAATTGAACGGATTGCCCTGCGGCCTATGACTGGTCAGCCACTCTTGTCTATTGTTTTAATGACGTTGGGATTGGCACAGCTATTTGAAGGGTTGACAACCGTTTTTTGGGGCACACAGCCTAAATCAAATTTCCCTGCTCCGTTTTCACCCAGTGATGTGATTAATATTCCGATTGCCCCAGTTAATGAGCAAAGCATTGTCTTTTTAGATCGCTTAATTATTAGTCAGGCCCGCTTAGCCACCTTTGTCGTAGCGATTTTAGCAGCGGTAATATTTATTTTATTTTTCCAGTATACCAATGTTGGTCTTTCGATGAGAGCCGCCTCAGAAAATCATGAGCTGGCGCGTAGTGTTGGTATTAAGGTATCTCGCGTTTTTGGGGCATCTTGGGCGATTGCTGGTATTGTGGCCACGCTCGGGGGTGTTTTACTTGCTACAATTTCAGGCGTAAGCATCAACTTATCCTTTATTGCGTTGGTGGCATTTCCAGCAATTTTATTGGGTGGACTAGAGTCATTTTCGGGGGCGATTTTAGGGGGCGTTCTAGTAGGCCTTGTGCAAGCGTTGGTTCAGGCATCAACTGAAATTGAAGTTCGAAACTCAGCTGAAATTGCTCCGTATATTTTGCTTCTAATCATATTGGTCTTACGCCCTGAAGGGCTCTTTGGTCAAAAACGAATCGAGAGGATTTAAACATGGCGGCTTTACGAACACCAGGAGATTTTGATCGTGATTATACGCAGGATATGGCAATCTTGCGTAAACCTTGGCATATAGGAGCGACTATTGCGGTCATCATATTCGCCTATACTGTCCCCTTTTGGGGAAATGCGTATATGGTTACAACTGGAAATACGATAGCCTATACAGTAATTGCTCTACAGGGTTTGAACTTGTTAACCGGATACACAGGACAAGTTTCCTTGGGGCAGGCAGCCTTCATGATGGTGGGGGGGTATGCTTCAGCCTTGGTTACGATTAATTGGGGATTCCCGATTTATATTGCAATTCCGTTTGCGGCGCTTTCAACGGGTGTTGTAGGGTTGGTTTTTGGCTTACCGTCGCTGCGAGTAAAAGGATTTTACTTAGCAATGGCAACTTTAGCTGCGCAGTTTATTATTCCTTGGATTTCACGCCAAACGTTCCCTGAACTTTTTGGGGGCACCAACGGTTTTATTGAGGTGCCTGTGGTTGAAGTGTTTGGGTTTAGTTTAGGTGAACCGGCTCAATTTTTCTTTCTTTCATTTACAGTTCTGTTGATTACAACGATTTTGACAAACAATATTGTGCGTAGTCGCTTAGGTCGAGCGTTTATTTCAGTTAGAGATAATGATTTAGCGGCCGAATTGTTGGGGATTAATCTGTTTGGTTATAAGCTACGTGCTTTTTTCTTAGCCGCAATGTTGGCCGGGGTGGCTGGTGCTTTGAAAGCACATGGGCAGCGGGGCGTTGGCACTGAATTTGGGTATGCTTTAGATGACTCGATCATTTTCTTAGGAATGTTGGTGATTGGTGGACTTGGCACAACAATGGGACCTTATATGGGCGGCATTTTTGTGATTTTGTTAGAAGATTTGGCACTTTGGATGGGTGGCGCTCTCGCAGAGGTGTTCCCTGGACAGGCGGCTGGCCTGTTGACTTCGTTCCGTCCCATATTTTTTGGCTTAATTTTGATGATTTTTTTGATTTATGAACCACGCGGCTTGACTTATCGCTGGATATTATCAAAGGCGGCTTGGCGTTTACGGCCGTTTTCCAGATAAATTATCCAGTTTTAACCGTGCATGGAATGGAACTTATGATGCACGATTCGTTTCTATCATTTCTTGCCGTTCACTGAAGTACAGTCAAAATTATTTTGATGGGTACGAAGCGATTTGAGCTGTACTTCAAAGCAAACAAAAATTCATCAACCTACTTTTTCCATCGAATCTTTTTTGTTTGCACATAATGAGTTAATAATCGGCTAAATTATTTAGCTGATAGTTTTGGCAAAAAGTTAAAATGGCATCGCTTTTTGTCAGTTGTTGTGTAGGTCACAAAAAATCAAAAATTTCTATTTTTGTGAGTTACCAAATTCTTTTATAGGAGAAGATAAATGAAAAATATGCCAAAATATCTCATTTTATTGTTAATCGCCCTCTTGTTCCTAGCGGCATGCGGTGGTGGTGGCGATGCTGGTAGCGATGAGCCAGCTGATGAACCCGCAACATCTGAAGACGCCGACGCTGGGGAAGATGAAGCCATGGATGAAGACATGGAAGAAGACATGGAAGAAGATGAAGCCATGGACGAAGACATGGAAGAAATGATGGAAGAGCTCGTCTGTGAGGACGCCATTGGCTGTGTTGAAGTTTCGGCTGGCGACCCCATTCGCGTTGCTTCAGCATTGGTTATCACCGGACCAAACGAATCGCTCGGTTTAGATTCACAATACGGTGTTGAAATCGCCCTCGCCGACCGGGGTGAAATTCTGGGTCACAGCCTTGAACTACAAGCTGAAGATGATGGCTGTAGCGCAGAAGGTGGCCAAAC
>JBCCFD010000431.1:0-6894 GCA_039029915.1 Chloroflexota bacterium
ACTTCATTATTAATCTGGGCATCAGACACGGTTGGGGTCCATGTACCGGGGCCACCCTGTTGGGTAAAGGCCCAGTGAAAGGTAACTCGCGACCAGCCGACCCCAAGGGCGCTCGCCGCGCCGGGGTTTTCATATGCTTCAACCACCCCAAAGCGCCAATCGATAGCGGCCTGCTGAGGGATAGCAACGGCCGTATCTTGGCGGCCAAACATAAGCAAGGAAAAAATGGTGAGCAGTACTAAATATAAGCTTCTTCGCATGTGAGAAGTTTACTAAGGTTTTGAAATTTGCAAAACGGCCGTTTGCCACACATTGGCCTCATCACGGTAGGCAACGCTAAGATAGCTGCCGTCAAACGACCATTGCGGATTGACCAGTTGACGCCCCCCACTCACCCTTATTGGCATAGCTCTCTGGGCGGTGACATCAAATACTGCCAGATTTTCATCTTCGTTTAAAAAAGTAAACATTTGACCATTTGGTGACCAAGAAACATGCCCCAGAGCGGGCATTGATTGAACCACGGCCATCGTTTCTAAGTCAAGCATATGCAAATAGCGCGTCTCGCTAAATCCTACAAATTGAGGGGATTGATTGGCATCAGTGTGCAAAACGCCGGGTGTTTCAAGAATGAGATAACGACTATTGGGTGAAAAGGCAAGCAGTGTGGAAAGATAAATGTTACGCTCGCTAAAAACGGGGATCGAAAATTGGATCTGATCAGTTGTGCGGTCAAGCAGGTGGAAGTTTGGCGCGGGGGTATCTGGAGTAAGGTAGGCTAGAAAACGGCCGTTTGGCGAAAAGGCCCCATCCACCCCATTTGGAATCTCATCTACAACCGCGTCTGCCGCCACATCCCAAATTTGCAGGCTTGTTACATTTTGTTCATGTCCTAAGTCAACATTTGTGAGGGAAACATCAGTATCCCAAGTTAACGCTAACGCCTCACCTGTCTGCGGAATCCAATCCAATGGCGCTGAACTATAACGTAGGTTCCAGCCAGTCTCATTCATATCAACCGAGAGTGCAAAAAGGTATGGTCCTTCATATCTTTCTATTTCTAGTGGAATAACAGGTGATTCAGAAAATGCGGCCACTGTGTAATTAAAATCAGGTTGCTGTCCAGTTCCTACAACGATAAATTGCTCATTTAACCCAAAGACATTACCCGCGTGAATGATGGAAGATGCCAAAATGGTATTGTTGGTTATATCAAATATGAACGGCACATGATGTCCCCCACCAAAATAGTCTCTAAAAACCAGCTTGCTTTCATTCATCCATCCATTGAAGTTTTGAAAATTCGAAGATAATTTTCTTACTTGAAAATCAGTTCCCTGACGATTCATGGATAGGAGTGAAGTATTGCTTGGAAAGTATTCTTCGCTGTCGGCTTGCCCGTTAAAAAACAGCTTTTGTCCATCAGGATGCCAAATTAGTTGAGCACCAAACCCGCCGTCGATTGTGCAGGAAAAATGCTCAGATGTTATGTCAATTTCTGAAAACTCAGGGGCTATATACAAACTGATGGCTGATATTTCCGGCGCAGGGTTTGGATAAGGATTACAGAAGACAACAAATTCGTTTTGCATGGGTGACCAGTAAATTGTTGAGCTATCTAAAACAGTAACGGTTTCAAATTTGTTTGTCCATAGAAGCGAAGGCTCTACGGTTGGTGTTGCGGATGGCGGGACCTGTGTTGGGCTAGGTACACTTGTGATGTGGGCGCGTGTTGACGTTTGGGTAGGCAAAACGGCCGTTTCTGTCGGTGGTAAAGCGGTTGTTGTTGGCAACGGGGTGGAAGAAGGTGAAGGTTGAGGAGCTAATGTGGTGGGAGTAAGAACGGCCGTTTCTTCGACACGAGTCCCATTAGCACAGCTTATTAAAAAGATTAAAAGTACAAGAAGAAAGAGTTTTTTATACATCCGTTTTGCCCCTGAATGATCGACCATTTCATTAAGGTACCAGAAGTCAAAAGCATTTCGCCTTTCTATAAAATAGTAAAACAAAAAAGAGGAATTTAGCACGATGCTAAGTTCCTCTTTATAACTCTCTTACCAAAGTTTGAATACTTCTACCTAATTGAGCAGTTTTATTTTCTTGTACAACGAAGTATTCATAACAATACGTTATTGGTGTGTGCTGATAAACAAATCCAATAAGTCTACTTAAGTGTTCCGAAGTTTCTAATTTGAAAACCTAGCTAGATAAAAGCTTCGGGACCTCGAGGAAACGAAGTTTATTGCCGTCGTTTTATTGTAAGCAGGAACTTCGTTTCGCTTAATCAAATCTTGATTTAAAAATCGTTCACGACTTTCGCCAACATTACTCGCGAAAGCACTTTGTTTACTTATGTGAAAACCAAAAGTGGCTTGAAAAAATGTTGTTTATTTGATTTTCACTGAGTAACTTTCACGTGTCTAATCTATTTACTTTCAAGATATTTTGTGAAATTTACTTGAACCCAACAACGGTCAAAGTATATGTTCCATATACGCCTTCATTCGTGATGTTGTAATAAATACGAACCGTCTGAACTTTGGTGTTGTCAACAGTCAATTGTTGCTCGCCGCTGTTACAAATTACGGTTTCACCCGCTTGCTCCACACCATCTTCAATGACAACTGCGGCCATTTGAGCATTCCCAACGTCACCTGATAAATTACACTCTAATGTAATCCAGACTGATTGATTGACGTTACTATTGTTTGGAAATTCAAAGGCAACATAATCTTCAGTATCCCCACCCGAAAATGAAATATCGCTCTGATGTATAAAGTTGCGTGTCCCTGTTATGCTGAGAAAGTTCACACCACCAGATGGATTCTGTAACGAGTCATTGTCGAAAGCAGCCACAATTGGCTCTTCGATCGGTTCAGAGGTTGGTTCTTCAATTGGCTCTGGTGTGGGCTCTTCGATCGGTTCAGAGGTTGGTTCTTCAATTGGTTCTGATGTGGGCTCTTCGATCGGTTCAGAGGTTGGTTCTTCAATTGGCTCAGAGGTTGGTTCTTCTACCGGTTCGGCTGTTGGTTCTTCGATTGGCGCAGCCGTAGGCTCCTCAACTGGCTCATCGGTTGGTTCTTCTGCCGGTTCATCGGTTGGCTCCTCAACTGGTGCAGTGGTTGGTTCTTCTTCAGGTTGTTCGGTAGGTTCCTCTTCGGTTGAGATTGATGCTTCCTCAGCAGTAGATGAGTCAGTCTCATTTGCGCTTGAGTCCTCTTCAATAGCTGATTCTTCAGGCGCTTCAGTAGGTTCAGATTCTGCTACTTCGCTTTCAACTTCGGGCTCTGCTGTTGGTTCAGAATCGGCTTGTCCACCACAAGCTATAAATAACATTGAGAACAACAAAACAACAACAATCCTTTGGATTTTTTTCATTAATTAGCATCCTTTTTTAGACTTTTATTTTGGCAAACGGAAACAAGCCCACAAGGTCTACTTACGTCCGTTTACATTATGGGGGCCATTAGGTCTCAGAAAATGAATTTTCTTTGGCTCTTCTATTTTGACCTGCTGAAAGTAAGGATGAAGGGGGTATGACGGTTTACGTGAACAAAAATAAATCCACTAAAACTATTTCACATTCTTTTATCGTTCACAAAAATCCAAAAACTTAAAAATACACACAATTAATATTGTCAGCATCGTCAAATCAAAGAGTTTCAGCACACACACCATTCTCTGATGACTAGTAATCCTACAATGATCTTTTGACGGATACAGCGTTGGCGAGGACTACTTACAGTTGCGACAAATCTACCTGCCAAACCTTGTTTGTCGCAACAGTAGACACCCAAATTATATTTAAACCAGCAGAATTCATTGCAAATCAAAGCACAACAAGACTGTGTTTATGCCAACAAGTTTTAAGTATAGTCAGGTTAGATATTGTGCTGGAGATATTTTTTGGTAAGTAAAGGGTGGACCTTTAACAGGCTCAGTCCGCAGGGTATAGGGTGAGTTGTTGGGCTGTGGGATGGAGCCTTCGACAGGCTCAGGCTTCTGGTTAGGGGGGTGAAACCTTCGGCAAGCTCATGCCTCTGGTTGTGGGGTGTGCTAAGGAAAAGGCTTAGGCGACTTACCCCTTGTTAATAGTTTAGAATTAGCAGTTCGGAGATTAAGCCACGTTTGGCTGCCTTGCTGTTAATGTTGCGGCGGGCTTGGATGGGGATGAGCAGATATTGAGGCAGATCGTATAGCTCATAAATAATGTCGGCTGTCGAGTTGCTAAGCATCACATGAACGCCACGCTCAGTCAAATCATGAATCGTTTCAGCTAATCGTTCTTGATCTTCGTCATAAAAACCGTACCGATCGTAACTGGTAAAGTTGCTCGTTTTGTTGAGGGGTGCATATGGCGGATCTAGATAAACGAAGTCGCCCTGTTGGGCAGTAGCAACTGCATCTTCAAAATCAATAGCAAGTATATCAATGGACTGTAACATTTCGGAGACGGCTCTTAAGCGATTTTCGTCACAAATCTTTGGGTTGACATAACGACCAAAGGGGACATTGAATTTGCCCTTCTTATTTTCACGATAGAGGCCATTGTAGCAAGTTTTGTTGAGGTAGATAAAGCGAGCGACCCGCTGAACGGCCGTTAATGTCTCCACATTCTGCGCCCTGACGGCATAATAATAATCTGACTCATTTAAATGCCCTTGAAGGGCGTCAATGAGCCCATCTACATCATTACGAATAACTTGATAAACTTCGATGAGCTGCTGATTTCGATCTGAAAGCGTGGCAACCGAGGGTTGTAAATGGAAGAAGACGGCGGCGCTGCCAATAAACGGTTCAAAGTAACGGCCGTAACTGCCTAGCTCAGGAAAATAGGGGGCGTATTGGGTTAAAAGCTGTCGCTTGCCGCCAGCCCATTTCAATACAGGCTTGGCATCTTTGATCGGCGCATGAGCTAACATAATGTTATTTTACATAAAATTAGGCGGAGGTGCAAAGTGGCAGGGTGGCAAGTCGCTTTTTCAGAGGCACCTTGCCACTCTGAGACCCTGCAACTTTGCCACTTATAACGACATTAAGGTGCTGTTGCGCTCTCCAAAATCACTTTACGGCCGTAAGCATCCTCAACGTGCTTCACCGCTTTTTTTTCGGCTTCCCAAATCTCGACGGCTGGATATTCATCCGCAATGAGAGTGATACGCATGTTGTGATCATCCCAAACGGCCGTAACGTCATCAACACGGCCGTTTCTGCCTCGCTCCAAATATTCTGATAAGCGCAAGATTGCCGAAAGCGAAAGTAAAATCTCTTTATCTTTTTGGTTCAATATCGATTTAAATTCACGTCGGGAGGGCGTGCCTTGACGATGGTAACGAGTTAAGAGGGCCACCAGCGCTATTTCACGGGGCGTAAAACCGGGCAAACCGCTGTTCACAATCAATGTTTGGGAATGTTTGTGATGGTCATGATAGCTAATAATGGTGCCCAAATCGTGAAGCAACGCGGCTGCATCTAGGAGTTCGCGTTCGGCAGGACCAAGCTTGTGAAGGGGTGCCAGCTGATTAAATAGTCGCCCAGCTAGATAGCGCACGTGCTGGGAGTGTGCTTTTTGATAATGATAGTTGCGAGCCATGTTCAGCACGCCAAACCGCCTCACCTTCGTCACCACAGGATAAGTCAGGTGCTGCCAAAAGTATTCGAAGAATAGCCCTTCACGCAAGCCATTTTGGGAAATAGTGATCGCTTGGACATTTAATCTTGCCATGATAGCTCGAATGACCAGCGCGCCTGGCAAAATGATGTCGGCCCGATCTTTGCTAAGACCACGAATCTGCTGTCGTTCTTTTAACGGCCGTTTTCTCAACAGCTCAATCGCTGCCTCAACCTCTTCTAGCTTCAGATGAAAGCCGTGCAGCGTGTTTAACGGATACGCTCGTTTCTCGGCTGCGATCTTAGCCAGATTTCTAATCGTTCCGCCTATGCCGATTACTGAATGATTTGAGGGGTCCTCAATATCAGTCAACCAATCAATCGTGTTTAGGTTTCGCTCTATATGAGCTTCGATTTTCGCAAAGGCATCGTTATCAATAGGGTCAGAATTTACAAATAGTTCAGTAAGCGCCAACGCCCCAAGGGGTACGGATTGTCTTTCGTGAATTTGCTGATGTCGAACGGCCGTAACTTGGGCGCTCCCACCTCCAATGTCAACCACAAACCCATGCGCTAGAGGCACCTCATTTAAAACCCCAAGTGCGCCATAATACGCTTCTTCTTCCCCGCTCAATATTCGCAGCGGCAATTCAAGCTCTTGCTCCACTTGGGACGTAAACGCTTCTCCGTTTTCTGCATCACGCACCGCGCTTGTGGCAGAGGCAATGATGTGATCGATACCAGCGCTGTCGCAATACCGTTTGAATAGGCGCAAGGCAAAAGTGGCTCGGGCAATGGCGTCAGTGCTTAAACGGCCGTTTTCCATCCCCTGCCTTAGTCTTACCACCTCACGAATCTCATCGATAAGACGGTATGAATAGCCAGATACCGCCTGCATTACAATCATCCGAGCTGTGTTTGAGCCTAAATCAATAATAGCAATGCGCTGGGTTTTGCTGCTTGCGTCCATCTCGTTATTTGATCATGAAAGAGAAATTCTGGCAAATTCACGCCACTCTGTAAAAACGTTTACACAGAGGAGTCACGTTTGTGTCACCCACAGATGCTATTCTTCAGACATCAAACAAAACAAACGGATTGAATAAATCAAGACGTAACAGTAATTCAAAAAAGAGGTAAATAAGATGTATCACCACACACACACAAATTTAATTTCAAATCAACACCAACGTGACTTAGAAAAAATGGTTCGCCGCAATAAACGCACCGGCCGTAAATTCTCAAATCTTCGTAAAAACCTGACGGTATTGTTAGCCAGCCTTA
>JBCCFD010000432.1:0-6858 GCA_039029915.1 Chloroflexota bacterium
GCGATTTTAGATGACTCGCTCAATACGCTGAGCAACGTGCTGCTTATTGTTGATCTCAATCGGCAAAGCTTGGATCGGGTTGTGCCCGGCATTAAGGCGGCTCGCCTAAAGTCGTTGTTTTCTAGCTGTGATTGGCAGGTGTTAGAGGCAAAGTTTGGCAAACGATTAGAGGATATTTTTGCGCGACCCAACGGCCGTTTACTGCAAGATCGCATCGATGAGATGAGCAATGCGGAATATCAGGGTTTACTGCGAAAGTCAGGCGCCGAAATACGGCCGTTGTTAACCAGAGGCAATCCAAAGTTTGAGGCGTTAATTGCTGATATTTCCGATGATGAGCTGCCTAGCGTGCTTGGTGATTTAGGCGGCCACGATTTTGATGTTTTGCTAGCCCGCCTCGCTGAATCTGATCAGGATAAAACGCGGCCCACCGTTCTCTTTGCGTACACCGTTAAAGGATGGGGGCTTCCAATGGCGGGGCATCCGCTCAACCATTCGATGCTTTTGGAGCCAAAGCAAATTGAGCAGCTTTGTCGAGAGATGGGCATGGAAAAAGATGAATGGGCCGATTTTCCATCCGAGTCGGAAGCTGGCGTTCACTGCAGAGCCAGAGCATCGCTTCTCTTTCCAGAACGAACGCTGGAAACGGCCGTTGCTTCGAGACCCCAAACCGCTGATCCCACGATACCGCAGGGTAAAACTAGCACTCAGCAAAGTTTTGGCCGTATTTTGCTGGCACTTTCAAGAGATGAAGCCTTGGCAAAGCACCTCGTCACGATTTCGCCTGATGTGTCCGTTTCTACAAATTTATCGGGCTGGATCAATAAAATGGGTGTTTTTTCATTGGCTGGACATGAAGCCGGATCGGCCGTGACGTGGCACGAAAGTGATAAAGGGCAGCATATTGAGCTTGGCATTTCAGAGATGAATCTGTTTATGGCGCTGAGCATGTTTGGCATTACAAAAGAACTGCTGGGGCATACGACAGTGCCTATTGGGACGGTTTATGATCCCTTTGTCTGTCGTGGCCTGGACGCGTTTATTTATGGTCTTTATTCTGGTTCAAAATTTATTGTGGCTGGTACTCCGTCTGGTGTGACGCTATCTCCAGAGGGAGGAGCGCATCAATCAACGGTGACCTCTTCGCTGGGGATGGAATTGCCTAATCTCAACTACTATGAGCCATGTTTTGCCACTGAACTGGCTTGGCTGATGGTGGATGCAATTTCTGAATGTTTTGACCGAGCGGACGGGCGGGCCAGCTATTTTCGCCTGTCCACAAAGGTGATAGATCAACGGCCGTTTACGGCTGCTCAAGAACGACTTGGGGAAGCACGCCTTAAAAAGCAGGTGCTGGCTGGTGGTTACCGCCTTCAAGATTGGCGTTCGCAAGAAGGTGTTGAAAAATCTTATTTGGTGCAGCTAGTAACAACGGGTGCCATGATTCCTGAAGTGCTGCAAGCCGCCTCACTGCTTGAGGAAGAAGGTATCCCAGCCAACGTCATTAATTTAACTAGCCCGAGGCGGCTGTTTGAAGCGTGGCAAAATGGTCAAAACGACTCCCCATTTGATTGGCTTTTCCCGCAAAATGAACATCACGCCCCGCTGATTATTGTCAATGACGGCGCCTCTCATGCTCATGCCTGGCTGGGGAGTGTGTTTGGTGCCCCGGTTGAGACGCTGGGTGTTGATAAGTTTGGTCAGAGCGGCAGCCGTGATTTGCTTTATCAATCAATGGGCATTGACGCTGACTCTATCGTCAATGCAGCCCTCAGGGCATTAAATAAACAGGGGCTTGTCTAATCTAATTCACCCCAATCTAGCCACTTATCCATCTATACAACCAGTTATCTCGTAATCATTGAGTGAAACGGCCGTTTTCGTCTAAGGTAACTCCGTAACGACACATCAGTTCCCGTCAGGTTTTTAGAAAATTTGGTGATTTCCGTAAAACCTGACGGGCCTCGTTTGGAGGTTCCATTTCGTGAAGCAAAAATTATTCATCTTTATATTATTTTTTGTCCTGCTGGGTTCAGCCTGTGATCAGCCATCAGAAGATGGGGGAACGGCCGTGTCAAACCCACCCCTCACCAATAGCGAGATGGTTCCGAACGAGGGAAACGGCCGTATGGTGTCTGGTGCCACCATGAGTGAATCGATGTCTGATGGCGGTAGTCAGATGTCGAGCGTGGAAAGTGAAGAAAGCAGCGGAGGATTGCTTTCAATACTTGAGCGAACGGCCGTTGATTCAATAACAATCGGTGATATTACCGTTTTAAATGACGATAGTCGCCAAGCTAAAGAAGCTGTTCTAATCTTTGCCAATCATGACACGATTCCTAACTTCTTGGCTGGTTATCCTAATTGGGTTGCTGAAGTATGGGATGAAGGGGAGTTGGTATTTGGTATCAACCTTCTTGACGGTGAGACGCAAGAATGGCTTGGCTGGGGGCAAATCGATCTCTCAGATGAGTCGATAGTTGATTTATATGTGCCAATGGACCTGCCGCCCGAACAATTTCAAGCGGGAAGAGATCGGGTTGAAGCATTTATTTTTGAAGATGCAGAGATTTTGGCCCGTTTAGGTGATGTATCGCTGTGGGGATACGATACTTACTACAATAAGTGGGACAGCACCTTTGAAACATATTTTTATAAAGGCATTGAAGAGCTTTTGGTTGTTACCGTAATCGATGAGCAAAATGATGAACTCTATATCAATGCGATTAAAGACCCATCGGCCTTAACGGAAGCGCAGACTGTTAATGAGGCCCAAGATCGAGCTATCACCATTGCCTATGATGCGGAAAACGTCTGGGATTTTATTGGTGAGGTAGATGATTGGTCGACCTATGTCACTCCGGTAGAGGAAAATCAATGGCTGGTTGAGTTTGTCACAACTGATGCACGGTTATTTTATGCGCTAGTTGACCTCTCGTCTGAACAGATAATTGAATCGGGGTCGTAGCAGTGCTAGACTTATATGGACTTAAAAATAAAATTTATTCTTACATTATTAAACATGTAAACAAGACGCACATGCTTGAAACGGCCGTTTCTGAACAAAAAACCCCCATTTGGACACAACCTGCCATTATTGGTATCGGTATAACCACGTTTATCATGATTTTGTGGACACTCTTTGTCCGCTCAGCCACAATCGATCCTAATTTCTCACCAGATACCTTGGGGTCCCTAAAAATAAACCCTTATACGCTTGGTTTTGGGGTGACTGAGTTTATACTGCCAATTGTGCTGCTCTTTGGGCTAAGCCGCACCGCTTTATTTCGTGAGGCCATCGAAGAGAGATTGACGCAGCGACGTACCATAGAATTTATTTTAGTTTTTATGGGAATACAGACCCTCTTCCTCATATATCGCTTCATTTTAAACAACTTTTTAGATGATCTCGTTATTTTAGGCTACTTCACCGTCATTGTGGCTGGTTTGGTTGGAGGGTGGCGAGTCGGCTTGGCCGTGGGCATCTTTTTTGCATTAGCGAGCGGGTATGTGGATTGGATTGATTGGCAATGGAATGATAATAGAACCTTTGCCCACTACTTTGAGTTTGGTGTTTTAAAGAGCACCCCGGCGGTAATGGCCGTCTGGATTGGCAGTTTTTCAGGATTGTGGGGAAATTTCATTGGAAAACGACGGTATAATTTGCAATATTTATTGCCCTTGCCGATCATCATCTTGGTTTTGGCCGTTATCTTCAGCGCAATTTCAACTTACAATCCCTACTTTTACGTTGATCGCTTATTAACCAACATTATTATAAATTTAGTTGGTTTTGGCCTGCTTTATATGATGGTTCGTTCTATTCAGGATGAATTGTTAAGACAGGAAGCTGAAGCGGCGCAATCAGAGCTTGTCAATACCAATTTAACCTTAACCAAAACGCGCCTTGCACTGGCTCAGGCCGAGCTGCGGGCACTGCAGGCTCAAATCAATCCGCACTTCTTTTTTAACTCCCTCAATACAATTAACTACTTTATCCGCATCGACCCTGATAAGGCGCGAAATCTTTTAGGCAAGCTGTCCGAAATTTTTCAGCAGTCCCTTAGCGCAGGAGAATTTATTACGCTCAAAGATGAAATTCATCATGTCGAAGCGTATTTAGCGTTGGAAAAGGCTCGCTTAGATGAACGCCTCAATATTGTTTGGACAACAATGAGCAAGGCTCACTCCGATATGTTGATTCCAACGTTAATCTTGCAGCCTTTGGTTGAGAACGCAATTGTTCACGGGATTGCTCCTAAACCAGAGGGGGGCAATTTGCACATCGTCATAAATGAAGTGGGTCAAGATCTACTGTTTCAAGTTAGTGATGATGGGATGGGGTTTGATGTAAATCGAATGGGAGAAAAGTCGGCGACTTTGGAGCGAAAACGACCGTCTATTGGCACATCAAACGTTGATGAGCGGCTTCGCTTGCTATATGGCGAAGCGTATAGGCTTCAAATCGAATCAGAACCTGGTGAAGGAACAAAGGTTTTGTTCCGGATTCCAATCGATGGCCAAGGTGATACTGCGAAAGATGAAAATATTAATCGTTGATGATGAGAAGCCGGCTCGCGGCGAATTGAGATATTTGCTTGAACAGCAGGAACCTGAGGCTAACTTTTTGGAGGCCAAAAATGGCCTTGAGGCGCTGGATATCTTGGGTAAGGAGCTTGTTGATGTAGCTTTTTTGGACATCAATATGCCAGGGGTGAACGGATTAGCGGTGGCTTCGGCTATTTTGGAGCAGCCATTTGATGAAGATGTGCCTAAGCCACTGGTTGTTTTTGCAACGGCGTATGATGCTCATGCGGTAAGGGCGTTTGAATTGGCGGCCCTTGATTATGTGGTCAAGCCGTTTCAACCCAATCGTTTATCTCAAACGATGGAGCGCATCCGATTTGCGCTTTCGAAGGCCGAGGCCCAAGAAGAAAAAACGAATAATTTACGGGGCTACTTACAACAATCAGAAACGGCCGTTCCGCTGACAAAGCTATGGGGGGAAAAAGAGAATAAAACGGCCGTTTTGGTGGATTACACCGATATCCTATGGATTGAGGCGGACAGCAAAAAAGTGTTTATGCAGTCACGGCGAAACGGCCGTTTGTCTGTCCGGTACACCATTAAAGAGCTGGAGAGCATGTTAGCCCCCTATTCAATCGTGCGCGTTCACAAAGCGTATCTTGTTAACCTTAACGAAATTGCTGAAGTTGTCCCTTGGTTTTCAGGCACCTTTCAACTGCGCATGGCTAACAGCGACAAAACCGAAATTCCCATGTCTCGGCAATATGGGAAAGCCTTAAAGAAGCTTACGGGCGGCTAAAATCATATTTGTCATTGATTTCCCTACAAGTTCCTCAAAAAATCCGGTATATTTAATTTGTTCTTGACCAATATTGCACGCAATCAATATCTTGGGTAGTGATCACAACAATTCGTTACTCATGGTGCAATCATTTGAGGAGAAATTATGTATCAATTGAGACGAGCCGCCGTTGGCGGGATTGTTGGTCTATTAATGAGCGGCTTGATCATCGTCATCGTTAATTTTGCGACCAATGCTGGCTTTTCGATTTCTGATTTAGGCGGTCCCATTTGGGTGTTGCTAACCGGTTTATTTATTGGGGCTGGCTATGCCTTACTTTTTGAGCCACTACCTAACCATTATGCTGAAAGTGTAGCCACTGGCATTGTGCTAGGCATTATTCTATGGTTTATTTGGGCAATCAGTTTACAGCCATTTATCACTGGAAACGGAACGAACTGGCAGGCGGTTGATGCCGTAACGGCCGTTCCCAAACTGCTCTCCTATCTGTTGATTGGTGGCACAACGGGAGCATTTTATAGCCTTGCCTATCATCTATTTAAAGAATCATTTTCACTTTTGCCGCCTGGATACAAGCCAGTAGAAATTACTAAGCGCGTTGTGATTATTGGCGGTGGCTATGCTGGCGTTGCTGCGGCCCAAGCATTGGAAAAAGAACTTGCCAACGATAAGCACGTCAGTATTACCCTCGTCAGTCAGAACAATTTCCTCATTCACACGCCGATGCTGTCAGAAGTGTCTGCCAGCGCGGTAAATGCCCAAAATATTAGTCCTTCGTTGCGCAGCTTTTTCAAAAATGTTCAAGTAGTACAAAGCGATATTGAAAACATCGATGTTGAAGCGCAAACCGTTCACTTAAGCCCCGATACGCGCTCTCAGAAAAAAGCGCTTCCCTTTGATCATTTAGTGCTGACAACCGGCAGTATTCCCAACTATTTTGGCAATCAAGCTATTGAAAATGAAGCCTTTTCTTTCAAATCATTGGATGATGCTATCCTCATTCGCAATCAAATTATTGATATGTTTGAGCGGGCTGACCTCGACCCCGATCAAAACCGCTGTAAACAAATGTTAACCTTTGTCGTGGCTGGGGGCGGGTTTGCTGGGGTTGAACTGCTGGGCGGCATTAATGATTTTGCCAGAGGCATTAGCTTTTACTACCCGAATGTCAACCCTGAAGATGTGCGCACGGTTCTAGTCCACTCCCGCGATCGAATTTTGCCGGAGCTAAGCGAAGAGCTTGGTGAGTTTGCCCGAGAAAAATTAGCCGAGCGCGGTGTTGAATTTAGGCTGGGTGTTCGGGTTACTGGGGCGCGTCCCGGCGTTGTTGAAATTGGAGATGATGAAATTCAGAGCAATACGTTTGTTTGGACGGCTGGTAATCAGCCTAGCCCTGTATTAAGAATGTTGGGCGTTCCGCTTACAAAGCGAGGACAGCTTGAGGTAAACACCGAATTGCAGGTGCTCAACAGACCAAATTTATGGGCCGCTGGGGATTGTGCCCAGGTGCCTGACCTATCTACGGGCAA
>JBCCFD010000433.1:0-6840 GCA_039029915.1 Chloroflexota bacterium
GCACCAACACCGTCAAGACACATATCAAAAATTTGCTGGCAAAGTTTCAAGTGCACAGCAAGCTAGAACTGCGCCATCAATTGGTGAGTGTTGATTTTACCGAGTGGCTAGTACAGTTTTCCTAAAGTGTGCAACTTGTTATTATGTTAATAAATTGGAAAACTGTTGAGTATTGCTGACATCATAACTCAATGCGAATCTATGGAGAGCAATACTAGAGGCATCGCGCTCACCTAATGAGGGGAATACGCTCGGGGGGTATTTATCATAACGGCCGTTTTTCACCCCCGCAGGTGATTGAACTGACGCCTCATTCTCTCTATGCTGACGAGATGAATCATTTAGCACATGTTCAAAATCGAGGCGTCACGGCCGTTATTGGTACACCTCCCGAAAAGGCATTGCTTGAGGCAATGACACAACTGGCTTTAATGGGAAATGTCAGCCTCATTGATAGTGCCGAGCAGTTTGATAAACAACTGCTGGCTGATGAAGTGCGCCAGAATACGAGCTTGGTTGATGAAACAATGGCCCGCGTGCGGGTGATACGGCCGTTTACCTGTCACCAAGTTGTGCAACATCTCGAAGAAAGCCAGCCCACATCTGCTCTTATTCTGCTAAATTTTCTGACCCTATTTTATGTTGAAACCCTGCCAGACAGTGAGGCCGTGCGCTTAGTGCGTAGCAGCGTGACCCAGATTCGGCGCTTGGGTCGGCAAGTCCCTGTTGTTTTAACAGTGAAACCTGCTCCTCTACCCCAGCGGACTGGACTCCTAAAATTCATACGTGGCGTCGCCCATCAGGTCTACGTCTTTGAGTCCCCCTCAGACACAAAAAGCCCATAGCCCCTTTACGGAATGGCTAGAAACTGCACCTGACGCGCATTAATCGGAGTCGGCTGCGGCGATTATTTCGGCTTCCGTTACGGCGCGCATCCAATCAACCTGCAGTGCAAATTCACCTTCTTGTTTGTCGCTAAGCATAAAGCCAAATGAGCTGATTGTGCTCGGATCAACAGGGTCAACGTCCATCACAAATCCGCGATAAGTTGGCACCATTTGAGCAAAAGGAATATAGGCTAAGCGCCACTCGTTCGCTGTTGTTTCAAAATAGGCGTTGTAGGAGATATCACTACCGACTAAGGCTGTGCGAATGCGTAAAC
Organism: Chloroflexota bacterium; assembly: GCA_039029915.1. GTDB lineage: Bacteria > Chloroflexota > Anaerolineae > Promineifilales > Promineifilaceae > QQUD01. The sequence continues at coordinate 1,163 of JBCCFD010000433.1, forward strand.
GATAGGTCTTTCCATCACCAAGCACCTTCAATAAAATGCCGTCTTGCCCGCTGAGGTCGATTTGTGTCCAGTCTGACCGAACCGAAGAAAACCCGCCATTGTTGTCGAGCGACATGTTGCCCGTGAAATAAAGTGCTGATTCACTGTCCCCAATCTCCAAAAGTGAGACTGTACTGCTTGAGACGCCGCCCATCACATCATCATCAACGGTGTACCAACCGGGTTCCCCAGATTGAAAGGTGAATAATTCGACGCCGGGTAGCGCAATTTGGGCTGGCGTTGGCTCTGCTGTTGGGGCAACGGCCGTTTCTGTTGGCTCTGGTGTATCTACGGCCGTTTCAGCCAGTGCGTTACTTTCAGCCGTGGGTGCTGGCATGGTTGGCTCCGCTGTGGGGGTGGGTGCAGCTATTGTTGGTGCAACTGTTGGCAAGATGACCAATTCTGCGGTGGGAACGGCCGTTGTGTTCAATACCTCACCCGTCAACGGCATACAGCCGATCAAAAATATGCTTGCAATTAGATAAATTAAATACTTCATAAAACCCTCGATTCTTTTGTATACGTTGAGGATAGCAACGAAAAATAAGTGCCAGATAACAAAATTTAAAAAGAAGCGAAGGAGTTGGGCAAGGTGGGGTTAGAAGATTGTCATGGTGTTACTTGAAACGAATCCAAAATTTCAAGACTCGCATCAACTTCATGCACATTGATTTCAGGGAAGTCGCAAAACAGGCCAGCGGTAAAATTTATTTCTATAAAATTACTATTGTGTAAAAAGACGGTTTTTCGTCCATACCTGTTTGTTATGCCAAAGCGATATTCAATGGTTGCATATTGTTCTCCATCTTCACCAGTAAAAATTTGCCCATTTTCTTGTGTTGGTAAAAGTAATGAAGTCACCATAAACACAATGTCCGAATCCTCTTCAGAATTTGCCTGCGCTGATTCAACAAAGTCGTCAAGATATTGAGATAAGCTCTTATCTTGAGCATCCACAACATAAATCCAGGTTCGATGGCCAACATTCACATTAAAGAGAGTCGGGTATGAAACCGTGTCATTTTCATAGAGAGCGCAGAGCCCTGGGTAAGGACCTTCATCAAAAACCGCTGGATAATCAAATTTAAAGCCATAGTCATCATTGTGATAAGTTTTATAAACACCGGCAAGATCAGATATATCTGGAGTGGATGTGGGAGTTCTTGTAGGCCTAGTCGGACGAGGCGTGGGCGTGCCCGTTTCGTGTTGTTGTGTCAAGATCAAAAGTGGTATTGGTGACGGTGTGGACGTGGTTGTGGGGGTATTTGTTGGGTAAGGCGTGGGAGTTGTCGTAGGTATAATTGCTGTGAGCGTCGGTATAAATGTAGCACTTGCAGTAATATTAGATGATATGCTGATTGGCGTTGCAGATAATTCTTCTGGTGTCACTATTTGACAGCCAAGTAGCCAAGCTATTGTCAATAATCCAAACAATTTAACTCGATACACCGAAATAGTTCCCCTGATTAAGACCAGATAGGTGATGCACGTGTGGGGTTGAATCTCCCAAACCGAACAATGATAAGAGTGAAAGTATTATAGAAGAGGAACGGCCGTATACAACTTTGATCAAAAGCGTCCAAACCTTCAATCATCTTTCAACAGACTCTAAGGGTAAAAAGTTTCAGCTTCAAAAACCCTTACGATCTTCACGTGAGACGCTATGTTGTTGTAAATTGATTTTCGATGTTTAATATCGTTTGCGGGAGAGAAGGATACACAAGACCATGACCCAACCTAACATTTTGCTCATCATGAGTGACAATCATCCGGCTGAACTATTGGGCTGTTATGGTAACCCTGAAGTTCAAACGCCCCATCTCGATCGGCTGGCACAGGAGGGGACACGGTTTGATCGCACCTTTGCTGTAAATGCCATGTGCTCACCTTGCCGTGCGTCAGTATTAACTGGAATGATGCCGTCAGAACACGGCATTCACACGTGGATTGACGATCGCAAAATGGAACGGTGGCCAACTGCGTGGAACGCGCTGAACGATATTCAAACGCTACCTGAACGGCTGCAGGCCAATCAATACCAGACGGCGCTGATTGGTAAATACCATTTAGGCAGCCCCTTTGAACCCCAAAATGGGTTTGACCACTGGTTTACATTTCCTCATGGGCACACGCGTTCATTTTGGAACAACACGTTTATTGACAACGGCCGTTCCTACACTGACCCCCGCCACAGCGTCGACGTCTTTACCGAAAAAGCGGTACATTATCTCGAGGGGTATGCTGAAGATGCCCCCTTTTTCATGTTGCTAACCTACAACGGCCCATATGGTCACTGGCCAGCCATCAAGGGCAAGCCGCAAAATCGATTTGCTGAACTTTACCAAGATTGCCCAATGGACAGCTTTCCACGAGAAGGACTCAATAAGGCGGTGATTGATCGGTTCTTACTGCGACAAAACGAGAGCGGAGGCGGGTTAGACTACTCTGCACCGCTCCAAATCTTGAATGACAGGGCCACTATGCGTAACTATGCGTCTCAGATGAGTATGGTAGATGACGGGGTGGGGCGCGTCATGGCCGCTTTAGATGCCCAAGGGTTGAAAGAAAACACGATTGTGATTTATACCACCGATCATGGTTTTTCAATTGGACATCACGGCTACTGGGGGCATGCCCAAGTGACATTGCCTGCTACTGGCCACGCTAGTGCCTATCACATCCCGCTTATTATGCGAGGCCCGCATATCATGTCTCATTCACATTGTGACAATCTAGTGAGCCAAATTGATCTGTTTCCAACCATTTTAGAGATGACGAATGCACCGACTGTAACAGGATTGCCGGCACGGCCGTTAACCCCGCTGTTGCAAGCCGAATTAGCCGAGTGGGAAGATGTTATCTTTCTCGAACAGGAAGAAACCCGCGCAATTCGAACCGATAAGTGGCTCTACGTAAAGCGGTTCAAAGAAAATGAAAATTATCCATTTCAAGATGAGCTGTATGATCTCATTGATGACCCAGGAGAGCGTCACAACGTTCTGACTGCACATCCAGACATCGCCCAAACATTAGACAATCAATTAATGACCTTTTTCAGTAAACATTCTGCTGAACGGTATGACCTTTGGCGGGGTGGCACAACCAAATCAAATTCGGACAAGCCGTGGCTCTGGCAGGGCGCTTGGGGCCAAGCGTGGCAACCTGTTTTTTAACGATAGCTTTGCCTGAAACAGGGCTGCTTAGAGAACAACCGACCATCAAAAAAGTGAGGAAATTTTATGAAGTTAGTAAGCTATCAAGGACGAGGCGCAAAAGGAATTGGCGTTTTAGATGGTGAAAACATAATCCCCATTAGCAAAGTGTCTGACATGATTAATTTGATCCATTTGGGGGATGAAGGCCGAACCTTGGCTCAAGCTGCGCTTGAGGCAAGAGAAGAAGCCATTCCAGCTAGTGAAATTACTTACCTGCCGCCGGTTGTTCGGCCTGGCAAAGTGATTGCCCTGGGGCGGAACTATGCTGCTCACGCCGCTGAAGGGGGCGCAGAGCCACCTAAATACCCCATGCTATTTCATAAAACGCACACCTCTCTTAATGGGGCTAACTGTCCCGTGGTGATACCTGAAGGCACAAAGCGCGTTGACTATGAGGCAGAATTAGCGGTCATCATTGGCAAAACTTGTAAAAATGTGAGCGAAGCAGGGGCTTTCGATTATGTATATGGGTATGCGGCCGCGAATGATATTACGGCACGTGACTGGCAGAGATTAACGAGCCAATTTACGGCTGGAAAGATGGTGGATGGGTTTGGTCCACTGGGTCCCACCTTGGTGACAGCTGATGAAATTGAAGATGTTCAAAATCTAAACATTACATCCCACTACAATGGTCAACTGATGCAAAGCAGCAACACCAAAATGATGATTTTTTCCGTTGCGTTTACGATTGAATATATTTCCAAAATTTGCACGCTCGAGCCAGGAGATGTCATTTTAACGGGCACGCCTGAAGGGGTAGGTTATGCCAGAAAACCACCCGTGTATATGCAACCGGGGGATGAAATTGTGGTTGAAGTTGAAAAAGTTGGGGTGTTAAAAAACCACTTTGTGGAGTGAATTTATGTCAACTAAAGTGGTTTTGTTGGGAACTGGCTCACCTTCCTGCCAACCTCATTCGTTTCAATCATCGTCTGCTGTGGTAGTAGGAGAACGGCCGTTTATCATTGACTGTGGTGGTGGAACAGTACAGCGCATTTCACAGGCCATCGCAAACGGGCAGTCACAGCTACAGTTTAACAATATCGGGGATTTGATATTGACTCACCTTCACCCCGATCATACATCGGGCTTGGCTGACTTTATCATCACGACATGGGTGCTAAGACGCTTTAAAACATTGAATATCTATGGCCCTAAAGGCACTGCTAAAATGGTTAACCTCCTCGTTGAAGCATATGAATTGGGTATTGCCGAACACCAGCGAGCTGAATTTCCGAATGCCGACACGCTGAGGCTTCAGGTGATTGAATACACATCTGGCCCATTAATTCAGGACGAGCACGTGACAGTGACGGCATTTGATGTGTCACACGGCGGGTTAGAATCATACGGCTTGAAATTTGAAACGGCAGACAAAACAGTCGTTTTTTCTGGTGACACAAAGCCCCATCCAAATATTATTCAACACGCCCAAAATTGTGATTTGCTCATTCATGAATGTTACAGTGAGGTTGGCCTACACCAATCTCACTTTTCAGTCTCATATTTCCGTAGAATGCACACATCTACCCAAGAGCTTGCTGAAATTGCGAACCAATCTAAGCCTAAAAAACTGATTATTACCCACAAAATGCATCTGTCTGATATTTCGGACGCCTCTTTTGTCGATGAAATTAAGCAAAAATATGATGGGGTTGTCCTGATGGGACAAGATTTAGAGGTGTTTCAATAGGCTTTGGGAAATGCTCAAGGGGCCGACCTATTTGTTTACAGCGTTTCTTAGCTCTTGAGCAACAGTGAAGTAGTAGTTACGGCCGATTCCCGAAAGCACGGTTTCGCCAATGGCTTCGAGCGCTTCAGCTTTAATAAGCTTGGGGCGTTTGGCCTGTGGGGCAAACGCTAATAGGTAATCGGCTAATTTAGCCGCCCATTTGTAATCTTGGTTGGCTAAAGCCTCTTCTGCCTTTTTCTGAAGGGTGTCAACGCCACCGGCAAGTTCAACCATGCGCATGGCTTCATCTTTAGGTGCTAGGGGAAAAAGGTTTAGCGGGTTGCCATCAAACCAGCCTAGGTAGTAGGTGAAGATGGCGCGAACTGCCCACTCTGGGTTACCGTAATACGGCCGTATATTGTCCAATTCCAAATATTTTTTAGGAAGCTGTACATAGCTCACCAGCTGGTCTGGGGTTAATCCTTTGTTGATTCCTTCAATTGTTTTATCAAATACAAACTTGATAGCGTCCCGATAGTGGGTCATTGATTCTTTGACCAGTGCTTTGCCAATTAACGGCCGTGTATGGCCTGCCACCAGCACCTCTGCTTCTTCGGCCAACATCATATCTAAACTGTGAATCCAAGCTTTGATATCTCGATATGGGGCACCGCGGATGGGTGAAAGATTAGGCCACGATTTGTAGTAGTTGTCCCCACCAAAGAGAACCCCTTTATCAGGATACAGAA